>NZ_JBNNGV010000019.1:0-108126 GCF_050268485.1 Pseudomonas sp. NPDC078416 | reverse complement strand
CGTGGCGCACCATGCGATGGGGCATTTGCTGGCCTACCGAAATGCAGGCCGCGCGGCGTTGTACAAACTCGAATGCGAACTGCCGTCGCTGTCCCTATTCGTACCTGACCCACCGCGTTCGCCAGCAAGCCGGCTCCTACAGAAAATGCGTTCCGTCAGTTAGGACGATGACGCCGATCGTTCCCACGCTCCGCGTGGTAACGCCGCCCCAGACGCCCCGCGTCCCGCAGACGACGCGCATTCAGGCCTTGGGAGGTGACGCGGAGCGTCACAGGATGCATTCCCACGCGGAGCGTGGGGACGATCAAATATCAGCGCCTGGACGGGCCTCTTCCCGGCTAAAGCCGGTCCCACTAAAAAGCAACGCGTGCAGTCAGTGAACCCGGCGGCGCCCCCGTAGGACCGGCTTCAGCCGGGAAGCTGTTGCTCTGCTTTTGATCTGCTCTTGATCTTCCTACGCAAAAAGTCCAAACGACACCCATCGCGACTTGGGTGCAGGCCGAACGTAGACGACGCGCAGTGGGTCGAGCCGCATGGATGCGGCGAGAGCGCCGTCAGGACAGGGATGTCCGTTCGGCGCGGGCCCACGGAGCGTCGTCGGAGTGAGGGAACCCGACGAAGGAGGGCCAAACCAGGAGCAGGCACCCTTGGTTACTTGGGGTGCTTTTCCAAGTAACTCGCCGAAGGCGAAACAGTCTGCCCCCAGGCAGACGCCCTTGATCTTAAGGATCTTGAATCACTGCAAAACATCACTGAGATGCCCCAACCCCGCCAGCTCCAGCTCCTGCCGACGAATACTGTCCAGACTCACCCCAGCCCCCTGCGCATCCGGCACCGCATGCCAAACCACAAAATCCCGCTGCACATCCAAAAACAGAAAGAAATCGTTGAACAACTCCGCCTGCGAAAACCGCCGCTCCAACGCATCGCGCAACTGCTCCGGGCGCAAGGCCCGGCCCTCGATATGCAGCGCGATGCCCCAGTCCCGGTGCTCACGTCGACTGACAAACGCAACGCCCGTTGCCACCGGCCAGATCGCCGCACGCTCGGCGGCGACGTGGGCGTAAAACGCTGATTTTTCCGATACCCGAATCATGCTCAGTCCTTCAATGGCACCACAGTAAAATCCTGCTCATGGTCACGCTCATCGATCCCCTGACGCATGTCCGGCGGCCACCAGATCACCAGCTCCCGGTCATTGGAATCCGGCCGCTTGCACGAATAACCCGAACACCCATGGGTGGCACACCCCGCCAGCGTGGCGGTGACCAGAAACAGCAAAAGCAAACCGCGCAGGTTCATCGTGTAGCCCCCTTGAGCAGCGAAGGTCGGTTCTGTTTGGCCTTGCTCGACACCTGCGGCTGGCGCAGGGCGATGTAGATCTCACTCTCCGCCCCCGGCTGCAGCCACGCATGGGGCCAGGCGCTGACACCCATCACCCAGCGACCGCCGCAGCGGCTTTCGTCGATGCGCACCGGTTTGCTGGTGGTGTTGCGCGCCACGACCACCGCGATGCCCCAATCCTTGCGGGTAAACCACTGCGAACGCTGACGATCCATGGTCAGCCCGGTACCCGGATCACACAGGCTGTCGGCTTCGAACGGCAAGGTCTCGCCGCTGTTGAAGCCCACCGGGGTGACGCCGTCGAGCAACTGGGTGAAGGCGTTCTGCACATCGCTACGGGTCGGTTGTTCGCCACCGTCGCGACGTTCCTTGATGCGCTTCATCTGGTCATCGACGTCGTGGGGGTTGCCGTTCTGCACATAGCGCGCCGGGTTGATCTGATCGCCAATCAGCCGCGGCGTGAGGATGAACAGCCGCTCACGCTGGTTCAGCTCGCGACTGCGGGACTGGAACAGCAGTTTGCCGATGACCGGAATGTCGCCCAGCAGCGGGATCTTGTTGACCTTGTCGGTGGTTTCCAGCCCATGAAAACCGCCGATGACCAGTGAACCATGCTCAGCGATCACCGCTTGGGTGCTGACGTTGCCCTTGCGCACCGCTGGCTGGTCTTCGTTGATTTGCGAGGTGTCGATCTGGCCGTCCTCGATGTCGACGATCAGCTGCACCTGGGATTTGCCATTCTGGTCCAGGGAGCGCGGAATCACCTGCAAGCTGGTGCCCGCCGTGATCGACACAATGTCAGCGACCCGCTCGGAAGTGGCGGTGAGATATTCGGTGCGGCTGAAGTCGATCACCGCCGGCTGGTTTTCCAGGGTCAGGATCGATGGATTGCCGATCACCGACGCCGCGCCGTTGCCTTCGAGGGCATGCAGGTCTGCCGAAAACTTCCCGGCATCCTGGATAAACAACGTGGTGCTGGTGCCCTGCTCGAACAGGTTGGCGCCGCCGCTCACGCTGCCGCCCTTGAAATTCCAGCGGCTGGACAGCTGCGCCAGCTCATTTCGATCGATGTCGAGAATCACCGCGTCGATCTCGATCAGGTTACGCGGCGTGTCCAGTTCCTTGACCAGCTTCTCGTACATCGCCCGGCGCTTGGGCAGGTCGTAGATCAGCACCGAGTTGTTGCGCACGTCGGCGCTGACGCGGATCTTCGAGCGGCTCGCCGATTCACTGGACGACCCGCCGCGTTTGCCCTTGGAACCCAGCACCCGGTCCAGCCCCTGTTCGATGGCGCCGGTGTCGAAACCCTGGCCTTGCATGCCGCCGTAGTTCAAGCCCGAGGAATTGTTGCCGCCATTGATCGAACTGCCGGCTGCGCCCTGCCCTTGCAGCAGGTTGACGCCGTTGATGGACTCGCCACGGGAGCGGCTTTCCAGCAACTCCTGAAGAATGCTGGCGACACCGGCGACGGTGAGTTGCTGATCGCGATAACGAATGGTGCGGTCAGCGGCGTTGGCGTACTTCAGCGGCAGGACCACGACGTCCTGCTTCTCGGCTTTTTCCGGCGCCTCGACCTTCTTGCTGTAACTGCGCACGAAGTCGACGTACTTGGCCGGACCGCGCACCAGCACCACGCCTTCGTCGGGCAATGCGCCCCAGCCGAAGCGCTTGTCCAGCAGGCCGACATCGGACAGCGCCTGCTGCAGGTCATCGACCGCTTCCGGCGACACTTCGATCCGTGCCGAGGTCTGCTCGCTGGTCGGGCTGATGTACAGGGTTTCGTTGTAGACGAACCACTGGAAGTGATGCTCCTGACCCAGCCGGTCGAGGAATTCCTGGGGGTTCTTCGCACGAATGCGCCCGTCCAGCGTGCCCGGCATCGCCGGCATGTCCAGGCCGATGCCGAACTCCTTGGCGAAGTCTGCCAGGGCAGTCGCCAGTTCGGTCTGCCGCGCATCGTAGGCGTAGGCGGTGTGTTTCCAGGCGTCAGGCACCGCGGCCAGCGCCGGCGCACCAATGCCGATCATCAGCAAAGGCAACCACATTAAGGCCTTGCGCATTTCACACTCCCGGTTGCCAGGTTTTGAGGGTCGAGCGGGACGACGAGGCAGTCGCGCTGCGAATCGAGGTTTGCATGAGGCTGAGCATCGCGGCGCGCTGATTGGCCAGGCGCTCCAGACGTTCGAGCAGTTGCGTGGGATTACAGGGGTCGGGAATCCAGCTGACCAACACCACGCAGCGGGTGTCGGGGTCAATGGCCAGTCCGCCCTCACAGGCACAGGCCACGCCAGCGCCGCCCTGGGTCAGCACTGCGTCGAGGCGCTGCGGGTCACTGCCGTCATAGGGATCGAGCACATCGAGGCTCAGGCGAATGCCGTTGCCCGACACCGCCAGTCGCGCGTTGGCGTCGTCGATCCAGCAGTCCAGCGGCGCGAGCGGACGTCGCTCGCACCACTGAGCGAGGATCGCGCTGAATTCACTGAATTCCATCGATGATCGCTTTGGTGATGCCGTGTTTGGCGCGCAGCCCTTCGTTGAGAATCATGTTGGCGACGTTGGTCTGCTGCGAGGCATCGCTGAACGCCTGAAAGTCTTCCATGCTGCCGCTTTCCGAGGCGGTTTCGGCGGCGTCCTGCATGTCGTCCTGGGCGCGGGAATAGGAGTGATCGAGATGGTTTTGCAGGGATTTGAAACTGATCATGCCGGTGGCTCCAACTGAGGGATTCACCCCCTGAGTGGAACCGGCGGCCGCTCCGGTTCCATCAACCGTCACAACCGGGTCAAGAAAAACTCATGAATGCGCCGAAGGGCTCGCGAGCCCACGGCGCAAGCTGTCCCAGTCGATGTCGAACGCGCCGTTGGCATCGCTCAGGCGCAGGGTCTCCGGCGCCATCGCCGGGTCACTCTTTAGCTGCCAGTGATCAGCGAAGCGACTGGCCGACAACCACTCGCCGAGGCTGTCGAGCATGGCCGGATGAGCGCTGAGCGCGGCCCTGGTTTCGACGGTCTGGCCGGCGGCAAGATTCCTCATCAGCGCGCGACTGCGTTCCGCGAGGCTGGTCTGGTCGAGCAACTCGGCGAGCGCCTCATTAAGCAGGGCTTCTACAGCCGCCATGGATTCCTGCGCCAGAGCCGATCGCTGCTGCTCAAGCTGCTGCAGAAAACCGTTGGCACTGTCCCAGAACTGCGCCAGCGCCTGATCCTTTTCGTGCTGCGCCTGAGCGTGGGCAGCAGCGAGAATCTGCTCAGCTTCAGCGCGGGCGTTGTCCAGCACTTCGGCGGCGAGCACGGTACCGGCCAGGTCTTCGCGCCGCAGGATGTCGGTGACCAGCACGGCGGAGGAAGACAACACGAGACGACGCTTGGCGAGCATGTTCAGCTCCTGAAGGACAATGGGGGTAACTGCAATCATCAAGGCGTCGTCACCCGCCATAACACCGAGTGCCACAGGGTTTGCAACTTGTTCTCGGGCAGCTCGGCGCAGGGTGGCGGCAAGGCATCCGGCGCCCATGACAGGCGCAGCCGCGACCAGCAAGGCTCGCCCGTCCACGCCGCCAGCAAAACGCGCGCATCGTTCACCGAGGCGTCCAGCCACAACCCGGGCCGCAACGCCTTGGCCACCGCGCGACACCAAGGCTCATGCACCTGCCCGGCGTCGTCAGCGCTGGCCTGCGTGCCCTGGCCGAAACAGATTCGGCCCGCCAGGGACAGCGCCCGCTGCTGCTGCGCCTCATCCAGTTGCAGCCATTGCATCAGCGATTCAACGGGGGGCGGCGGTTGGCTCGGGACTACGCCGACGCTGTGCAGAAACACGTCGTGGCGAGTGCCGAGCAATTCGGTGCAATCCTCGCGGGTCATGCCGCAATGGTCGGCGAACACGTCGATCCAGTCGGCATGGGCCCATTCCCAGGGCGCGCACCACCAACGAATCCAGTGCTCCTCGGCGCTGAGCATTACGCCCGCACCGGCATGCTCGTCCGGGCACTGCGGCGCAGGCCGATGCGTTGCAGCAGCGCATTGCGCCAGTCGCCGCGCAGCATCAACACGATCAAGGCAATCAGGAGCAGCGCAGCAAACGGCGCGAGCCACAGCATGCGATTCCAGAAGTCGACATTGGCGCTGTCCACCAGAAACGGCCCGAAATTCACCAGCCGTTCGGTGTCCTGAAACTCCGCCGCCGGCACGAACACGATGGCGAATTTCTTCGAATCCAAAGGCTCACCGGACATGCCGGGAATGCTGCTGGCGACCATTTGCTGAATACGCCCGCGCACGCTGTCGGGGTCGAGGGCCGCGGTGTGTTTGATGAACACCGCCGCCGACGCTGGCTGCACCGGTTCGCCCGGCGCGATGCGTTCGGGCAGCACGACATGCACCCGGGCGACGATCACCCCGTCGATCTGCGACAGCGTCGCCTCCAGCTCCTGGGACAAGGCGTAGATGTACCGCGCGCGCTCTTCCAGCGGTGTGGAAATCACCCCTTCCTTCTTGAAGATTTCACCCAGGCTGGTGCGCGAACGGCGCGGCAGCCCGGCGGCATCGAGGATGCGCACCGCGCGATTGATCTCGGCGGTCGGGACGCTGATGACCACGCCGGTCTTCTCGCTGCGCTTGCGCGCGTCAATGTGCTGGTCGGCGAGGCTGGCGATCACGTCATTGGAATCCTGCTCGGACATCCCGGTGAACAGGTCCGTGTCATCACTGCACCCGCTGAGCAACAGCATCAGGCAGATCAGTCCCGCAGTCAGGTAGTTCACGGCATGCCTCTACTGCAGGTTGGTCAATTTATCGAGGGCCTGGGCGCTCTTGCTGACGACTTTGGTGGTCAGCGCCATCTGCAGCGAGTACTGCGACAGCGACCGGCTCATCTGGGAAATTTCCAGCGGGTCATCGGTGGTGGACGCTCGTTTCATCTTGCGCGCCGCTTGCTGCGAGAGCTTGTCGGTGGCGCCAAGACGTTCCGACAACGCACTGGCGATCTGTTCGGACAAATGACTCTGCTGCATCGACAGTTCAGGGCGCATCGCGGCGTTGAACAGATCGACGTCCGCCTGCGAAGGCCCGCTGACCAATCCCTGATCCAGGCGCGGCTCAAGATCGGTGGACGGCGATTTGAGTTGGTTGACATTGGAAAGGGTCACGGGCGATCTCCGGCAGACGGTGTCGATGCGTACGGTTTGCTTCAGGAAAGGTTGTTGCTATTGCTACCGCCGCCCACCAATGCCGAGACAAGGGCGGAAGCAGCCTGGGCCAGCATGTTTTGCTGATCGTGCTGGGCGAACGGGTTTTGCCCACCTGCGCCACTGACGCCGGCACCGTTTTGTTCAGCTTCAAGGCCTTTCTTGATCAGGCCGCTGAGCAATTGCCCCAGGTCCTGGGTCACGCTGTTGCCGGCACCGCCGGACTGAGACGCGTCGTTCATCGGTGTGCCGAGGCCGCCGCCGACGCTGGCGTTGACGCCCTTCTGCAGCAGATCGCCGAGCAGTTGGCCGAGGTCTTGATTCACGCTGTTCGGGGTCTGCGCAGCGCCGCCCGATGAATCAGCGGGGGAAAGGCTGCTCACCGGGTTACCCAATGGCGATCCGCCGCCGGCATCACTGAGGCCGTTCTGTTGCTGACCGAGTTGACCACCCAGAGAATCGAGCGCAGAACGGAAGTCAGCGGTCTCTTTGCCGTCGAGGAAGTCGTCGCCCTCAGCCGTGAGTTCGTTCTTCCAGGAGCCCGAGTCCGGTGCCGGGAATTTGACCGGATCCTGGGCCGTGCGCTGGTCCATGAATTCGGCGACTTTGTCCAGCAGCGGCATGTCTTCCTTGGAGAAGGTTGTGCCGTTGTCCGTCTTGGTCAGCAGATCATCCAGGGACGCCTTGGCCAGACCGTTGAGGGTCTGCGACATCAGGTCCGGCGCGCCGGCACCCGACTGGCCCGCATCGGCTGCGGCACCAAAGTTGTCGCCCAGCTTGTCTTTGATCAGGTCACCCAATGCGGCCTTGATCATGTCCGGATTGCCGCCGATCAAAGACGCCAACGGATTGTTCTTTTCCATCTGCTTGCCGACCATCTGGCCCAGCGGCGATTCCTTGTCCAGGTGCCCGCCTTTGGTCAGCGCCTGAGCGAGCTGATCGATCACGTCCTTGAGCGACTGCGGGGTCTTGTCGCTGCCCAGCGTCGGCTGGGAAACAACGGTGCCGATGTGCAGGCTTTGCAGCGGATTGGTATTGGCATTGAGACTTAGCATGAAACCTCCATCCTCAGGTGGATGCCCCCCTTTTCAGGGGGCGCTCGGACCGATCAGTAGCTGATGCCCTTGGCGTTCTGCGCTTCGGCGCTGATCGCCTTGTTGGCGCTGTCTTCCTTGCCGGAACGGATAGCGCTGAGGACGTCGTTGGTCTGCTTGCGGATGTCGGCTTCGGTCTGCATGGCAATCAGGCGCGCCTGGCTGGCATCGGCCTTTTCGGTAGCGGCGCTTTGTGCCGCTTCGGCCTTGGAAGGGCCGGCCGCGTCGGTAATCTGGCCTTCCTGCTTGACATTGGTCACAGCGCTGGCTGCTTGCTGAGTCATTTGCCCGCCCGCATTGATCGCGCTGTTGGCCAAACCACCGACCATTGAGATTGGATTCATGTCGAACACTCCTGAGTCATCACCAGCGAAAGTGCTTGGTGCCAATGGGTGGCCCGCACCTCAGAATCGGTTCCCCATGTGGCTCAATAAAATTCGGGATGGGCCGGAAGCTGCGGCTCTGGCTGTGTAAACGGGGGGGTGTCGCCAGAAGCGACGGGCTGAGCGGCGTCAGACGTCGAGTTCTTTCATGCGGTGGTAGAGCGTGCGACGGGGGATGTCGAGCTCCTGGCTCACGGCCTCGACGCTGTTGTTGTGACGCTTGAGCGCCGCCTGAATCAGCGCTTTTTCGATCACCCGCAACTGCGATTTCAGGCCCGATGACTCGCCCTCCTCGCCGGACTCACCGCCCAGCAGCGGAAAACCCATGACGTGACGCTTGGCCGCTGATTTCAGTTCGCGAATATTGCCCGGCCAGTCGTGGTTGAGGAGGACGTGGCGCAGCACACCCGTGGTTTCGGGCACCGGAATACCTGATTCCTGCGCTGCGGCCTCCGCGAAGCGGGCGAACAGCGGCAGGATGCGTGCCCGCTGCTCGCGCAGCGGCGCCAGGGTGACGGTCAGTACGTTGAGGCGGAAATACAGATCACGGCGAAAGCGTCCCTGCTCGACCATCTCGTCGAGGGAGCGCTGGGCCGAGGCGATGACGCAGACGTCCAGCGCAATCGGTGTTGTCGAACCGAGCCGCTCGACCGAGCGCGTTTCCAGCACCCGCAGGAGTTTGGCTTGCAGGCTCAGGGGCATGCTGTCGATCTCGTCGAGGTACAACGTGCCACCCTGAGCCGCTTCGATATAGCCGACCCGCGCCCGATCCGCACCGGTGTAGGCGCCGCTGACCACGCCGAACAGCTCGCTCTCGGCCAGGGATTCCGGGATGGCCGCGCAGTTCATCGCGACCAGCCGGCCCTTGCGACCGGACAGCGCGTGAATCCGGCTGGCGACGGTGTCCTTGCCAGTGCCGGTTTCGCCTGACAGCAGCAGGTCGATCCCCAACTGACCCAGACTGCGGGCCACTACCCGCAGGTTCGGCACCTGATGGTCGTCCTCCAGTTGCTCATCGAATAACTCGTACACACTCATCCACGACCTCTGGTAGTTCAGGGTTACGCGACATTTGGCTGCGCGAGATTGGCTGCGAGGCGTCCATTGCGAGACAGCGCGCTTGGTGGGACAGGTATTTGGGGACTCAGGGCGGGACTCGCTTTTGTAGGACCGGCTTTAGCCGGTCCTACGAAATCGCCGCTTCTTCCGCATCGTTCATGCCCAGCTCTTTCATCCGGTGATACAAGGTGCGCCGGGGAATTTCGAGCTCCTGCACCACCGCTTCCAGGCTGTGTTTGTGACGCTTGAGCGCGTCTTCGATGAGCATCCTTTCGATGACCCGCAGCTGGGTCTTCAACCCCGTTTCCAGATCGCGATCCGCCGGTGCATCGCCGCCCAGCAGCGGGAAGCCCAGCACGAAACGTTTGGCGGCAGACTTCAGTTCGCGAATGTTGCCGGGCCATGAATGGCTGAGGAGCACCTGTACCAGACGATTGTCCAGCTCGGCGACCGGGCAACCGAAATCGGCGGCGACTTGCTGGGTGAACTGGTCGAACAACGGCAGGATCTGTTCGCGACGCTTGCGCAAGGCTGGCATTTGAATGGTCAGCACATTGAGCCGAAAAAACAGGTCGCGACGAAAAAGCCCTTGTTCCACGAGTTCATCCAGAGGGCGCTGCGCCGAGGCGATGACCCGAAGGTCCACCGGAATGAAATCGGTCGACCCCAATCGCTCGATGCCCCGGGTTTCCAGAATCCGCAGCAGCTTGGCCTGCAGGCTCAGCGGCATGCTGTCGATCTCGTCCAGGTACAGCGTGCCGCCGCAGGCCGCTTCGATGTACCCCTCCCGGGACCGATTGACGCCGGTATACGCGCCATTCACAACCCCGAACAACTGACTTTCCGCAAGGGATTCCGGAATAGCCGCGCAGTTCATGCCAATGAAAGAACCTGTCCGACCGGACAAGTCGTGAATACGTTTGGCCAGCGTATCCTTGCCTGTTCCAGTCTCCCCGCACAGCAGCAAATCCATACTCAGGTTTGCGGTATTCAATGCTATCTGCTGGATATCCAGTGCCACATTTCCGGGCTGACAGGAACAGTCGCTTACATCGATTTCTTCTTTCATCGATACCTCTCGTAGTGGGAGCAAGCGATTTATTAATACCACGCATTCCAAAGGCAGCAATAATTAAATTTAGTTCCCCAACACGGTGAGACCTACTTCACAACGCCTCGGTGATAGCACTTTGACTTTATTGACGCCGACAACTAATTATCCGCGAAACATTCAAACGACTATTTAAAATTGTCCCTTGCCCCCGACTGGACGATGACATACGCGCGCTGCCAAAGGCCCGGCCCGCCTGACGCTTGCATCACAATAGCTTAACAATCATCAGGTTATGCTCTGCCATGGTGCATTCCCTCTCGCTCTGTCTGGTCGCCTCACCTGTCGGGTGGCTGTTGACGCTCAAGCACGCTTATTCAAACAGCTTCACACTCGCCGTTATTCATCATGCGCGCCCGGCCGCCGCCTCATAAATATGCGCTTGCGCTTGCTATTAAGAAGAACTAACTTTTTCGCCAGACTTATATGCCGCCCTCCCCGAAAACTTATATAACTAAACGTGCACACTCAAAGTTGCCGGACTGCTTGCAGACAGACTGTTAGTTTAAAGAACCGTTAGTTTAACTACGTTCGGAAATCCGACTGCTTCAACTCGGTTTTCCGAACACGCTTTACTGTACTCTCGCGTATAGGTCCAGACCCCTTGAATTTAGGGGGTCGGGCATCACGCCTCTTCTCATCTGGACGATTAAAAGCAAAGCAAAGGTTTGCGCATCCATACAGATCCGATAACAGGATCCAACTACTCGTTGCGGCGGAAGATGGCTTATCAGGCCGAGCTAACAGAACCGAGGCTCCCATCAAGCCGTCGAGGTGGATGTTTCTAATTGTGTCTTAGGCGGCAGCTGGCGAGGATGTATCAGCGCTTTTACACAACGCCCGAAAAGTTCGGTGAAATTTTCGTTAATTGATTGCTTGAATACGTCTGACCCGACTGGCGCGGGTCGATGGGGCGTGAACAGCAGGCGCGCAAATGTGTATCCGCTCCGACACACGGGGAACCGGTTGCTGCCAAAAATGGGCCCGAGGCGGACAACCTCGCGGCTGAAAGGGTGTGTCAGGGACGCACGATCTCCGCTGACGCCGTGGCTGTGCTGAACGCCAGTGCCTCGTTACCGTGCATGACGTCGTCGGTCATCTTGCCCAGGGTGGCGGAAAGCTGCTCGAACTGGTCGCGAGGCACCAGCAGGCGAGAGGGTCCGTCGACGGTTTTTTTGCGTAGAAACGCCGGATTGAGGTTCAACAGTACCGAGCGATCAATGCCGGCACTGACGGCGAGGCGCTCCAGATCCACCGGCCGCGCCAGCTCCAGCACGGTGAAATACGGCGCATTGGCCACCGGGCTGAGCTTCACGCCATAGGTCTCGGGTTCGCGCACCAGCAACGACAGCGCCAGCAGGCGCGGCACGTAATCCTGGGTTTCCTTCGGCAGGCTCAAGTGCCAGTAATCGGTGGGCAAACCTTTTCGCTGATTCGCGTCGATGGCCCGGCTCACCGTGCCCTCCCCTGCGTTATACGCCGCCATCGCCAGCAGCCAGTCGCCGCCGAACTGGCCGTGCAGACGCGTCAGGTAATCCATCGCCGCTTTGCTGGACGCCACCACGTCCCGGCGTCCGTCATACCAGGCAGTCTGACGCAGGTCGAAATCGCGCCCGGTGGCGGCCATGAACTGCCACAGGCCGGCCGCGTCACGGATCGAGTTGGCTTTGGGGTTGTAGGCGCTTTCGATGATCGGCAACAAGGCCAGCTCGGCCGGCATCGCGCGTTGATCCAGGGTTTCGACGATGAAATGCAAATACGGGCTGGCCCGCTGACTGGCAGTGCGGATGAAGCCTGCGTTGCCCAGCAGCCAGTTGCGCTGCCGCACGATGCGTTCGTTGACGCCGTTGTCGTCGGCCAGGCGGAAGTCCTGTCCCATCCGCTGCCAGATATCACTGCCGTCGTAGGGTTGCGTCGGCCGCGAAGCCACCGGCTCTTCGCTGCGATGGAGCCCCGCCACCAGGCGCGGCGTGCGTTCGGTACTCGCCTCGGGCGGCCCGTAAGACTGGCAACCGGCACACAACATCGCGACAGTCAGTGAAGCGATGCGCATCGGTCGAACGACACGCAACGCGCCCGGGTACGGGCGGAAGGCAGGCGGCATTGGAGGTCATCCTGAGAGGTTTATGCTGTGTGGTACGGGCGCCTGAATGGTTCCAACACGCCCGTGCATCCACACCCTCTCCACCCTTCCTTATAGAGAAAGCCTCGCCATCACGAATGCATCACCTTGTCGTGATCGCGAACGCTGTATTTCACCACGCCCCAGATCAGCAGCTCGTCGCCTTCCATGACGTAACGCGGCGGGTATTTGCTGTTCTCGGATTTAAGGATGACCTCGTTGCCCCGCATGTGCAGGCGCTTGCAGACCGGCTCGGTATTCAGCGCGGCGATGACAATGTCGCCATGCTCGGCGTACAGGCTGCGGTCGACGATCACCAGATCGCCGCAATAGATGCCCGCGCCCTGCATGCTGTCGCCTTCTATTTTCACGAGATAGACATGGGGGGCGCGGATATCGAACAACTCGTCCAGCGAGATGTGCCGCTCGATGTGATCGGCCGCCGGCGAGGGAAAACCTGCCGGGACTTGAAAGGCATAAAGGGGAAACCGCTCGCCCGCCGCCGACAACCGGCCAAGGATGGTGACACTCATGGGACTGACCTTGTGTTTGTTAACTGTACGTATATACAGTTAACGTTCTCAGCCGCGTGCGGTCAATCTGGTAAGCAGGAAAATTCGACGGGTGACACATGTGCGGACGCTACTCGATCTACGAGCCAATGGACCATTACCTCAAGACGCTGGCGCCAGAGCAGTTGGTAATCAACGGCTATGATCTCTGGCCCATCGAGCGTTACAACGTCGCGCCGACCACCCGCGTCGAGATCATCCGTCCGGTGGCTGACGGCCTGAGCGTCGACAAAGTACGCTGGGGCTGGTCGCCCCACTGGGCGAAAGGCAAACGGCCCGACCCGATCAATGCGCGGGTCGAAACGGTGATGACCGGCAAGTTCTTCAAGGACCTGTGGCCAAACGGTCGCGCCTTGGCCCCGGCAAACGGCTGGTATGAATGGGTCAAAGACCCGAACGACTCGAAGCGCAAGCAGCCGTACTTCATCCATTTAAAAGACCAGGGACCGATGTACTTCGCCGCACTGGGACAGGTCAGGCCCGGCCTTGAGCCGGACGAACGCGATGGTTTCGTCATCATCACCGCAGCGAGCGACGCCGGCATGCTCGACATCCACGACCGCCGCCCGCTGGTACTGACGTCCGAGCTGGCCCGGGAATGGGTCGCCCCGCAGACGCCAGCGTCACGGCTCGTGCAAATCGCCCAGGAAGGCTGCCGGCCGGTCAGCGATTTTCACTGGCATGCCGTGGGCAAGGACGTCGGGAATGTGCGCAACGAAGGCGCGCAGCTGATCGAGCCCTTGGCCGGGCTCGATTTGCTGGCGGAAGATCAGGCCGAGGACCTTTGATCGCAGTGCGTTGCGATCAAACGATGTGCCGGGTACGGCGAGTGATCAGAGCGTCCACTTCACCGAGAACATCAGGTTGCGCGGATCGCCGTAAACGCCGGTGCCCGAGTTTGTCGGGATGCCCTGCCAGTAACGGGTGTCGAACAGGTTGTTGACGTTGACCCGGCCGTCCCAGTGCTCGTTCAGCTTGTAGCCGGCCATCAGGCCGACGATGCCGTAAGCGTCCTGATCCGCCTGGCCGTCGCCGACGCGGTTGAAGGTCTTGCTCTGGGCCAGCACGTCCGCCCCCACTCGCCATTTGTGCAGCTCGCCCGGCAAGGTGTAGCTGGTCGCGGCCTTGAACAGATGCTTCGGCTGTTCTGGGGCGAACAGTTTGCCTTCGTTGCTTTTGGTGCCGTCTTCGACAAACTGGCTCAGCACGTAAGTGTAGGACGCCGAGAACTGCCAGTCCGGCGTCAGCGCGCCGCTCAGTTCGGTGTCTATCCCGCGGCTGCGCACTTTGCCCGCTGCGCCGTAGCAGCTGGACGCCGGGAAGCTCGGGCAATTGGTGGAATTCTGGTCCTGTAGCAGATACGCGCGGTTTTCCTGCTCCATCTCAAACAGCGCCACCGACGCATTCAGCGCGCCGTCGAAGTACTCGCCCTTCAGGCCGATCTCGTAGTTCTTGCCGGTCATCGGCTTCAATACCGAGCGCGAGGAGTCCATCTCGGTCTGCGGCTTGAAGATTTCGGTGTAACTGGCGTAGGCCGAGTACGTGTCGTTCAGGTCGTAGATGACGCCGGCGTACGGCGTGACTTCGCGGACCACCTTGTAATCGCCACTGCCGACGCGATTGTCGAAGTCATACCAACTGACGCGGCTGCCGAGGATGACATGCAGCGGGTCGATGGGGTTCAGGCGCGCCACGGCGTAAACGCCTTCTTCAGTGGCGGCGTTGCGGGTTTCGTACAGGCTGGTGTCGACGTCAGGTTTGGTCACTGAGTGGGTCGGGTTGTAGAGGTCGATCGGCGTGCCGTCGGTCCAGCCGCCCCACTGGTGAAACTTCTCCTGCCGGTGGCTCACGCCCACGACCAGTTCATGCTCGCGACCGAACATCTGAAACGGCCCGCTGAGGGACGCATCGAGGTTGGTCTGGTCATCGTCGTCGCGGTACTTGCCGTGGTACTGCTGAAAGCCCAGACCGTCGTAGTTGCCGACGTAGCTGGAGAAGGTATCCGCCTCGGCCCAGATCTTCTGCCCCGCCAGCTTGGCCGACCAGCCGTTGTCGAAACGGTGCGTGACGTCGGTGAAGAACATGATGTTGTCTTTGTTCCAGTACGACCAGTCGTTGCTGAGGAACGTCGAACGCTTGAGGTGCAGGTCTTCGCCGTTCGGACCGCTGGGCAGACCGCCCCAGTCCGAGGTGTTGTCGTCACGCTGCTTCGACGCGCCGACGGTCCAGGTGGTCGAGTCGTTCAGGTCGGCTTCGAGAATGCCGTAAAAGGTCTGGCGCTGATTCTTGCGGATGTCGGAGAAGCTCTTGTCGTCTTCGTACGCCGCCACCACCCGGCCGCGAACGGTGCCGGAATCGTTGAGCTTGTTCGACGCATCGACTTCGGTGCGGTACCGGTCCCAACTGCCGGCGCTGGTGGTCACGCTCACCTGCGGCACGGCGGTCGGGCGCTTGCGCACCAGGTTCAGCGTCGCCGCCGGGCTGCCCGCACCGGTCATCAGGCCCGTCGCACCGCGAACCACTTCGACGCGGTCATACATGGCCAGGTCCGCGCCGGAAATCACGTCCTGGGTGTAGGCGCTGATGCTGCTCGGCAGGCCGTCGTACATGATGTTGTCGATCTTGAAACCGCGCGCCAGAAACTCCTGACGGTCCGACGCCGTTCGGTGCAACGTCACGCCGGGTGCGTATTTCACCACGTCGTTCAGGTCATTCATGCCCTGATCGTCCATGCGCTGGCGGGTGATCACACTCACCGACTGCGGCGTCTCGCGAATCGACAGCGGCAGCTTGGTCGCCGTGTTCATGGAACCCGTTGTGTACGAGCCCGAACTCTCCGTGGTCGCCTGCCCCGCGAGGCCGTAATCGGCGTTGATGCTCAGACCTTCCAGCGCGACTGCGCCCGGCGCCGAGTTGTTGCTGGCACTGCCGGGTTGAGCGAGCGATGTTGCCGATGGCTGATCAGGCGAGTCCTGCTGCACCGGCGCTGCAAAGGAATGGCTGGAGAAACCAAGGGCGACGAGTGCCGACAAGGCTGGCAGGGCGGGACGTAGCATCGGGTGCTTCCTGGAGAAGACGAAGGCGTGCTGATCTGCGGCACGGCACCCTGAAGAGCGACGGTCCGCATGGCGAAAAGCTATGAGGGCGCCGATCGTAACAATTTTTTTATAAATTGGTAATGCAAAGCGTTATCAGTTGTTAAGGTTTCTGATTCGTCTTGCCAGGGCTGGCATTGTAAGAGGATGAGCAGGCGGCCAGATGCTCTGCAATGACGGGCGTGCGGGGTTCGAGACAGGCCGGGAGGGATGCCCACAAAATCTTTTCTAAAGATTTCAGCCGTGCTGCCGACACCCACCTACAAGCCTTTCTACTATAGGGAAATGAGATGGCGATGGTATTTTGTCGTGGCTGTGCAAAGGAGCTGCATGAAACGGCAGTCACTTGCCCACAATGTGGCGCGAGTCAAATCACCTCAGCAACACTCCCCCCTGCAAACGTTCGCTCCCCCTGGATGGCAATCATTTCGCTCATGCTCAGTATCGTGTGCACGCTTGCGCTCTTTGACGAGAGTGAATGGGACACAGAGACGATTCAGGGCCTGGGCCTGTTCTCCGTCGTCGCGCTGATTCTGGGGATCATCACTATCAACACCAAAAGACCGGGCTATGGCATGGCCATCGCCGGGACTGTGTTGTCCGGTGTCTCGCTGCTTGTTTTCGTTGGACTGTGTGTTAATTAATCAAAGGAAGATTCAAATGGCATTTTGTCGTGGTTGTGCAAAGGAAATCAGTGATGGTGCGGTCACGTGCCCGCAGTGCGGCGCGCCGCAGTTGGCCTACGCAGGGGGCGGCAATAGCGCTGCCGCTGTCGCCCAGCCAGGTTTTTTTCACTGGTATGTGGACGTCCTGAAAAAGTACGCGGTGTTCAGTGGGAGGGCGCAACGCAAGGAATACTGGATGTTTTTCCTGATCAACGTCCTCATCTCTGTCGCGATTGCCGTTGTCGAATCCATCGTCGGCATCAATTCAATCCTCTCGAACGTGTATAGCCTGGCGGTATTGATACCCGGCCTCGCCGTTGGCGTTCGGCGACTGCACGACACTGATCGCAGCGGCTGGTGGCTCATTGTGCCGTTCGCCAACATCGTGTTCCTGGCCACGGAAGGTCAGAAAGGCGATAACCGCTTTGGGCCGGCTCCCCAATAAGCTGACAGGCAGGGGCGCCGTCCTGGACGGCGCAACTGCCTGAATCCGGCATGCGTTGCGACAGCTTCATGCCCCCCGCATCAAGCGGTCGCTCGTCGCCCGCGGCTGACCAGCCTGGGCCCTAGCAAGTTGACGGTCAGACCCAGCATCACCAGCACACCCCCCGCGCATTGCAGCACGCTAAGTCGCTCGCCCAGCACCAACGCCGAGGAACTCAGGCCGACCACCGGCACCAGCAGGGAAAACGGCGCGACCTTGCCCGCCGGATAGCGAGACAGCAGCTTGCTCCAGCTGATGTAACCGAAAAGCGTGGCGACGAAAGCCAGGTAAGCCAGCGACAGCACCGAGCTCCATCCCAGATTGAGCAACGAATGCTCAATGAGCGCTGGCCCCTCCAGCCACAGCGACATGGCGAGAAACGGCAGCGGCGGAACGATCGCACCCCACACCACCAGGGCGACAAGATCGACGTTCCCGAACCGGCGCGTGATGATGTTGCCCAACGCCCACATCGACGCCGCGCACAAAACCAGTAATACCGCCAGCAGCGGTGTCGCAGCCCCCGTACCCATGCCGATAAGGGTCAAACCGCCCGCGGCGATGAGTAAGCCCGCCACGCTGTACACGCGTAATTTCTCACCGATGAATATCGCCGCAAACAGCAGCGTGAAGAACGCCTGCGCCTGCAGCAGCAAGGAGGCCAGGCCCGGTGGCATGCCATGGGCCATGCTCTCGAACAGAAAGGCGAACTGACCGAAGGAAATGGTCGCGCCATACGCAAGCAGCCAGAACCAGGGCAACTGCGGACGACGGATAAAGAACACGGCGGGAATCGCGACCAGCGTGAACCGCAGCGCGCCCAGCAACATCGGCGGCAGGCCATCCAGCCCGTATTTGATCACGATGAAATTCAACCCCCACGCGATGATGACCAGCAATGCCAGGCAAAGGTCTTTAAGCGGCATGGTGTTCCTTAATAGTTGGCAGGTATTTCGGGGCGATCCCGAGAAGCGATAATCGCCTCACGCTCGCGGCGTTTGCAAACGCATTGGCAGTTTTAAATGAAGAATTAGTTAATTGATTATTTAGCACTGCGCAAGCACGCGACCATGATAGCCATAGGCCTGCCTTTCCGCTGAACGCACCTTAAGTAATGGAAAATCCGGCAGACACGCTGATTGCTGGAACGGACCTCAGCATTCCTTTGGAGCTCCGGAGAGACCCCCATGCAACTACAAAACTTCAAGATTTCGACCAGAGCGCTGCTTTGCTTTGGTCTCATTACGCTGATCCTGCTGGGCCTTGGCCTATTCGCCTACGTTCAAATCGATGAAATGCGTGCCACTGAGCAAAGCCTGGAAACTGACGTGGTTCCCAGCATTCAGGTGATTGACGATATCCAGATTGCACTGCTGCATACCCGGCTGGAAAGCATACGGTTATTGGCGGTGTCGGGCCCGGATGCAGAACGCAAGGTCACCGATAATATTTTTCAATACATCGCCACGCTCGACGACAAGACGGGTTACTACCGCGCGCATCTGGTCACTAACGATGACGATAAAAAGCAGTTTGAAATAGCAAACGGCTTGATGGAAAAGTACATATCAGGCGTCAAAAACATCATCGCGCTGAATACAGCCGACCATCAACGTGCACTGGACTTCGCCAACACCGAGCAAGCGCAGACCGCGACGCAGTATCAGGCAGAGCTCACAAAGCTGCGTGACATCAATTCACAGAACGCAGTCAGCGCAGGGCATCGCGCTGCAGAGGTTTATAGTCACAGCATCATGGTGCTTGTCGCCGTCGTGTTGGCTGCTTCGGTTCTCACCATAGGCCTGGCGTATGCCCTGACCCGAAGCATCTTAAAGCCGGTCGCCAGCTCATTGACCTTCGCGGAAAAAATCGCGACGGGCGACCTCTCCGGCGTCCTCGCTGTGACGGGGCGGGATGAGGTATCCAGTTTGATGATTGCGCTCAATGTCATGGCCGGCAATTTAAAGACCACGATAGCCGAAATATCAGGAGCGGCAGACCAGCTGAGCACCGCGTCCGTTGAAATGACATCGATCACCGAAAGCGCGGACCGGACACTTCAAAAACAGAACAGCGAGATCGAACAGGCGGCTACTGCGGTCACCGAGATGAGTGCGGCAGTAGAAGAAGTGGCGAGAAATGCGAACTCAACGTCCGAGGCCGCACAGTCATCCAGCACATCCGCCGAAGAGGGCAACCGCCGGGTCGTCAACACGGTGACGGCCATGACGAACCTCGCCGACCTCGTGGACAACTCTGTGGTTCAGGTCAAGGCCCTGGCCAGTCAGGCTGACGATATTACAAAAGTGCTGAGCGTCATCAGGGCCATTGCCGAGCAGACAAACCTGCTCGCGCTGAACGCAGCGATTGAAGCAGCGCGCGCCGGGGAACAAGGACGCGGCTTTGCTGTGGTGGCAGACGAGGTACGAGCACTGGCGCACCGGACCCAACTGTCGACTCAGGAAATCGAGCAGATGATCACCAAGGTCCAGTCAGGGTCTGCCGCTGCGGTGGAGTCCATGGACAAAAGCAGACAGGAGGTCTACAGCACGCTGACCTCTGCGAAAGACGCCGGCTCGTCCCTCCGGCTGATCACCGACGCGGTCCTGGAAATCAATGAACGAAATATGCAGATCGCGACGGCGTCGGAGGAGCAAGCCCATGTTGCCCGCGATGTGGACAGAAACCTGGTGAGCATTCGCGATTTGGCCATGCAAAGCACCGAGGGCGCGAGACAGACGCTGGAAGCCAGCAACGAGCTGTCGAAGCTGGCGGTCCGGCTCAACGACATGGTCGGCAAGTTCCGGCTCTAGACCTTCGCTGCCCTGAAGCACGAGCTTCAGGGCCCTCGCCGACCAAATCCCGAAAACGAAAAAGCCCTGCATAAGCAGGGCTTTTTACTGTGTTTGGCGGGGAACTAGGGATTCGAACCCTAGAAACGCTATTAACGTTCGCCGGTTTTCAAGACCGTTATGGAAAAACCAGCGGGGCGCTCCTTTGGAGGCGATTGGCGTTCCCATACTTTTTTAAAACCACTGGGCTACAGACCGCATTCCACGCGGGGCGCCCGTTGAGTTTCGGAACTGATTTCGCCCATGCGCGCCAGAAAATCTGGGCCAGTCGTCAGTCTGGGCCTAAGCATGTCGCGACTCCTTGCAGCACAACCGAGAGCGCGACCAGCGCCTCCCCTCGCAGAAGCGCTGCATTGCGCTTGCCATCATCGCCGCTGGCTAACTTGTGAAGGTCCCACTCAGCTTCGCTTTGCGGGTTAATTCGGCCGTCGAACGTGGCATTGAAAATGTTCACAAAATGGTTCTCGCCCAGATCGCCTTGAGCTTCTTAGAGCCAGGGCCTTGAGGTCCAGGCGCGTCGCGAGCCACAGGGCGGCCAGCTGTAGCGCATAGGAAAAAGGTTTAGAGACTTGACCACAGTCATAACCTTAATCTCGATTTCTAGGAGCCTTCGTAATGTCACGAGTGATCCGAGGTGGACTCACCTACGAAGCAGCAGTCGAGTGAAAAAATACCTTTACCCATGATAGGACAGGCCTGCGCCTCTTATGGTCGTCCAGCTCATATCGCGACTGAAAACACGAGCAACATTGAGGCAATTTCGCGCCGCGAGATGTGCTGTAATCAGAAGCATCTTGAAACCCTACAAGGAGATTTTAGATGGGCGTTAAGGCACCGATCTGGTCATATTGCAACCGATGCTCAGGGGAAACCAAGCACGACTGCAGAAGTACCAAAGTGAAGTCAGACAGTCACGTTGTCGATGGTGCATATTCTGAGTGGTCAAGGACGAGCCGATTTATTGAATGCCGTGGCTGCGAGGAGGTGACCTTGCGCGTCGACTGGTGGCATTCCGACTTCGACGTAAGCGATGACACTGATTACTACCCCCCTAGGATTTCTCGTCAAGCTCCAAATTGGCACCAAAATCTGCCTAGAGACTTGCAGCTGATGCTGCGGGAAATCTACGCCGCGCTCCATGCAGACAGTCGGCGACTAGCCATGATGGGCGCCAGAGCTCTTGTGGATATGTATATGAACGAAACCGTAGGGGACATCGGCGGGTTCGTCAAAAAGCTCAACAAGCTGGTCACCGATGGGCACCTAGGCCGTCAGGATCGGGATATTCTTGAGGCAGCCTTGGAAGCTGGACACGCGGCTGCTCATCGAGGGCACCTCCCCACATCCGACCAGATCACTCATGTCATGGACATCGTGGAAAATCTGCTTCAGAAAAAAGCCCTTCAAGGTTCCGCAGCTGCACTAAAAAAAGGCACTCCATCTAGGGTGTTGTTTGCTCCGTCAATCCCTACTACGAAATGAAGCAGATGGCTACGCAGCATATGTACCAAGGCTGAATATGGAGGTTATCTTGAAACATAATTTTTCGAACTTACGTTGCCCACGGCGGTACGACTAAGCGAGTTGAGCTTTATTACCGTAAGCAGCGTTCATTACACTGGCACTCAAGGAGCACGTGATCACACCGGAGCAGCATGTCGCATTACACGACTTGAAGCGAATGAGTATCACGGATACTGCTGGTAAACGAGCAAATAAACTGGAGGCAAGCGGTTATCGTGATCCGAGATCCGAGACCCTAGCTGCAAATTGACATGGGAGAAGCAGGGGCAGAGGGCAATTTGAGTGCGCTCACAAGTGCTCTTCGCTAACCTTGATTACATCACTTCCCGAATCGAGCCACTGCCGAATTAGGCTGTGGATTTGGCTGAGAGCAGAAATTAAAAATGACACAGCTAGAAACGGAGTAAAAGTAGGAATAAAGAGGATGTACTTGTTACTTGAAAACCCCAGCGTGAGCTGGCTCACAGAGCAGAGTATTGAGGTAAAAATAGCGCACACTAAAAGCATGCCTATTAACCTAAGCGGACTATATAGTTTTCGCTTAGATATGTAGTCACCTTTCTTTAGTTTATTATGGGAGACATAAACCCTGAGATAATCTGCGCTATCGAACATTTTTTCTTTAATATTTGTTACTAGAAACGTCAGCAAAGATATGAGAAATGAAGATGCCCCAAGGAACGCTGCAAACATGTAACCTCTAATACTGGTTTGATAAGCGTTGATTAACATATCCCAGCATCCGGCCAACGTAAACGCCACAGAGATTGAAATACCATAACCTATCAATGCAGCTGCACAGCATATAAGTATAATTTTCATTTTCTATGACACCCTCTCAGGCTTTCTGTACGAGAGCTGAATCAAGAACCTTTTTCTTTACCTTCTCAAAAAGCTCACTTCCAACAAATTTACTCAAGCTAGTGCCGTCCAGTTCAGAAATATATTCCGAATATTCCATTGCGTATATGCTATTCACAGCATCAGCGACACCTATGGTTTCTCCAGCAAGACTTCCTGATAAAACCCCCCTAATACTAACATTACCACCACCTCCTTTGATCAAATCTTCTAAGTACTCGGAAATTTCCTTTCGCTTAGCCAGACTCTTGAGTGAATAGGAGCCTACGCGCTGTGTTACTCTGATCGACTGCGTGTCTTTAAAAACCGAACCATTCAGTCTCTGCTTAGTGGTCGGGTTGGTAAACGTAGCATTTATCTGGTCAATCTCACTCAGCCTTGAAACTTTCCTAAGAATATCGTCAGAGTCTACTAGTCTTTCGATGCTGAATTTTTCGTCTCTTTTTGACTTCCCATATTGATTTTTCAATATTTTTCTAAACATCCATCTCAATTTTGACTCAAAGTTATTAATTCTCACTGACCCTTCGTTGTGCAGATAGGCGCCAGCGAAGTTTATTTTACTAAGTATAAGAATATTGGTTTCCGCTATCTTATTGGTCAGATCACCACTCATCTTCCAAACAAAATCAGCTCCTGTATCGTCACCCTCACAAAAGTTCTTCAACTCCTTAGTTGTTAACGCTACAACTATAAACACCTGAGAATCTTCGAAAAATTTAAACTTAACCTCTTTATTCACGGATCTGAAATCAGCCTCACCCCTGTAACTATTAATCAAGTAATGGAAAAACTCGGTCGCACTAAGCCTGCTGCCCGACACAGCAATCTTTATTGGGGTGAAGTAAACTTTCATAGCAAAATCCCTTTTATTGATGCTATCAGAATATCACATTGTTTTTCTTCCGGGCATAGCCAAAAATTTGCGGGCAACCGAGACGCCGCTCAGACTGCATCAACGTCTCGTAAAAACGCTTGGAGGTCAGTGTGTATAGCCCGATTTCGCGACTCAGCAGTAAAGAATAGTCAGGTAAACAATTGATTATAAAGGCTTAACTACCTGACTTGTAATCTGTAGGTCCCGGGTTCGACTCCTGGTGCCGGCACCATACAAAACAAGGGCTCGCAGAAATGCGGGCCCTTCGTTTTTGGGCCCCACGTACAATTGCACGTACAAAAAAGCCCAAGTTGATTGTCGATCGAAGTTATCCACAAGTGGTTACGATCCCCTTACTCAATCAACTGCGCCCTTCCTTACACCCATCACGGCGTCCTGCCGACATCACCAACTCCTCTCGTTTCCAGCTCCACCAGGCTCTATCCGATCCGGTACTTCAGCTCCTCAGTCACGAGTGCATAAGCCGCATCGGCGTAAAACACCATGTCCAGCATTTCCTCCTCGTCCAGCAGGCCTACGCGGTGCAACTCCTCGGCGTGGCCGGACCAGCGCTCAAGTGCGGACTGATGCCGCGCCGCGATATCCACCAGGTCATGTCGGATCTCGATTCCGCGTTGTTCGAGAGCCATATTCAATTCCTCGCGTGATCGCGGATGCTGTGTGTTACCACGCCCCAGATATCGAAGTCGTCCCCTTCCATGATGAATCGGTCGGGATATTTTCGGTTCGCCGAGCGCAGCACAGCGTGGCAGCCCACAAAGGCCAAGTACTTGACCAGCGGTTGCTGGTTCACCACTCCGATGATGACCTGCCCGGCCGTGGCGTCGATCCCCTTATCCACGATCAGCAGATCACCGCAGAAGATGCCCGCACCCTCCATGCTGTCGCCTTCAACCTTCACCAGGTAAGTGCCGGGCGCGCGGATGTTCAGGAACTCGTCCAGTGAGATGTCCAGGTGATCCGGAGCCATGTCGTCATTCAAAGCGGCACCACCACGACTGAAAGTAGAACGCCTCCTCGACTTGCTCGATACCGGAAATAATCAAGCCCTGGGTCCCCATGCTCGTCACGCTGGCATCCAGAAGCCTTGGCAAAGCATCCCGCGCGCGCCCGACGCTGTTCAAAATGAAGGCTTCCCGGGTGACGCGGCCGAGGGCGGAGCACTGAGACTCAACGATCTGCACGTCGCCTCTGAACGGCGGGAGCTTGCTGAGCTGGTCTTTCGGAACGGCGACGCCCATCTGGCGGCGCGGAGTGATCAGGACGTACATGGGAATGCTTCGCTTATTAATACTGTATATGCGTACAGTTAACTAAGCGCGAGGGTTGTGGTCAACACTGTATAAGCCGATTTGCGACAGGTGACCTTATGTGCGGACGCTACTCGATCTACGAGCCGATGGACCACTACCTCAAGGAGCTTGCTCCAGAGCAGTTGGTCATCAATGGATACGACCTATGGCCGATCGAGCGCTACAACGTCGCGCCGACGACTCGCGTCGAGATCATCAGGCCGACCGAGGACGGCTTGAGTGTGGACAAGGTGCGCTGGGGATGGTCGCCGTTCTGGGCGAAAGGTGAAGGGAAGCGTCCGGCCCCGATCAATGCCAGGGTCGAGACGGTGCTCACGGGGAAGTACTTCAAACAGCTCTGGCCGAATGGCCGGGCACTGGCGCCGGCCAACGGCTGGTTTGAATGGGTGAAGGACCCAGACGACCCGAAGCGGAAGCAGCCTTATTTCATCAGGCAGAGGGAGGAAGGCCCGATGTTCTTCGCCGCGCTGGCGGAAGTGCATCAGGGGCTTGATCCCGACCCGCAGGACGGCTTCGTGATCATCACCGCCGACAGCGATCAAGGGATGGTCGACATTCACGATCGGCGGCCGGTGGTCCTGAGCCCAGAGCACGCTCGGGAATGGGTGGACCCCGAAACGACGCCGGAGCGCGCCGCCCAGATCGCGAAAGAGTGCTGCAGGCCGACTGAGGAATTCACCTGGTTTGAGGTGAGCAAGGATGTCGGAAACGTGCGGAATCAGGGCGAACACCTGATAAAGCCGTCAAAGCCTACTCCCAGTTCATGATCGCCAGTTCGCCCGTCACCGAAGCTTTTCCGGTTCTGGGGTTTGCAGTGCTGTACCTGATACTCAGCTCCTGCATCCGGAAGCCCGCGAACACCTCGCGGATGTCGGGGTGGTCATTGATGCTGACCATCACCTTCCCTTGGCACCGCCGCATGAAGTCGGCCATCGCGTGGTATTCGCCCAGCCCGAACTCTGTCCCGTACCCCTGGGTCTGCCAATACGGCGGATCCATGTAGTGGAACGTGTGAGGGCGATCGTATTTCTCAGCGCACTTCAACCATGGCAAGTTCTCCACGTACGTGCCGGCCAGTCGCTGCCACGCATCCGAGAGCGTTTCCTCAATCCGCAAGAGGTTGATCGGGCGCCCAGTAGTGGCGGTACCGAAGGTCTGGCCGGTCGCTTTCGCGCCGAACGCATGGTGCTGCAGATAGAAGAACCGTGCGGCACGCTGGATGTCGGTCAATGTTTCCGGCCGGGTCATCTTCTGCCATTCGAAAATCTGCCGTGAGCTGAGCGCCCACTTGAACTGGCGAACAAATTCTTCAAGGTGGTTTTGCACAACCCGGTACAGGCTGACCAGATCACCATTGATGTCGTTCAGAACCTCGACCTTTGCAGGCTCCGGCCTTTTGAAGTAAAGCGCTGCGCCGCCGGCGAACACTTCAACGTAGCAATCATGCGCTGGAAACAGCGCGAGCAACGGTTTTGCAAGGCGACGTTTGCCGCCCATCCACGGAACAATCGGGTTGGTCATTTATGCAAGCCTTTACTGTATGGATAAACAGGTGCTAGGCTCGCCGCGCTTTGTGCACAGAGCGGGAGCCTTGGCTGGACTTGCAGGGATAGTCTGCGGTTCGGTGGCCAGCTTGGATGTTGACGCATCCTGCTGGCCGCTCCTTTGTGCAGCGAAGCGGTCATCGTCGACCTGCCTTTCTGATAGTGATGCGACTCGTAGCTCGGTCGGATCACACGGTGCAACTTCCGATTTTGCGCAAGCTGCAGAGGCTCAGACTTTTAGAACTCCGATCTGGCCGACATTGATCTTCGAATCAAGCAGCGCCAGTCTCTATCGATGGAGTCACTGTCCCGAGACGCACGAATTAAGCAGTTTCCTGTCAATCGGGAAAAAATCTGAGCCGCACTTTCATTTCTGCAGCTGCGCGAATGTCCGAGCGAACTCTGTTGGTACGTACTTCCAACCTTTGACTTTCATCTGTTTCGCAACACCGTAAAGAAACCCATGATTCTTTTTATAACCTAAGAGCTCAGGATACTTTTCCAACACAGACTTTTCCAATTCCTTACCATCCATTTTGAGGTATTCTTGATCCGTTTTAAATTCACGACCACCAAGGTACTGTAGCACTGCATCACCAGCACTTGCCCTACCCAGTATGTTCAATAAATATTTGTCAATTGACAATTGCATCAGCTGATCATTATTAAACCATTCATCTGGATCTGCGACGTCAACCTCACATAACTTCAAGACACTGTATTTAGTGGGGTCCATCTGCCGCGCCATCTGCAGAATACAGATAGGATCCAGCAGCAGGTTCTCTATGGTGTAGGCATAATCTTGAGCAGAGACAACAACTCCCTTAGGCCTTGTAGTGTGCCGGCGATCCCAGTCGACGATTCCTCTTACAGTCTTACTTTCGCTGAGAGCTTTAACGTAGGTGCTTACCTGACTACAATCGCCGCCACCGTTAACCATTTTTATAAAAAGCTCTACCTGATCAGAAGACTGTTCACCGAATATCTTAAATACGCAGTTCTTAAGGAGCTCATCCTCCGTCTTACGACCTGCCGGAATAAAAGACAGAGATATTTTTGCATCGACCAAAAAGTGCGAGCCGGCTATCACGCTGAATAATAACTGGTATATCTCAGCATCTTTTACACTTTCGACGAATACTTGACGTCTGTTTTCCGGATCTACAGAAATCTGAGTCACGCCATCTAGCAGACCAGAGATAGCAGAGTCTTTATCTTGACTGAGTAGCTTACCGTCTTGTAATTGAAAGATTTTACCGGGTGCGAGTGCAACAGTGGTTGGCGAATGGGTAACAATTAAAACATAAATCCTAAATTGCTCGACTAAGATATCCAAAGTCTCGTAAAGTTTCACGACCATATGCGGGTGCAGAAAAGCGTCCGGCTCGTCTAGCAAAAGAAGCTTTGGAACTAACGATGAGCTGTCTTCAAAACACTGCGAATTAAAGATGGTCAACGCCAGCCACATCAGTGTTTTTTCGCCGGACGACAAGCTAGCCACTGACAATTCACCACCACCTCGCTCGAAAAGGCGCGCTCGCTGATTGAATACCCGCAGGCTCTCATCAGGAGGCGCAAAGTAAAACTTGCCACCTAGGACTCTATCTAAAACTTCATTCAGCAGTTCCCAAGGGGCCTTGGCGTCACTATGCAAGCCGGCCAACGAACTCCGCGTTAGCTCATGCTCATCCGACCGTAAGAAAGCCTCGAAGCAAGCGTATTGAATGTCGTGTTTCCGTTTAATATAAGTATTGAAAAGCTTTGCCAAGTCTTGAGACCCAAAAAATTCTCCATTAGGTTCAATCCAGTATGCTCTAAAGTCGTCACCAGTAATTTCCGAAGGAGCTTTCTCAGTACTTTCCATAATCGCTAAGCAAATTCTGCGAATTCCTTCGTGCCCAATGCCTTGGGCGTTTTGCATACGCCGTCCTGGAGCAGGAGGTAGACTGTAGCTGAATGGGTCGGCAAGAAAGGCATTAATGCTTTCATCCTGTCGGGTTTGCAAACTAGCAGCCTGATTGATATCGCCAAAGCTTGGCGAGAGGGATTCTTGAGAAAATCTTTTCGCATACACTCTGAGGGTGCCCTCCAACAGCTCCGAGCGATTCTCAATAAGTTCTAAAAGACGAGTCTTGCCGCTACCATTTTTGCCCGTTACCACAGTAATGCCGGGGCTCAGCTCGACAATTTGTCTCAACTCAGGGCCTGAATTTGAGTCGGGCGCGGAAATTTTTATCATGGCCTATCAAGCTCCTTTTATAAGTGCGAGTGATTATTACCGATTGTCGAGCCGGAAATCAGCAAGCCTGACCTGTTCCGGAGAAGTCATAATAGTCAGCCGTTGCCGTGGTAGTGCACGCCAGGGTTTGAGCGCTTCGCGGAGATTTCCTTGAAGAAAATGTGTTACCCGAAACGCCGCATTTGTTTGCGCTAGCCGTCCGTTGCGGGGCAACGGTGTAGTGGTTGCGTTTGGGGTGGCGTCCGGCATAGCGCCCCCAGTAAAAGGTTGTGTAAAGTCGTTCGCGCTCTAGCCGTTGAGGTAGGAGTGATTTTCGGCAAAATTCGGAGCTTAGGTCTTGCGGATTCCAAACTGGGCGGCCTTTACCAGAGAGTCCTGAGCAATGCCCGCGGCCAGGTACAGACCCATGCGCGCTGTGACGACCGTTTCCGTCGCATCGTACGTGTAGCGCTGCGTCTCCAGCGCGCCTTTCCAGTTCGCCGGCAGGGTGAACGGCTCCTGGTACTTGTCCATCGAGCGGTAGTAGATGGTGGTGGACGTAGCCGCCACCGGTTTGGTGATGACCAATTCTGCTTCCCAGCCGAGGATGCCCCGGCTGTTGCCGACGATCTCCGGTGCCGAGACCATCTCGATGACGTCCCCAGCCAGGAGATTGGAAAGCGTCACGTTCGCGGCCGGCTGCAGATAGATGTACCCGCCGGCGGCCGCCATGGCCCCGGCCAACTCGATGCACTGCGCCTCACCAAATGCTGAGGGCTCCTTGTACCAGCGAGTGGTGATGCCGTTGAGGCCTGAGCCGGATGCTTTGTAGTTGTCAGCCAACACTGATCCGGCGACTGGGTTGACCGATGCGTTGATGACCCCAGTGGTGCCGGTCATCAGCGCGTTCGCGTTTAAGCAGCCGAACGGGCGAATCGCCGAGTACAGATCGGCGGCGTCCGTGGGCAGCGGCACGCCGAAGAACTCGAAATTGGCATTGATGACCGGCACGCACTTGGACTGGATGAAATCTGCGCCGATCAGATTCGGGTGCAAGTCATCGACGGTCATGGCCTGGGTGAAGCCATCCCAGATGTTCACGACTGGCACGAACTGTATGACGTAGGTCAGCACCCAGTCCTTGTAAGCAATCGCGTCCGCCAGTGCCTGGCCGGTCAAAGCCTTCGCGCCGAACCGCGGCGTTCCGGTGCCGACCATCAGGTACTTCCCTGGCGTGTTTTGGAACGCTGTGATGGCCTTCATCACGTTGGCCTTGCTGTCGGCGAGCGTCATGCCGGGCGTCGTGCTGTCGTTCGTGCGCGACAGCAGCATCCACAAATCGGCCGTCGCTGAAGTCAGGCAGGACGGCAGCCGTGGCATGAACTGCCCAGAGTGGTCGCCGACCTTGCCCTGATTGTCCAGATAGCTGGGAAACAGACCTGTCTTTGCGGCGATCGCGCCGGCGTAACCGTATGCCTCCGTGCCGTATGCCTTCGGATCAATCGTGTGGCAGTTCGCGCTGAAGCTGTCGCCCAGCAGGCCCAGCCCACGCCGGATACGTCTTTTGCTGGTAGGCGCAGCGCCTATTATCAAGGTCACTTAGCCACCTCATAAGCCGCGCCGCCTTTAGGCGTGAAGCGTGTGGGCGAGCTGCCCAGATCCAGCCGCCACGCGCCATCAGTGCTGAATGTGTCAGCGGTGACCCAGTCAGTGCCCACGGCCTTTTCCACAAGCACGCTTCCGCCATTTGCCTTCACGGACAGCGTGTGCGGCCCGTAGCTGTACTTCATCACAAATTGATCTGTGCGCACTTCGCCTCCGAGGGCTTTGTCTGTGGGTTAGGTCGCTCAGGACAGAGCTTTTTGAACGCCCACGGCGATAACGTCTGCTGGATAAGGCACGGCGCCGTTTTCGTGTTTGATGATTCCGGTGGTGATCGCGATCAGTGTTCGAAAGTTTCGCAGGTCAATCGGCTGATTTGCCTGGACGCCTACGCCTGCTGCTACCGCTTGTATGTAGGACTCAGTGTCGTTTTCGACGCCAGGTGCCCAGCGGTTGATTACCTCGCGGACCGTATCGATGCCTTGCCCGCCGATTTTGGGCATGCCGTCCTTGCCCCGGTAGGCCAGCACAAGCTTTGCCAAAGCCCGAATGCCGTTCTCGGGAGTGTCAAAACGCGCAAAGCGCTTCTCGATCAATGGATCAGGGGGAAGCTGGCCCTGCCATTGGTTGCGCGGGTTGTAATCGATGTTGCCGGGGTTGTTATTGCGGAAACCTCGGGTAGCAGGTGGCATTCACTTATCTCCAGAGGTAAAAAACCCCGAACGGGTCGGGGTCTTGTGGTGTTGCTGCATACTGGCCTGCACGGCCTTATGCGCGGCGCCCGGCTTACTTGTTGAGCGCCAGGGCAGGCAACTCGGCGAGGAAGGCTTCCGCCGTCGGCTTAGGACGTTGCTTGGTGGCGATCAGCGGGATCTGCACCTGGGCATACTCCCAGACCAGCGAGCGCCATTTCCGGAACGCGCGGCCATCGTTCTGGAACTTGGCCACGACAGGCTCATCTGCGTAGCTGATGACCTCCAGCATGTTCAAGTAGCCGTGAGCCACAGCGGTGTTGTTCATATACAGCTCAACTTGGCCTTTGTATTCGGCTGTGATTGCTGCAATCAACTGTTCAGGATCGGCAGGAAGCACAATCCATGCTTGGTGATACTTGCCATCCTCTCTTTTTTCAATGGCGCCGGGAATTGCAGTTTCCAGCATCTGCAGGTCCGGATAGACGTCCTCGTAGATGCGAAATGCCCCATAAGGCGCCAGCATTTCGTCATCCCAGTCACTTTCAAACGGGAATGAAACGTTTGGGTAACGCATTTTGAAATCCCAACCGCTAACAACTTCCTGAGTTTCCTCAATGATTACGGCCATGCTAAACGCTCCTTTAGATTTTGATCATTCGAACAGCACGAACATACAACTGACTGATTTTGCTAGCGTTAGATTGCTGGCCGGTAAGAAGCTCTTGGGTCCCGGAAACCCCAGCGCTAAGGTTTGTCGAGTTCCAATATATTTCACCACTGGCTGCCCTAAAAGCTTGAGGGCCATAGGTGCCAGTGGCAAGCGTATATAAAAAGTCATCCGATACAGTCTGAGCTGGGTTGCTTGAAGTATATGCAGCGCCAACCGGATCAGAATAGTTATTGACACCTGACCCGGTATCATTGGGGTTAGTTTTGGGTTTCAGATTGCGATAGCAGATTTCAAGCTGGTCTTTTGCGGGCAAAAACCAGTCTGCATATCCATTGATTGAGAGACCTGCACAGAATTGTGCCGCCGGATGGTTTGCGCTATCAGCAACCATTGCTGCAGTATTGCTCTGTCCATCCCAGCTACTTGAAGTATTTAGCGTTACCGTATTCGCATTTTTCCAAGCCAGAAATGTTTCGCCTTGCGCCTTCGGGGAAACGATCAATGCATAGCTCTGGCCGCTGATCTTCATGCGGCCAGCATAATACCCACCAGCATACGGGGTGCCCGGCTTAGTCGGGACTTTTTGCTGCGATCCCAAAAGCGCCGCAGCCAATCTCATGTCGAAGCCCCCACTCGACCATACCAGTTAGCGGGAGAGCCAACGGTCGAAAAAATATATTCAACGATTTGACCAGCAGTCGGCGTCTGAGGACTGATGCCTTGCGGAGTCAACCAGGTGATATTCGACGGCCATGTAATCAGGCGCGCGGTGGAATCTTGCCGAATTCTGACCACCACAGTGATAGTTTCACCAGCGAGACTAGGGATGTTCGCAAAACTGAAAGTTGTTGCAGCAGCGAGTAGAAAGTCAAAGATCGAATACACGCTGACATCCAACGTTTGTGCAGCCGCCGCAGTGCCAGTAAAACTTTTGTCCAGATAGTTGGCAATGCTTATGATGTTTGACCATTCATCATTCACGCCATCAGCAGAAGCAACCAACGGTTTCCGAGTATTACCGGTACCGGGAACTGGCCGAGTAAGTTCACGCCAACCGCTCCAAGATCCACCATTATTTCTACGAAGCCAAACCCGTGCATTGCCTTCACCAAAAAAGAATTGGTTAACCCGCGCATCACTTTGAAACGCCCGGCCAGCCACAAGAAGGGTGCCCCATGATTCGCCCGGTGGCCTTGCACCACTAGAAGTATTTGCAACCCCATACCAGCCATTGGTTAGGTTAATAAACTCGTCCAGGTTTGCAATGGTTGGCAGTACCGTAGGACTGGCAGTCATGCCTCGCGCAAATATGGAAAGGTTATCAACCAGCGAAAGGCCCAGGTCAGCCTTGTTCAGAGTCACAACACCGGTCTTGCTGTTGACGCTGGTCACCGGGCCGCTGGAGATGCTGTCTGCCGCTTGTTTGGCGCGGACGGCAGAGGACTCGGAGTTGGTGGCGCTGGTAGCCGCGGCCGTCGCGCTGCTGGCGGCTGCGTTCTTCGATGTATTCGCAGCGGTCGCAGAGTCCGCTGCGTTGGTGGCGCTGGTAGCCGCGTTGCTCTTGGAGGTGTTAGCGGCGCTGGCCGAGTTCGCGGCATTGGTTTCGCTGGTCTTGGCATTGGTGGCGCTGGTGCCCGCTGCGTTTTTCGAGGTGTTGGCAGCATCCGCAGCGCTCTGCGCATCGGTGGCAACCTGATTCACCTGCACAGAAAACGTGGGCAGCTTGGTGGCGAAGAAAGCATCGACGTCGTTTTTGAACGTTGCCGCGGTCCGGTCAAGGAACGGGAGTGGAGTAACTGCCATCAGATGAGGCCCTCGATATCAAGCGAGCAGAGGTGGTAACTGGGGTAGGAAATGTCGATGTTGAAGCTGGTGAAGAACCCGTAGATCAGCAGCGGCTCATAGCCGGCCGCCTCCGTGCCGATGTAAACGCACGGAGTTGCCCGCAGCGCCGCCAGCGTTCGATAGATCCGGTTGAAGGTGCCAAGCGTGGTCAACATCGTGAAACTGCCACGCTTGCTGTAAGCGCGCTTGGTGATGACCGTGTTTCCGAATGGATCCCGCTCCTTGCGGCTATAGTCATCGATGCCGACCCGGGCGCCGTATTGCGTTTCACCCAAGTCACTGATCAGCCCAGGCTTGATCACGCCAACAGACGCGCCGCCACTGGTTGAGGTAATGGTTAGAGAGAGCTCAGCACTCGCGTATTGGCCCGGCAGGTCAGTGATCACGATGTCGGTCCGCAGATCCAGATCGCTGAAGAACCAGTCGAAGATGGTCTCGATATCGGTGACTTCGAGGTCGATCCTCTTCTGGTACACAACGACCCCGCCAGTGCCGTCCTTCATCACAACATCCACGTACCGGCCGCTCAGTTCAAACAATGCCAGGCTGTCGGTGAACCCGACGCTGAGCACATAGCTGAGCGGAGACGGACCGGTCGCGAGCGTTCCGACCACATCATCGAAAGGCGCCCACTTGTTTGTCGGGCCGACATCCATCCACACCGGCGGGCTGGTGGTGTCCAGCTCGGGGGCGACTGTCCCCGTCCCCGCCACCAGCCTTTCGTAAACCCGATGCACGCTGGTCCGGATCACCCGCGCGCCGAGGGCGTAGGCGGCGCCCGATGCCCACGCCGGATAGTCGTTCTCCTGAACTGACGAACTCAGCATCATCATGTCCGTGATGACGTGCGGCTTTATGACCTTCATGCAAGTTCCTTGGTAAGCATGGCGTTCCCGCCGTCAGTCACGCGATCAACGATCCTCACAAGCTTGCTGCTGTTCACCGCGCCGGCCTGGGTGTTGGCTTTGATCATCTCCAGTTCTGCGCGAATAGAGCGCAGCTCTGCCACGACGCCAGCGTCTGAGCCGCCACCGTTGAGCATTGCTGCAGTCGTGCGAGCATCGAAGATCCGGCTCGGGCCCGTTACTTCAAGCTCCGGGCCGTTCTCACCAACCAGGCGCAGACCACCGCCGAAGTTGCCGCCGGCGGCGTAGCCTGGGATTTTCACGGTTTCGCCGTTCGCCTTGCCGCCCTTGGCGATCATGTCGACCAGATTGGCGTAGGTGACCGTCCCGTTAGCCAGGCCCGCCGTCCAGGTCGCAAGGCCGTTGCCGTCTAGATCCCGACCGAGAACCTGCTTGTAGACCGATCGGATCAACGCGACGTTGTTGTCGTACGTGTTGCCGGCAGCCGCTCCCGTTTCCTGCGCCTGGAGCGCAGCCACAACGGCGGCGTTCATTTGCTGGATGGCAACGGCCACCGACTGCACCGATGTGTCGACGCCGTTCAACGCATCCAACTGCGACTGAGCAAATGCCAGTTGCGAATCGAACTGCGCCACCTGCGCGTCATACGCCTTCTTCGCCTGATCAAGCTGATCCTGCAGCGCCTTTGCCGATTTCTCGGCGCTGGTCAGCTGCTTGCCGTTCAGCAGGTTGAGTTCCGCCACCACGTTGGCCGTGCGGCCTTGATCGCGGTTGAAGTCCTCAAGCGATGAATACAGGTCGGTGGTGTTACTGGTGACCGCATTCAGCGCGTCGTCCAGGCCGCTGAAGTTCGCCAACGACCCGCCAGCTCGCGCCGTTGCAAGCGCGCTCTGCAAAGTGGCCTGCGCCTGGCGACGGAGCATCTGCACCGCTGCGTCGGAGTCACCGCGCAGAGACTTCAAGGCAGCACCGAGACTGTTGCTGACGGCAGTGAGGTCGCTTACCCGCGTATTGGCCGTGTCGAGCATGTCGTTGATCGACGCGCTCGTTGCGTTATAGGCGGCTTCAGCGGCTTCCTGCTGTGCACTGATTGCTCGTTGCACGGCGGACAGGCTGTTGGTGACTGCGACATTCAAGGCATCCTTGACTGCGGTCGCGGCGTCCTTGGCGGCCTGAGCGGCAGCCGCCGCTGCTTCATTCGCCGCGGCGGTCTGAGCCTCGATGATGTCGAAAGCGGCATCAGCATTTGTGGCAAGCCCGAGCAGCGAGGCAAACAGCGCCTTACCTTTCGCGGTTGTCTGGTCAATTGAGCCCACCATTGAGGCGAAGCCATCCCGGGTTGCAGGCATCGCCAAGCCGAGCGCAGCGAATTGCTGGCCCACCACCGACAACGTGTCGGCGGCTTTCTGCGTGTCGGAAGTGAACAGGCCGTAGTAGTTCGACCATGCATCGGCGGCCGCCTGTGCTGCCTCCTTGGCTGCATCCACTGCTGCCTGCGCCTGTTTGTCGATCTGCGTGTAGTAGGTGTCCGCGTTGGTTGCCAGACCCATCATCGTGGCGAACATCGCCTGGCCCGCGGTGGTCGTGACGTCAATGTCTTCAACCATCTTGCGATAGGCGGAACGCGTGTCCGGCAGCTTCAGGCCGAAGCCAGCGAACGCAGCCTGTAGGCTTTTGGTCAGGTCGGCGAATTGCTCGTCGGCGCTGAAAAAAGCCTGGTAGTAGGTGCCCACACTTTTGTTAAGCGCATCCACCTTTTCCTTCGCAGTTGCGGTGGTGGTGTCCAGGTCGGAGATCGCGCCGATCATGTTCAGAATCGAATCGGAGGCAATGAGGCCGGTGTTATCCAACTTCAGGTTCGCAACGTTGATCAAGGACAGCGCGTCGTTCACGCCGTTGAAGCGGGTGAAGACGCCCTCGATCGCCTTGATGACCTGATCAGCCGTGGTGTTCCAATCGTTGGCGAAAGCCGTGAACTGGGATTTGAAGTACTCCGGCAGCGACTTGGAACTCACGATCGCCTTCGCAAGGAAGGTGCCCATGATGTCGTCATAGTCAGCGGTCAACGCCGACGCGATGTCGTTGGCCTTGAACTGCTGCTTTGCGCTGATGACCGAACCATCGTCCAACTGAACGCCGAACGTGCTCGAATATTTCCCAGAGGTCTTGCGCTGCTGCAGGGTGCTGTAAGCCGAAACCTCCGCTCCATTGCCAAGCGCTTCGTAGAGGTTGCCCAACGTTGACGCAAATTGGTTCAACGTCGAAGACATGGCGTTATCAGCAGCAGGCCCATACTTCGGCGCTTTACGCTGCCAGCTGGTCGCTATCCCCTGGTCTGTGTACACGCCATTATCGTAGTGCCCCGTCGCCGAGGTGCTCAGGTCGGGGTATTTCTCCCCGCTGCTGAAAAGCTTGCCGGCGCCCAGCGCGCCCAAGGTTGCGCCGATCGCGAAACCAGCGGCTGTACCAATAGGCCCAGCGAATGAGCCAATGTAAGCGCCCGCCGCCGCCATCCCGCCCGTCACAGCCCCGCCCTTTAGACCGTAGTCTTTGAAGGAATTGAAGATTGTGTAGACGCCCTGAACGTACCCCAGCACCGTGCTGAGAGTTGCCAGAGAGCTTGCCGCGCCACTGGCTCCGGCGCTTACGGCCGCTGCACTGAATGAGCCTTGCGAAACTCCGGTGCCGAACTGAGCGGCATAGTTGCCGTAGCTGGCAGTCAGCGCGGCAGTGGCTGACTCAGAAACGTTCGCCGCAGCCAACGCAGAGCCTGATGTGAATGCGCTGCTGATCGCGCTCTGGACGTAGTCAGCGCCGTTGCTGAACGCACCTTGCAGCCCACCGACCAGACCATCACCGCTCGACCAGCCGGACATGATGGCCTCACCGAATTTGCTGCCGGCCGCAGACATCACATTCTTAGCAGTGTTGAGGTACGACATTATGCCGCCGCCACCGCCTCCACCGGTCAGGTCTCCAAACAGCCCGGAAGATTGAGCCGAGGCCCCGCCTACCCCCAGTGCACTGGCGAATTGAACGATGATCGGCTTGGTGATTGCCAGGTGAAGCATTTCCGCGAGGAACTGCCGGAAGCCGTCCTTGAGCGTGTCCATGAAGTTGCCGGATTTGCTAAGAACGGACTTCCACATGTCTGCAAATGCGTCGTCGATTCGGTCAATCGCCCCCTCGGTGAACTGGCCCCAGCTTGTCGCGGCGTTCTTGTTTTGCTGGTACTCCACGCCCAGCCGTTGAAGCGCATCGCGATAGGCGTCAGCTTTTTCAGGATAGAGCTCAATCGCCTTGTTCAGCGCTTCCTGCTCTTGGGTGTAATCGCGCAACAACTTTGTCTGTGGATAGAGCCGGTCGACGATGCCGTTCGCGGCGTTGGCCTGCTCGAGCGCTTTGTTGCTTTCCAGTTGAGCCTTGGTGACAGCAACAAGCTGGTCGTACTCGGCGGAGCCGACAGCGATCTTCTTATCAATCAGCTCAGCCTGCACAGACTTGGCAACGTTGAATGCGTCGATAGCCTTTTGGCCTTGAAGGGTCGCAACGGCCTCTTTCTGAAGGCTGTCGATCTCCACGCGCAGTTCGGCCACATGCTTCATGACCTCCGCGCGATCCTTCGCATCGTGCATCGCATTGACGGCAGCTGCGACGCGGTCATAGGCCTTGGCGCCGGTTTTCAAAACCTCGGTCTCGATCTCCTGCTTGATGGTCAGCTCACGGACGTTGTTCGCGCCAGCCAGGTATGCATCGGCGATATCGTTGGAAGCCTTGGTCGCGATGCCAGACTTGGCGAGCAGATCCTCCAGAGCTTTCTGCTGGTTTTTTAGCGCAGTGGCCGCCGCATTGGCCGCCTTGTCCACACGCTTGTTCGCCTCAGTGGTCGCGTCCAACTGCGCGATGGCAGTTTCAGCCCGCTGATCCGGCGTGGCCTTCGGCTTCACTGGCGCAACTGGTGCAGTCCCACCATTGGTAAGAAGGCCGTAACCGGTCTGGTTTTTGGTGTCCGGCTTTGTTTCTGGCAGCAGGAGAAGATTACGGCCCTTGGTCAGATTCACGGCCTGATTAATGACCAACTGCATTGCATTAACCTGGCGTGCCGCGCTTTCCTCCGCAGCCTTGGCGGTATCGTCCAACGCCTTTTTCTGCGCTGCAGCGGCTTCGTTGGCAGCGTCTTCAGCGGTGTAAAGCGCGACCAACTGGGCCTTGAGACGAACCTTTTCTGCCTCCGAACTATCCTTGATTGCGTCCTGATATTTTTTGAGCGTATCGGTCTGATCAGCAATGATCTTTGCCTGGGCCGCCTGAGCCGGGGTTGCGCCCATTTTTGCCGCGGTGTACGCGGCTTCGGCCGCAGCGTTCGCGCCAAGCAGATCGCGAGTTTTTGTCAGCTGGTCAATGTACTTGTCCCATGCAACCTTGCTCGCGTCGGTTTGGCCGGAGTTCTGCTGCGATGCCGCGAGCTGACCGGTTGCAGCCGTGGCGGAGACTGTGACGCTATTGACCTGCCCGAGGAGCTTCCCGTACTTATCGGCTTTAAGACCGTTAATTTCATACGCTGCGGCCGACTGCTCCAGCAGTGCGGTGTATGTTGGCAAGATTGCCTTGTTCTCTTTCACCCACTCGGTGACGCTATTGAGCGGCAGTGTCCCAGCGCGGACCTTCTCGACCATTTTGCTGAATGCGTCAGCGCCTTCCTCCCCTGCAACACCGAGTTGCTGAAATGCCTCCATGCCCCGCAGCGAATATTCATTCAGAGCGGCGCCGACGCTGTCCAGGGCCTCCACCTGCTTCTCGGTCCAGGTGGAAACTTGAAGCGTCCGCTGCGCGGCACCCAGCTCCTTGAACTTGGCGATGGAGTCGTCAACCGTCAGGTTCTGGTCAATCAGCGCCGAAGTAGCGGTTTTCGCACTGCCGCCAAAATCAATGAACGAGGCAGCAACGAGCGCCACGGTAGCAATCATGCCAACAGGACCGGTTAGCAGAGCAAGCAAGCCACCGCCAGCCGCCGACAGTCCCGCGATACCCCTCGATACGCTGGATGCAGCGGCGGTAGTTTTTTCTGATGCGGCAACAGCTTGATTGACCGCGAGCGTGGTTTCCCCATAGGCGCCGGCGGCTGCGGCTCGGCGCTGGTAAGCTGCCTGAATCTGCGCGGACGTGGCCGCCGATGTCTCGGCTAGGGCGGCTTCCGATGCCCTCACCTGATTTGAAATAGCGATTTCTGACTGGCGCAGTTCCACAATGCGAGCAATGGACTGCGCGCGGCCGGTATCGGTTATTTGAGCTCGCAGTCGCTGCTCTTCCAGCCCGCGTTCCGCGATCAGGGCGGCCTGAACGGCCTGTATATTGGCAACTTCGGACGCCTGGCGTACGCGGTCCGATGCGACTTTTTGCTCAGCAGTAGCCAACTCCACGTTCGCGCGCTCGAGCATCGCTTTCGCGTCTACTTGGCGAGACTGGGCGGTCAGCAATGCTTGGGCAGCAGACGCGGCGTCGGACCGCACTAGCCTGTCGGCCGCGATGGCGGATTGAGTTACCGCCGCAGCCTGCTTAATCGCGGCGCCAGCCGAAGACAGAAATGAGGCGATGGTTTGCTGGAGCGCAAACGCCAAGCGCACACCAACGATGATTGCAAGCTTCTCAACGGCGCTGGTCACGCTGGCGACGGTGCTGGCCAGAGACTCGCCATTCTTAGAAACTTCGTCAAGACGCTGCGACATTGCGGTCAGCACGCCAGCGAGCTTCTGGCTTACTCCTGAGGTCTGGTCAAGCTTGCCGATGAGTTGAGTTGCCGAGTTATCGATCTTCGTCATGCCCTGACTGACAGTGCTCTGCATCTTCCCGTACAGATCATTCACAGCGGCCGCTTGCGCTTGGAGTGCATGCACGACGGAATCAGCAGTCAGCTTGCCGGCAGCGCCTAGCGAGCGCAACGCGCCAACAGAAACGCCCATGCCCTTGGCGATTGCCTGCGCAAGGGCAGGCGCCTGCTCCAGCACCGAATTGAGCTCTTCGCCGCGCAATGTGCCAGAGGCAAACGCCTGACCGAGCTGCACAAGCGCGGCGTCAGCGGATGCTGCAGATGTCCCGCTAATGACGAGAGTCTTGCTGATTGTCTCAACAATCCCTGCCACGCCCTGCCCGGTCAGCTTTAGCTCTTTCTGATTTGTCGCGATGCGCTGATAAAGCTCGGCGGTAGCCGTCAGGGGCTGGCCGGAGCGCTGAGCGATATCGAATACAGATTTCTGGGCGGCTTGAAACTCGGCCGCGTTGGTCGTGACCAACTTCAACCGGTTGGCAATAGTGGTATATGCCTCGGCATGCTGTAGCAACTGACTGATCCCAGCAGTGCCCGCCACGCTAGAAATTGCGCCTTTCAGCAAACCAGCTGCTGCTTGGGCACTCGCGCCTACTCGATCAAAAGCACTGTCAACTCGACCAAGTTGGTTATCAATCCGCCCGGCGACTTGGGCTACGGTGGTGTCCGCCTTAGCCATTTCTTGACGAAGCTGCGCCGTGGTCGCTTCGAGCCGGATCAGCATCCCGCGAACTTCTTGACCTGGCATTCACTTTTCTCCGGGCGAAAAAAAAGGCCCGAAGGCCTTTACTGGTTAAGCACCGCTTACAACAGCGGTCCTAACAAAATGTGGGGCGTCACTTTATTAACTTGAACAACAGGTACAGAAACAAAACGATGAATATAAAGCCGACGAGTATCTTGCCGACATTCTCCTCATTGGCGCCCTGAGGCTCGGCATTGCCGCCTATTCGGGCGGTCTGGCTTTCAACTTCGGCGCTCTTAGCGTTCATTTCCTCAGCATAAACCGTATAAAACGCGGCGCTGTCTTCGGGGGACAGCCTAGATGTCATATCGGTGATGAAATCTTTCTGGTCTAGGGCTTTTTGATGAACGTTGCCCCCTGCTTTTGCGTGGGCGATAAGCTCTTCCATTTCTTTGCGGACCAGCTCTCGTACTGCCGACCGATCTACCTTTCGCGACTCCATGCCCGAACCCTGATGCCTGAGAAAGACACCACTTTAGCACCCGGCGCAGGACATCAGAAACAGCTCAGAAGCGCGTTAAAAACGTTATCACTACCCGCGCGACCCCCGAATCTGAGCCTTGATCCGCTGCCGCTTCTGTTCCGGCGTTTCGTTCGGCGGGGGCGCTGGCGGCGCTCCTGCCTTCCCTGCCGCACCCAGGGGATTGGTGTTGCGCAAGAACTCGACCTTGCAGTCCCACGCCAGCAGAATTTCAGGAACAGCCGCCGACCAAGCCACCTCCGGCGTCCATCCCAGGCAACCGGTTGCTATGCCGAAAAGCTCATCGACATAGCTGCCGTTGCCCTCCCGCTTTACTTTTTTGCCTTGCCGCTAGCGTCGGCTACTTCGGCTTCGGCCAGTTGGTCGGCAGTCTTCGCGGCAGGGTTCAGCAGCGCGCTCAGGTACTCGATCAGCGTCGGGGTGACGCTGATGATGCCCGCCTGGTAAACGGCTTCTTCCAGCTCTTCGAGTGCCGACGGCTTCAGCGCGAGGCCGGCGCCAGCAACAATGACTTGGATAATTGCGGACAGGTTGAAGCGCTGGACTTCCTGCATTGCCGGAAGAATGCCGCCCAGGGCGCGCTCGATCTTCTTCACGGCCTTGAGGTTGAAGGCCAGAACGTACTGTTCTTCGCCGATCGAGAGTTCAACAGTACCGTGGTCAGTCTTGGACATGGATCAGTGTTCCTTACAGGAAGTGGGAGATTCAAAACAGGCGCCGCGATGGCGACGCCTGTGCATTGCGTTGAGCTGCGGGCCTTACGCCGCCGGCGCGGCTTGCTCGTAGATCGCGGAGTTGATCGCAACCGACACCGAGGCCTTACGGATCGATTCAGCGGTGCCGATCTGTTTGCGGAAGCTCAACACCTGGCCGAGGTAGAAATCGGCCGTGCCGTCGCCGTAATCCATCTGGAAAGCGAAGTTGGAGTCGCTGGACAGAGCTGCCTTCAGCGCTTTCTGGCCGGCATCAGTCGGGTCAGAACCCAAGGTGACCTGCTGGGTGCCGGCGTCGAAGGTGCCTTTGACTTTGCGCTTGCGGCGGTTCGCCAACGCGGTGAAGTCAGCAGTGCTGGCCTCGTCGCCCAGCTCGCCGGCGTCTTCCACTTCGCCGATCTCGACGTAGGTCAGAGCCTTCAAGGCAGCCAGCGCAGCGGTCCGCCCAGCAGCGTCTTCGCCGTAGGTGACGTTTTGGGCCGGGCCGATCAGGACTCGAACGCCGGCAGAAGTTTTGATAGTCATGGTTGCCCTCCAGGGCGCGGGTGGTTTTTTGGCAATAAAAAACCCGCTCGATGGCGGGTGCTGGTGTTGCTCGGCGGTGTCAGTGCTGGGTGATGATCCGAAGGGTCACCGAGCCCATGTAGGTTTTGCCGTCCGGTTCGCGGTTTGTTTCCGTGCGCAGCACACGGACCGAGACGGCTGTGCCCGTGCTCAGCGGTAGTGCAACTTCGTCCAGCGCCTCGGCGATCTCGCCATTGATGCGCTTAACTTCGGCCTGGCCCTGATAGTCCGACCAGACCGACAGGTAGAACAGGCGGTTTTCGCGCTTCTTGCCGCTGACAGGTGTGGTGTTATCGACAGCCTCGTAGTCGAGGGTCACGTACGGGTAAGGCGTGCCTGCAGGCACCGCATCGAAAACAGGCGTAGTGAGCGCCGTCGTGAGCTTTTCAAACAGCGCTTTCTGTAGCGCCAGTCCGGGGTCACTCATGCGCCCTCCGCAGCCCGGCGCAGTGTCGCTTCAATCGCCCGACTGATAATGGTCGCGATCTGGTCTCGGTTCATGTCAAACGAAGGCCTGAGCCAAGGGTGCGCGGGCCGTGCTGCTACGGTGTGATCGCCTCTTGCGTATTGCTTCGTGCCGTACTCGAGGAATTTACCGTAGAAGTAATGCCGATTGGCCTTTTTGCCTCGAACCCCGATCTGCGCATCTAGACCGCTTTTAGAAACGAATGCCTCAAGTGCATCCTCGATGTGATCGGACGATCCCGGGTCACGTGGGATGAGATGCTGTTGCGTAGCCAGCACCAAATTGGCGGCTTCAACCATGGCGGGCCGCAAGTCGCTTTCCATCTCGTTGCCGATCCGGCGCAACAAGCCGCGCAGCTTGAAGTCCCCCTGGATACTTGACCGGCGCGCCATGGTCAGCCCTTCTGTTTCGTAGGTTTGGTGGCTTTCTCTGCGGGCTCGACTTGTGCAGGGGGCTCGGCGACGGAACGCTCAACCAGACCGCGTTCAACGAGCTCCTCCGCATCTGCCGCATTCACGGTGAACTCTTCGCCCGCGGCTCTCCAGCCTTGAGCAGTGGACAAACTTGCCAGTGCTTTTACTTTCATGATTTGCCTCATGGATTTGCGACGTTTGAGCACAACAGACGCAGCATTGAGCGCTCGTTGTCGGGTAGCGCAGCCTCAATCAGGTAGGTAACACCCAAATTAACGAGACGCACTCCTGGCAACACATCGGCCGCAGGCCTCACACGGATTTCCACAGTGATCAAGGACTCGACTTGCTGCGCGACTACGGACGTGCGTCCGCTTGGGATGGTGATTTCCGCCCATATGCAGCGAATCTCAGTCCAGCCTTCTTCGTAGCCACCCATCCCGTCTGGGATGCGCGTTTGTTTTTGGACAGAACAGTGGTGGCGCAGCGGACCAGCACGCATTTAGACCCCCCAGCCGACGCGGTAAGGCGTCAGCAGCGAGCGCGATCCCATCGGCAGCGCAGTGGACGTGACACCCACCGCTACGTCCTCTCGGTTGGCGTACAAACTACCGAGGATGAGCAGGCAGGCGGCGCGGACGGAAGGATTCACCAAAATTGGGTCAGACCCGGCGGTTCCGTCTAACACCGCGGCGGCCAGACTGCCCGCGTCGCCGTAGAAGCGTCGGTTCATGAACTGAGCCGCGCTGTCTTCAGCTGCCGCGAGTAACAGCTCGACATGCGCTCGATCCCCTTCCTCGGCCCGAACGTGCTGCATGGCCTCGTCGGTAGAGATGGCGTTCATTTCAGGACTTCGGCTGTTTGTCGGTGGCCAAGCCAGCCGCGATCAGTGACACGGCATCGTGCTTAGGCGACTTGTATGGCTTCCCGCCTGCGCGGCGAATCTCCTTTCCGTCCAAGTAGCTGCGCAACGGGTAAATCGTGATTTCGGTGCTGTCCTCCGCAACGACAGCCGCCTCGATCCCCTCACCGGTGGAGGATTTCACGTCAGGCGAAGTCGTTGCAGTACCGACTGCTGCCGCATCCGCGTCATTGCTTACGGCCGCAGCGGCCGGCTGCGCTGCCTGCACGGTGCTCCCAATGCCGTTGGCTGGGTCAGTAGGCTGGAGCGGGGCAGTCCCTGCGCCTGCCAAGGAAGCGTTATCTGGTGCCATGCTTCCGCCTTGAACGCCGGGGCCGATGGCCGATGCGGTGGTGCCTTGTGCTGGAGTCTCCCCGGGCGTAGCAGCAGTGGTAGCCACCGCTGTAGCCGGCGCCTTGGCTGCATCGTTCGCGTTTGCACGTGCCATGTTCGTCTCTCCTGAATCAAAAGGGCCGCCCGCAGGCGGCTCAATGGGAAGGGTTAAGCGGCCGGGGTCAGTGGGCCGGTTACGAAGGCTTCTGGGCGGTACACGGCGAAGGCCAAGCGCTCTTCAGCGCGGATGGTCACCATGTTGTTCTCGAAGTCCTTGTCGTTTTCAGTCGACACCAGCACTTCGATGCCCATGCGGTCGTAGATCTGCGCAGCCAGGCTGAACGCGCCCACCAAGAATTGGTCCTGGACAATCGCCTGGGTCTCCACCACCGGCAGGTTCCACAAGCGCGGCGCAGTGCCTTCTTGCGGCTTGCCGATGATGTAGCGGCCTTCGCCGTCCTTGAGCAGCTCGATGGCAGCCCAGTCGATCGGGTTCAGCACGATGCCGGTGGACGGGAACTCGGCGAGCATTGCCTGCAGCAGCGCCAGACGAATCCGGTCGATACGCTGGATCGCCTGAACCGCGATACCAGCAGGAGGTGCATAGATCTGGGCTTGCGGGATGATCCCTTTGAGGTTGTTGCCGGTGCCGTTGCCGTACAGCAACTGCGCCTCTTCAGCCAGCAACAGACCGTAGCGCGCTCGGGCGTCGATGTAGCTCTGCAGTGCAGAGGCGTCGTCCAGAATCTGGCGGCTGCCCTTGAACAGGTGCGCGATGGTCCGCACGTTGGCGTTTTCCAGCCCGAACTTCAGCTCGCTGTACGGTTTGGCCAGGCCTTCGCCCACGATCGCAGCGTTGTTGGTGAAGCCGGTTTCACGGACGTACTCGACTGCGTTGCTATCGGTGGTGCCAGGCGCAACCAGATCGCGGATGGTCAAGCGGCGCTGCGGCGCGAGGACAATGCCTACGCGCTCGGTTTGAACCAGCGCCCCACCGGAGGTCGGCACGGAGGTGATTGCAGCGCGAGGCACTTCCACGCGGCGCGAACCACGGAACGAGCTGCTGACGCCCTCTTCCGCCATTTTTGCTGCGACCAGCTGACCTGCCGACTGTTGGATTTCCGGCTCGTGACGCTTATTAGCGTTGACGAGCTTTTGCTCAGCATCCTGCATCCGCGCTTGCAGCTCGCCCTGCTTCATCAGAAGCTCGTCGACCTTGCCACGCGTCTCAGCCTGCATTTCGCCGGAGGCTTTGATTTCCTTCTCCGTGCGCTCGGCGTATGTCTTGATCTGGTCGCCAACGGCTTTCAGGTCGGCTTGGGTTTGCTTCTGGGAAGCTTCAATTGCAGAAAGATCTACAGCCATGATTTTGTCCTTTCAGAAATGAAAAAACCGCCTCTCGGGCGGTTATCAAGTGGGTTGCAGCTCCAGTCGATCAGCAGGCGGGGATGAGCCCCCGAAGAGCCGACGCCTGATTTGCGGTTTCTTCAAACGCGGATACATCAAGGGCAGCGCTAGGCTTGCCCGGCACGACAGCGCGAAGCGTGTCGCCGCCAGCAGCGCTAGACGTGCTGGTCTTGATTTCTGAGATGAGCTTGCGGCGCTCGCTGCGCGGCATCCCTGATTTGGCAAGAGCGGCGTCGAGCTTGCGAGCCGAGTGCGCCTGATTACTTTCTTCGCTGGGGGCTTGCTCCACTTCGGCCGCCGAGATCAGGCCAGTAGCGAAACCCTTCTCAACGGCGTTCGAGCCGTTCATGTAGGTCTCTGCGTCCAGCATTTTCTCCACCGCGGCTTCATCCTGGCCGCTGGTGTCGGCGTAGAGGCTGATCATCGCGCGGTCGAATTCTTCCATCGTGTCAGCGAGCTCACGGATGGCGTGGCGGTTTCCGGCGAAGTAGGTCCAGCAGTTGTGAATCATCAGGAACGCTGTCTTGGCGACTTCACGCTTGGCGCCAGCCATTGCGATGACAGACGCCGCCGAGGCAGCCAAGCCGAGGACCTTGATGGTGACCTCTTGAGGATGCTCAAGCAGGCGGTTGTAGATCGCGATCCCCTCGAACATGTCACCACCAGGGGAGTTGATATAGACCGTGACCGGTTTATCACCGATTGCGCGCAGCGCGGCGTCGACCCGCTTTAGCGTAACCCCCTCCCCATACCAGTCTTCACCGATGATGCCGTACATGGTGATGGTGTCAGTGCCGGCTTCCAACGCGGCGCGCAGATCCGGGTTCCACAAATCGAGCGCGCGCGGGCTCAGCTCACAGTTGAAACTGCGAGCATTTACATTCAATGGCATGGTTACTCCTGAGCCTGGCCGAGCCAGTTTTTCAAAGCGTTTTGAGCGGCTTGCCCGTCGCTGGACTGTCCGAGCTTGTCGATAGGCGCAAGGTTGGTTTGAACGGTGAGCACCGCAGCATTGCCGCCGTGGCGTGGCAGGTTTTCCTTAACGCGGCATTCGTCGCGGGTCATGATCCCGTTCTGCGTCATCTTGCTGTACCACTCCGCCCTGCCCGCACTGTCAGCCTTGAGGAACGCCTCGAGCGAAAACTCTGCGTAGTAAGATTGGCGGTCAACGGGGGTCAGTAGCCGCTTGTTCACGCACTGCTGAATCTGGTTGGTGATGGAACTGATGCTGAAGGTCAGGAACGCAATCATCTGCTGTTCAAGCCCGGTCCCCCAATTGCTACCAGCGTCAGTCTTGCCGACCATCCAAGGCGGCACGCCAAACCACCGGCAGACCTCTTCGATGCTGTAGGCCCTGGACTCAAGCAGCTGGGCATCCACTGGATTGATGCCGATAGTCTCTGGCGTAATGCCCTGCTCCAGTACGGGCGAGCGGCCCGCATTGAGGGCGCCGGAAACCTGCTTCACATAGTCGCGGAATTCCTCACGCTGCTCGGGCTTGAGCACACGGTCGACCTTAAATGCCACCGCCGGCAGTAAGCCATTCTTGAAAGTGCTATTGGCCGCGTCATCGGCCGACATGGCCGCGCCAAACACGTCCGCACCATAGCGAATGGCCGACAGCCCAACACGACCGTCAAGGCTGAACGCGGGGATGTGCAACATGTCCTGTCGCTCGATCTGGCGGCGCGCGCCCTTACGTGGTCGGAACCAGTAGGTCACTCTGCCGTCGTCATCCAGGTCGAGGTCCACGCGCCCGGGCAACAGAAAGTCCAGAGCAATGACGCGCGAGCCAATACGATGAATCTCCGCGTATGCATTTCCCCTGAGCAGCATCGAGGCAACCATTGCCTGCCAAAACTGGAAAGCAGTCATGTCCTCGTTGGGGCTCGTGTGGATCACGTCATAAAGCGCGAAGTCCCGAGCATCTTTCCGGCCGCCGTCCGACTCCCGGCGATAGACGCCCATCGGAAGGCCCGCAACCGACGTCGAGATAATCCGGACGCAGGACCAGACGGCTGAAAGCTGCATGGCGTTGTCGACTGTTACTGTTTTGCCGGAGCTGGACTGTCCACCTCGGAACTGGCTCCAGAAACCCCCGTCGCTCAGGCCTATAGGCTTGCCCAGCCATTCGCTAAGCGATGCACTCGGCTTGCGCGCGGCGCGGCCGAGCACCGCCGATAAGGATTTACTCACCGATCAGCCCCTTGCGCACAAAACCAGCAATTGAAAGTAGCGAAATTCCGCCGGCGATCAGCGCCCAGCCCAGCCCTTGCAGGACGTATACCCCAGCAACTGCCGAGGCAAATCCGCACAGGGCGAGCAGGATGTATACGTTCAGTGGATTCATACGATTATCGGATCTCGAATGGCGACCATGAAGTCGTCATTCCCCCGGCCTTCGGGGTTCAGGGAAATCAGGGTCACAGCGTTGAATAGGGCCATGAGTGGGTCAATCTTGGCCGACCCGCTGGCTTGCTTGGTGATCAGAATCGAGTTGGCGCGCGGTTCGACTTTCGCGTTGCTCACGCACCAGGCCATCATCGGCTGGCCGCCGTGCTTCATCCCGCCCTCGGCCAGTTTGCGTTCGGCTGTCTTGATGGCCCCGCCCAGCTTCCAGCCTTGGCTGATAGCCGCGATCTTCTCCGGTGGAATCTCCCGCTCGATCATGGCGTCGTAAATGGCACCGATGCCGACAGGGTCACAACCCACCTTATCGAGCAAGCCAGACGCTTCGATCTGCTCGACCAGGTCGGCAACGTCATTCACGTCATCGCCGATGCGGGCGGACAGTGTCAGGTCACCCTGCTTCTCAAAGTCGTGGAAGCGCGGGGCCTCTGCTTTGCGGCGCTCCAGCACCGAGGGATGAGCCCAGGCATGCGTCCAGATAAGCCAGTCGCGCGTGCGCTTGTCACGGCCCACTGCGGCGAAACCCAGCAAGTCATCAAGGCCCCCGCCATCAATACCCACGTCGATCACTTCCGACATTGATATGAGCATGTCCAGAGTCAGTACCGGCACAGCTGAAGCGGCCCAAAAGTCGGCGCCTGCCCAGCGATCCGAGCGCAGCGCCAGACCGATTTCGACATTCAGGTGCTTGGACATAAAGCCCAGAACTTCGGCCTCGCCCGCCTCTTCGGCTTTTTTCATTTCCCGAATCAGGAATTTCTCACTGACCGAGTAACCCATGTTCGGGTTGGTGATATAGAAATTCTCGGGGTTGCGGTGTTCGTTGGCCTTCAGGATGTGCTGCGGAAACTCGTAGATAACCGGCAGGAAGTTGGGATCAATGATGGTCCCGTCTCGCACGCCGCGGGCATATTGAAGCTTCTCGCGGAAAACACCCGCAGGGGGCTGATCGGATTGCGTCGTCAGGTAAATAACGAAGCCTTCCGGCCGCGAAGCCAGGCCACCGGTAGCCTCACGTAGCATGTTCGCTGCGTGCGGGTTTTTGCCGAATAGGTGAAGTTCGTCTACAAGCACGACCGCAGCTTTCTTGCCCCCCACGGTGTTCTGGTCAGCGGCCACTACCTTCAGGGTCGCGCCGGACTCGCGATGCGTGATCGTGCGGAGGTGGTCCTGCACGTGCAGCAGCGCCGACAGTTCTTCGTCGTGCTTAATCATGTCCCGCGCCGGGGCGTAAGCGTTGTTCGCCACCTCAATAGTGGGTGCCAAAATGATGAACTCTGCCGACTGCCGCCAGTTGCGGATCAGCACCGTCAGCATGATCGCCGCGGCGATCGTGCTTTTCGCGTTCTTCTTGCTGATCAGGAGAAAGAATTCCTGGATCAGCCGCTCGCCGGTATCGGAGTTGTAGGCGCCGAAAATGGCGCTGGCAAGATCATCAATCCAAGGGGCGCAAGACTCGCCAATCAGGGGGCTACCTGGTGCATCGACGATCCGGAGGTTGTTCAGGACCTCCATGCACGCCCGCGCCTCGTCCGGAAATAAAGGGGCAAATGGTACGAGGGAATGGCGGTTTACAATCTTCGTCTCCCAGTCTGGGCACGAAGTGTCCCAGACGGGTACGTTCATTTATCTCACTACTCGCAGATGACCCGGGGGTGGAGGTGCGGCGCCAAATTTCCCTTTGGCCGCGATCTTGGCAGCGTTCTCTTTCCCCTCTTTCTTTCCGCCCTCGCCTTTGCGGGGGTGAATAAATGGCATCAGGGCCTTCGCAGCGTCGACGCGCAACTTCGAGTCGGTCTCAAAGTCGTTCATCGTCGCGAGCAGGAACTCTTTCGGGTCTGAGAAGCGCATGGCCTTAACCAAGTCGAAGCTTTCATCGCCAGGGTCGTCGTCAGCGGAATGCTCCCCGCGAGAGGAGCTGCCGCTCGACTTTGGTGGCGCGTCCCCTTTAACAAATTTGTTAACTTTTTTGTTAACGGCTGGTCCGGCCAAAGCAGCGATAACGAACTGATCCTTCGCCAGGCGTGCGCCAGCCTGAGCAGCGCTGGAGGCCGCGTAACCTGCGGCTATCGCTGCATCTTTATTGGACGCACCATCCTTCTTGGCAGCGACGAAAGCCTGCTTTTTCGGGGTCAGTGCCATTTAACAAAAAACCTGTGTGGGGGAAAAAATCTCTGCGTGCGGTCGGGGGCGGTGTCCAGCGCCAAGGGCTGTACGGTTTCGACCCGCCCCACCCGGGGAGTGACGTGCCACACAAGATCGGCGCGGGCTCCGCCTTGGCGCACGTTAGGGGCGTGCCTTACCAGCCGCCGCCCTGAGCAGCCTCCACGGCCGTCTTCGCCTTGTGGCAAGGAACGCAAAGCGCTTGGAGGTTCACGTCGTCATCCGTTCCGCCTCGGGCAATGTTGACGATGTGGTCCACCTCAAGGTCGAGCGTCACTATTCCGCAGGCTTGGCAGGTGTACTTGTCACGCAGCAGGATCGAATCGCGCTTACGGCGCCATGGACGACCACCACGGCCGGAGCCCCAACCGCTTTCGGCTTCAGAAGCTACGGGTGCCGCGTATTGCCTTCCCTCTGCCTGCTTCATGCGAGGCGCGAGAGTTGTGAGTCGAGACATGTTTGGTCACCCGATCCAACGCTTAAACACCGCAGTAGAAGCTCACTCGCCTTCCAGCCGAACCATCTGTCCATCGACCGCGAACTCCACTCGTAGCACAGCAAACGACTCCGGCCCTTGGATCAGCTCAACTCGAAGTTGCCCGCCGAGCACCTCACCACTGAACGCGTCATGTACGCAGACATGCACGCCGTTCTTCTTGATGATCAACGGGCGCGACGACAGCAGATAACTGAGTCGGGATTGATCAGCTCGCTTCATGAGTAGTCACCCGCTTCAGTTGTGCTGCAAGCAGCTCATCGAGATGCTTGCCCAGCCGAGCGTAGAGAGAGGTGGTGCGGACGTTGCCGCTCTCCGTCGTGCTGATCTCACTGCACTGATCACGCTCGCCCTGCATTACGCGAACGGTTGACTCAACAGCCTGTTCAAGCGGGTCAAGCATGAAGCTGACGGCCTCACCCTGGACCGCACCAAGCTTATCGATTGCAGACGTCAGCGCGGATGCATCGACACTCACCTTCAGCTCGTCGAGCTTGCCACTCGCCGGAGCCTGCTCACGGAGATTGAAGATGGTTTCAGCGACCTTTGGCTTCGTGCCCGGCGAACCCATGTAGCGCTCGCGGGACAGCTCATGCGATGCCACTTGTACGTGCTGGCCGTATTCGTCGTGAAGGGCGCGATCGATCAGCTCCAGAACATGGGACTTGCCCGAGCCAACAGCGCCGATGACAACGATTTCTATAACTTGGGTCATGGCATCTACTCAACTGTGCAGGCCGGCCACTTGCATCGCGCAACTGCCAGCGCGCCTGCATGGTCGTGGTCTTCCGGCATGATCATGGGGAATGGTGGGTAGCCCGGCACTGTGACGTACCAGGACTTCTTCATCTGGTCTTCATAGCTGCCGAGTACATCGACTCGCACAACTGGCCGGCTATTCGGCTTCGGTCAAGCGCTGCTGCCAGGCTTCCCGCTTCTTCGTCAGCACTTCGACGCAGCTCGGCAAGCACAGCGGCGAGGTCGTCTCTTGTCTTGCCTGTGCTGGCAGGGGCGACAGGACAACCCTTTCGGCTGGCAAGCAGGTCGGTGACTTGTTGCTGCAGGCTGCGAGCGCGGTCATCAGCAACAGCAACAGCAACCGTGACATGTTCAGCTTGTTCGGTGGCATGGTCTGTCGCCTTGTTCGAGTCTTCAGTGAGCTGGCGTTGCAGGCTCAACGTCTTGCTGATCGATGCAGCGCGGGCCGTGGCGGCGTCACGCTCGCCTGTCACGGCAGTCAGGGCTGTGGTCGTGTGATCCAGCCTGATGTACAGATAACCGGTCGCTGCCAGCAGGATCAGCAGTACCCAGGCCCAAGCAGGCACCAGCTTAAGCGCGCCCATTTACGGCGAAACTCTGTCGACGGCCTCGTTGACCTTGTCGGCGGCCTTGCTGGCAACGCCGGCGGCTTCGGTCGCGGTGCTAGCAGCGGCTTCCACCTTCTCCGCAGCCTTGCCCGCTTTGTCTGCGAGCGTGTTCAAGCGCAGATCGCGCTGCTTCAGGGCTTCGTCGTAGCCAGTGCGTACTTGTGCAACCTGATTGCTGTACCAACTGGCGAGCGACCATTGCGACGCACCGAATCCCAACGAAAACGATCCGGCAACCATCAGCAAAGCGATGACCCATACCTCGACCCGACGCCACCAGCGTCGGGCGATGAATTCCATTGCGCATCTGTCCATCAGGCTGCTCCTCCAAGCTGGGACAGCCGGGCGATTTCCGAGCTCTGGCTAGCCACCTTATCTGTGAGTTGTGCGACCTGGCTGGTGAGGGCTTCAATCTTTCCCTCCATCCGGCCAACTGCGGCAGCGAGTTCGTTGCGTTCTTTTGCGAATTGGTCAGCACGCGCGTCCGACTCCTTCCGGGCGGCACGCTCAGAGTCGAGCAGTTCGTTAAGCCTTCGGACGGTGCCGATATCGGCGTTGTCCATGGCGCGATCTGCCGCGTCACGGGACAGAAACTTCCTCAACCACAGGAAGCCTGCCAGCAGCACAGTCCCAGTACCGCCCAGCCAGGTAGCTGTGCCTGGGCCGAGGTCGGTTGGGTCCATTGCAACTCCAGAATAAATCAGCCCCGCAGCACTCCCAGCTCGGAGCGATGGGTGTGGCAGGACCGAAAACGAAAAAGCCCCGGCAAATGCCGAGGCTCAGAATGGTTGCGTGTCTTTCCACGCCTGTCTGCCGATGCCGCCCAGTGAATCAGAGGTGACGGACGCATCAACTGCCGGTGTTCTTTCCGTACGCGTGACAACCGGCTATACCGCGTCCAAGCCCTCCCTTGCAGGCCACCTTGGCTATGGTGTCATTCACACAAAAAAACTTCAAAAACACACTTGACCACTAGGCCCAATGGGCCTAATATCTAACACATGGGAAGCGCACACCGCCCGGCCCGACAACCCCAAGGGGACGAACAAATGAGCATCGAAATGACCAACGCCGAACTCGAAAAGATTCACTCGGAGATCGCGAAACTGATGGCCGAAACCAGCAAGCTGAACGCTGAGACCATCAAGTTCCGCTCCGAAGCTCACAAGATGAGCCGCGAAGCTCTCTGGTACCCACTGGCGATGGCATCGGGTCTGGTCGGTGCGGTAGCCGCAGCGACATTGGCACTGAGCAAATACCTCTCCTGATCCAAAAGCCCCGCGACAGCGGGGCTTCTCATAAGGCAGATATGAAAACCATCAAGCACTATTCGCCGCCAACTACAGTCGCTTTGGAAGCGCTGAAGACCCGCCTCGAACTAACCGGCAACGGCATGGCTGATTTAGCTGGGCTCTCTGATGGGCGGCAATGGCGCAAATACACAGGCGGAGCAAAACCGCGTGAGGTAAGCGCACAAATGCTCTTCTTCATTGCAGCCCGGCTGACCCTTGACCCGGATCAGCTTGAGGCGATCTACGCGCAAATGCGCGAGATGGGAGCCGAGATCGATTTCGCCGAATGAACCACCAGGTGGCAGTTATTCAAGCGGGTCGTGGCGTAATGCCACGCGTCTCTCTTGAAGGGTTACGAGGCCCAGCTTGCGTGGGTTGCAGCACATCCAGCAGGAACAGACCTTGCCGTGATTGGCGAAAATTCCGGCGTCCCTTGGGGATGCTTGCCACTGCTTGGATTTCTGCGCCTGATGAAACTTCGATTTAATGCGGCGTGTGTCATGCCGTCGTTGTGCTCTTGTCATATCAGCCTCCAATAGCCAGATATGACGAAGCCCCGGCAGATTTCTCTGGCGAGGCTCGCGACGCAGTCCTATACACGCAGGAATGACAGGATATGGAGATAATGGCTCATTGGAGCAACGACAGTCAAGCAACCGCTGAAACTAACAGGCCTTCATCATCAAGCATGTGCTGAACCTCGACCAGAGCCTGATCAACCATGCCCTCCAAGCTCTTGCGAATATCACGCCTCCACCGCTCTTGGGTCTTGATCGGACGAGGCTCATCACTCCAGTTGTCCATGTCGTACCAGCCAGCCGGCAGGACGCTGGTGCTGCGCTTGCCTTCCACACCAGCAAGCCGCGGCATTGCCCAGGTCACAATCGCACAGTGACGAAAACGCTCAGGCGCAGGCGATTGGAACTGCTTTACCAGCTCACCTATTGCTGCGTGCTTGCGGCCCGCATGTGTCGAGTACTTCGCTACGAGGGCGCGCCAGTGGTGAGCAGCAAGGTTTTTGTGCAGACGGCTGAACACCATGCAATCCACGAGAAAAGCCGCCTCTTTGCCAACGATTTCCCCCTTCTGTTTAGCGGCTTGAACCTTCGGCTCGAAGTCGCACCCACCCGCGCTGTTTATGGTTTCGGCGGCAAGCGCCCTCACTACTGCTGACTGAACGTCGCGATAAAAGCTCATGGTCTGCCCCTCAATCCCCGGTGTAATTCGAGCCGCCGGCACCGCGGCGGTTGTTCTGTTCGTATTGTTCGTGCGCACCGCCCTGGCTGTGCCGTGCGCGGTTCAGCTCCGCGGTGACATTGCGCAGCTTCATGTTCAGTTGCGGCACCAGGTCTTCAAGCGGCAGCGCCTCGCCGGTCACTTGGCACACCCAGCCCGACCCACGGCAGGCCGTGCAGTCCAACTGATGGAAAATCCCGCTGACAGCGCCATTCCCTCGGCAGGTAGCGCACTCCATCAGCGGCTTCAATTCCTTCCGGAAGGCAGGGCCGTGGCTTCGTTTCATTTGGCCTCCAGCGCTTTCAGCTCAATGGAAACGCTCGCATTCCCGTCACCGCGCTCACACCAAAGGAGCGACTCCGCCTCATAAATCACACCATCGATTCTTACGAAATCACCACGGGACGGAACGCTCGATCGACGGATTGAATGCCAAGGCTCATCACCGATGTAGTACTTGATTTCGACCTCAATCATCGTTTTGAAACCTCGCCTATGGTTGATTCTTGAATGGGGTTGCAGGCCATATGCGGCGCGGCCTGTAGCGATTTGTCGGAGTCCTCAAATCTAAAGCCGGTCAATCCGAGAATGACGTTCAGCCCCTTGCCGTCTAGATGGCGGTGCCATCTCTCCAGCGCGTCACGCTTGCGAGCCATTACGTCGGACTGGATGTACACCTTCACGTTGTGGCCCATGGCATGGTTGATCAGCAGCTCACCGATCAGGTGGTCGATCCCGATATCAGCCCAGCCTGTGCGGGCCAGCTTGCGCAGGTCGTGACTGGTCCACTCGCCCTTCCCCAGACGCGTGAACACGGCACTGGCCTGGCTCTCGCTCAGCGGCCTGCCTCGGCGTCCAGGGAACAGGAATGGCCCGGTGTAGCCTCGGTTCTGCTGCACCTGGCGATACAGCATCAGCAGGTGCCGGACAGCGTCGGTCAGTGGCAGGTAATGCTCCACCCGGGTCTTCGTGTCAGCCGCTGGGATAAACCAGACCTGTTCGGCAAGGCTTATGTGGTCCCAACGAGCCTGGCGGGTTTCACCAATGCGGGTGCCATGGCAAAGCATCATCAGCGCCAGGATCGCGTCATTCGGGATGGGGAACAGCTCACGCAGTAACAACCGCAGCAGCTCCTCGATGTGTACACCGCGGAGACGTGACGGCTTGACGGTGACCTTCGCCTTCGAGAAGTCGCTGAACTTGATCCCGGTGAGAGGGTTGCTCGCGATCAGACCCAGCTTGTGGGCCTGACGGAATGCCAGCGCCAACAGTTGGAAGACGAGCCGCACGTAATCGATGGACAGTGTCTCCTGCATCGGCCACATGAGCTCACGGTCGAGGAAAGCCTTGTCGATATCGGTCAGTGCTGCAGGGCCAAGGCGCGGCAGCAGGTGGCACTTGATCGCAGAGGCGGCAGTGTCTTTGCGCTTGTCGGAGAGGCTGCGATCGCGAGACATGCGCTCCGCGTACCACTCCAGCAGCTCGCCCACGGTCAGCCACTTTGAAAGGTTCGTGCTCGCGCCGGCGTCCAGCCGTAGACGGATGTCAGGTAGCGCCGCGATGACCTGCTTGACGGACAGGTCAGGGTAGCTGCCGATCCGATTCCACTTGCCACGCACGACCAGAAACCACGACGCCCGGGCGCGGGTTTTGGCAAAGCGCAGGTAGAGGCCTCGATGCTCGTAATCCCGAAGGTCACGGACCGTCCCGACCGCCTGCCGTTTGATTTCGGCGTCAGTGATTTTGACTGCTGCCGTCGTCATGCAGCCACCACAGTCGGAGCGAGTCGAAGGTAAGCGCGGATCTGCTCCATCGCATCGAAGTGGCCCCGGCACACGATTGCCAGATAGCCCTGATCGTTGAGCCGGCGGATCCACACGTGCTGGCTGGCCGATACCGCCGCGTCGTTCGGTGCCGTCGCCTTGAACTCGAGGTAAAGGCCGAAGTAGCCGCCGCGCGCCATCGGCAGCACCAGATCGGGCACGCCCGCTTTGACGCCCTGCCCTTTCAGCTTGACGGCGACCTGCTTGTGGCGGTGCCCGCCGTTGGGCACGTGGTAGATCAAGGAGGCTACGTCCGGCAGGCGCAGTTCCAGTTCCTTGATCAGCGCAGCCTGCTCCAGGCCTTCGCGATCGACCGGCTTGGCGCGAGTGACCCGCTGCTTGAACAGCCTCACTTGGATGCGCCTTTAGCTGAGCCGCGGGCCGGGGTGAAAACGAAACCGTCCCGGCCGGCGCGGAGCACGATGGAGTTATTCAGCAGAGCTTTCAGTTGGTCCCAAGTCGTGATCACGCCGCCACCTTCCCTTCGCTGACAAGAATGTCGATGGTCCGCACCATGCCTTCCATGTGCATCGTTCGGAGTTCTTCACGGCTGAACACGGTGTTGCGGCGCGCGTCGACGGCGTCATGGCAGGCCGAGCAAGCCCAGGCAGCCTGCAAGTCGTGCGGCTTCAGGCCGGTGCCGCACCGCGTCCCGGCCATTCGGAGGTGAGCCAGCACCGTGGTTTCGGAATTGCCGTTACATACACCTGGTATGCGGATCTGGCAGTCACGCCCGCGGGCCGCCTTTGTCAGCTTGGTTTGTCGCACGCTGTTGGCTCCCGAGAATGATCGACAGTGACCTCAATCTCCCAGCAATGGGAAAGCATGGCGTCGGTGGTTTTTGTGGTGTGCCAGCCCCGGTAAATAACGTTGTTGCTGTCCAGGCTGTATCCGTGTTCCTTCGCCAACAGGTCGCAAAGCGCTTCGTTGATCTCCGCTTCCGATACGGTCGCCTTGAGGGTCGTGGCGTGGGTGCGGGTAACGTGAGAGTTCATAAGCTGCCCCCGAACTGGAACTCGATAGGGATCACCTGATGCGAATAGCCGTGCTCGATCAGCAGCACGGCGCAGCACAGGACGCGGATCAGTGCATGGAAGATCTTCATTCGGCCAGCCCCTGCGCTTTTTTCTCGAGTTCGATCAGCAGCTCGATGAAGTGCTTGGCCTTTTCCAGATCGGCGATACCGCCCTTGGCGCGCCAGCGCGTGACGTACTTGATGACGCTGCCCTCGGCGAAGGGAATGGCGTTGGCATGGATGAATTCAATGGGCTGAATCTTCAGCGACTTGTAGTGGTCGCCGGACACCTGAGTATTGAGCGCGCTCACTGGGCGATCCCCTTCAGCAAGGTCTGGAGCTGCTTGAGCTTGCCCAGCGCCTCGGCGTTGGTATCGCGCTCAACCTCAACCGACAGGGCAACCTCCTCGATGCGTGCCGCCAATCCTTTCAGGCGCGCACCGATATCGTCAGCCAGATTGATGACCTCAGCGGAGAGACCCACCAGCGCATCCAGCGCCTGGACATCCGGCTTCTTGAGGGGGACGACGGTTTCGTTGGCAGGCTTTGGCATGGGCTTTTCAATCCTCAATTTTGTGGTTACGGCGTCGCGCTGAAACTTGCTGCCAACTGGTTCGCGGATAATTCCGGCGTCCTTCAATTCGCCGAGCGCGCGGCGGACCGCGTGCACGGCAACAGACGTGGCGTTCGCTGCCAGGGCGGCGCAGTGAATCTCATGGGCGCTCCACGGTTCCTGGATAGGCACGTGTTCAAAGATCTTTCGAGCGGTGGAGGACTGCCCGGCTAGCAGCTGTTGAATACGGGAATCTGTAAAGGCCATCAGCGAGCCTCCGCGGTGCGGTCAGCTGGCGAGGGAGCGGCGCGGCGGGCGCGCAGTTCGGCCAGGGCCTTGTTACCGATGTCGGGAGTGCGGCGGGCTTCGGCCCGAGCTGGCAGGGCCAACGGCATTGGCTGCAATGGCAAACCCTCGATCATGCGGCGGCAGGTGACCACGTAGTTGCGCTCGAACAGCTTCATGGCGAGGGAGGTTTCGAGGCGGTTGAGCGGTTCGAAGCCGCACTCCTTCGCTGTGTGCCAGACAGCCGGATGCGACCACTTGCCCTGCCCAGCCATAGATGGGTGAGCGTTGCGGCAGGCCTCTCGGAAAGCCTTCTCCAGTGGAGGGATGCCGAGCATTTCCGGCGTGGGCTGGCACAGCTTGATGAACTTGCCAACGCTCGGTGCGAAGTCCGAGCCCAGCTTGCGGCACTGCTCGATGCCGAAGCGGATCTGCTCGATGCGCGTGATGTTCTCGGCCATGAAAGCTTTGACCCATGTGGCCTTTGCCGCGCCGATGTCTTCCTTGTCAGGCCAGGCCTGCTTCCACGCAGGGAAGATCGCCTTCAGCTCACGGAACAGCTGGTTGATCACGTGGACGGTGCCCGCGTCGATCGTGAGCGGCACGACCTCGGCAGATGGAACGTTCGGCAGTTGCTGCATGATGCTCGCGACGGACTTCATCACAGACCTCCCAGATTTTCAGCCCAGCTGGTGTCGTCGAAATCTGGTGCCTGGCCTTGGCCTGCCGCCTTGACTCGCTCACGCTTGACCCACTGCACCAGGCGATAACACCAGCCATGCGAAGAATCGACAGTGCCCGGGCGGGCAGCGTAGAAACCCTTGAACGATCGAACTGCCGCGTCCGGCACCGAGTCTGCCGGGATGCCGGCGATTGCGATCTGGTCGGCCAAGGCTTTGGCGTTTGGCTCCCACGTGGCGAACATGGCGAAGCGTTGGTTCGCCGGCGGGCACTCAGCGGCGGCGAGGTCTTGCTCGGCAATCTCAGCGGCCAAATCGCGCTGCAGCTGCTGCTCTTCGGTTAATTGATGGTTAAGTGATGTATTGGGTGCAGCTGCTGCACCCCGTTCTGCGTTTTCCTGCACCCCGTTCTGCTGTGAGCTGCACCCCGTGCGGTTATCTGCACCCCGTTCTTTACGGGGTGCAGCATTTGCACCCCGTTTAAGTTGGAGGTCGTACACGACTGGGCGGCGGTCACGGCGATCGATATACGCGGCGGCAATGGCCTGATTGCCCTCGGTGATGAAGCCCGCCTTCTCCAGCTCATCCAGTTTCAGGCGCACGGTGCGCTCGGAAAGACCGGTGTCGTCTGACAGGGTCAGCGCAGACGGGAAGGCACCACGGCCATCGCTACCGGCGTAGTTCGCCAGGCAAAGCAACACATGACGGGCAGCAGGGTTTTCGAGGGAAGCCTTCGGCAGTGCAAGAGCCCATGACATAGCTTGAACGCTCACAGCGCCGCTCCAATATTCTTTTCGGCCAGGTAGGCGAGGCCTTTCGGGGTGACGAGGGGCTGGTACGCAGCGCGATCGGCGCCCGTCTCAGCATCAGGCTTGAGCTCCGTCACCTTGTGGACCATGAAGCCCTTGGTGATCCGAGGCTGATACGCCGTCCAGCGCTTGGAGCCACCGCGGTGGAATATCCAGCGATGGGCTTCAAGCCACGCGAAAAGCTGGGTCGGAGAAATCTGCAGATGCTTCGCAGCATCGCTGATGCATATCGAGCCACATGCAGCGGCAAGACGATTGATTGCGGCGACCCTTGGCGCTTGATGGTCAACCAGCAGCTGGAGGCGCTGGCTTTCCCTCGCTTGATCGGCTGCCACTTGGAGCGCCTCGGCATAGTTGGCCGGAATCCGGAGACGGCCATCGGCCTGATCCTCCAGTTCCTGCCATCGGTCAACGAGCCGAGCGGTGAACTCCGGGCTGAGCTGGGCCACGACGACAAAGCTGTCACGCTTGCACAGGTGGTAAACGGATTCAGTGCGCGGACGGCCCAGCGAGTCTTTGGTCTGTTCGTCCCCCACTGGGGGCTGGACGATGGTGCCGCGCTGAACAAGGCGGTCGATGGATTGCTTGACCTTGTCGTGACGAGAATTGAGCAGGTCCGATATCTCACGCGACGACATGGACTGACGCGTCATGGTCTGTCGCATAGGGAAAACTGACGAATCAGGGGCCCTATTGCTCTGGGTGTTCGTGGTGTGCATAATCGACCTCGCTAACGCTGTAGAAAGAGCCGACCTCGACCGTCGGCTTTTTTGTGCCCGGGATTTAGTGAAGCTTCGAAGCGATGAGTGATGCCTGATCGGCCATAGCGACTGCGTGGGCGGCTAGCGAGCGGCAGAAGGATTCGAAGGACTCGGCGTACATGTGGTCCTTCTGGTCAAACACGCCATCCGCGAATACTTTCCCGCCCAGCCCGGCGACCAGGCCGAAGTTCGTGGCGATGCCAGCGAACACTTGCAGAGCGTCATCCACACCGGAGCCGATCTGCTTGACGGCCAACAAGCCATAACGACTCGCCAGCTCGGTCAGAGCTCGGTCACGCCATGGCTGATCCAGCGCGGCCACCCACGACTCTTCAATCCACGATGGGATTTCGATACGGTCGCCGCTGTCATCAAGCCAACGCTCGACACGCTTACTCCACGCCTTGTAGGCGCGGCCGTATGCCTGCATATCTGCGGTCTTGGTCAGAGCCTGAAGATCAGGAAAGCCTTTCTCCTTGCAGCGCGCCGGCGCTCGATCAAACAACTGATGATTGAGCTGCTCAGCGAAACCGTCTTGGCTCATGCTGGTGCGGGCGATCATGTCGCGGGCAATGGCAACCAGCACCGCATCGCGTGTTTCGTGTCGCAAGTTCGACGTTTCCATGAGGCTCTCTCGCTCGTAATCTGTGGTCATGCCATTTCGCTACTACTAATCAAGGACGAGTCGATGACCGCTCCAACTTCTTCAAGCGACGGACTTGCCTGGATGGGCTTCAGCGAGCAGCCAGGACGGTTCGAAGGGTTTGCCCCTGGCCGAAGCGAGTGCCGCGATACGCTCTGCGTATCGGGTCTCGCCTGTGTATTCGGTACGAGGCAGGCACTCTGCAGACAGCCACTTGTAAACCGCGCGGGGCGACTTGCCGCACGCCAGGGCAACCACTGGAACGCCGCCGGCGTCATCAATCGATTTCTTAAGCGGGCCCATGTGGCCTCCATAGATAATATGAACTTGCAGTACATATTATGTCGGAACTGAAAGTACATGCAAGGCCGTGCGATATTGAACCTATGGTTCAAATAGAAGAAATCCGCACTGCTTTCGCCTCTCGCCTCAAAAAGTCACTTGCTGCCAAAGGCATTGATCAATGGGGAGCGGGCGCTCGCCTCGCAGAAGTAGCGAAGGTCACTCCGAAAGCAGCGAGCAAATGGCTGAATGGCGAGTCGATTCCAGGGCCCGCTAAAATGCATGCGATTGCGGCTTTTTTAGACGTCAGAATCGAATGGCTGCAGCACGCATCGGGGGATGGCCCAGAGGCATTCGCACCTCGTCAAGCCTCGGAAGCGCCGGATCTAGGGTCCCCTTCCGCCGCAGACAAGATTCGCCAGATGCTTGCCGGGAAAAGCTTGGGGGAAGATCGCCTGCAGAAGCTGCTGGCCGTTGCTGAAGGGAACGAACCAGAGGGAACAGTCAGCGTACTGGTGAACGATGCCTACAGGCCAGGCAAGGTCGGAGATGAGGTCTGGATTGCGCACTACGATGTGCGCGGCGCGCTGGGTGATGGTGAGGTGGCTCACGACTTCCCGGAGCTGCTTCAGGACATCCGCATCAGCCCTTCCCATCTTCGCTCGATGGGTGTCGAGTTCAAGGAACACTACAATCTGAAGGTCATCACTGGGTGGGGTCAGTCGATGACGCCCACCATCAAGCATGGCGATCCGTGCCTGGTGGACATCAGCATCAAGGAATTCATCGGCGACGGGATTTACTACTTTTCGTACGGCGGCTTCCAGTACATTAAGCGCTTGCAGATGAAGGGCAAGGACAAATTTAAAATGATCTCGGACAACCGCAAGCACAAGGCCGAGGACATCATCATCGACGAGACCTACATCCAGGCACGCGTTCTATTTGTGTGGAACGGGAATCTCGTTTAGCTAAGGCAAGGAGCAAAAATGACTGGGCTGAAGTTAGCCATTATCGCGTGTATTTTGCTAGCCGCGGGATGCAGCGCCTACTCGCAGCCGTTCCCCTATCGCGATGCAAGCAGCGGTCCAAACTTGTACTGCAGCATGGACCCTCCAAATCAGCCCGGATGTCGGTAGCTACCAACCGTCATCGTCGCCTGCTACAGAAGCCCGCATAAAGTGCGGGCTTTTTTGCGCCAGCTAGAAAGGCGCCGGTTCTTCTGGCTCGAATGGATCGGCGGCCTGGGCCGGCCTCTCGTCATCCGCCGATGGCTCCCACCTCAACGTGATCGACGCATCTTCGTGATTGTGCGCAAGCTCAATCCCGTCCGCCTCTGACAGCGCGCTCACGATCTCGCTCCACTCCCTCTCCCCGTCCGTATCCAGCCGATGAATCCTAACCTCCCGCCGCTCTTGGGCGATCGGGTGATTGATCATTGACGACACGCGCAGTGATAGCCGCTCCATCGCGCTCATCGGTTTCAGAACTGCTTCCTTTTTCTTGCCTTGCTGCGCCATAAATTCCTCCCAATAATACTGTATATCCATCCAGTAATCGAGGACGAGCATAGCGAACCTTAGGTTCGTCGTAAATCCTAAATGCGCGAGCGGTGCCTTCACGGGAAACAGTCATGTCAATAATTTGTACTTTTGGTACTTGACTCAATATGAACCGATAGTTCATATTTGGCTCATCGCAGCGATAAACCACTGCGAGCTGCCAAGCGAGGTAGCCGCTCTTTAAAAATCAGCCGCAACAAATCAACAGACCGCAGTGCCTCTACCGGCGACCGGCGATCAGACAGGCGAACGAGGAAAGCCTGCCAACGACAGGGACAACCCTGGACGGCTGATCGATGACGAAACGTCAGAACCGCGTGAATGACCCGGGCAAGCAATGCAAACCGCGAATCCCAGCGGCAGAAGGGAGAGACAACGAACTGAATTAGCGGTCCCGATAGCCTCGGCTGGGAACGCCGGACCTCATGCACCCTGCCCCACTCAGTCGGGCACATCGCGCTGTAGCGTGCATGTTGTAAGGACCTTTGATACGCAACCTACAGATGCTGATTGAGGTGACGAGGAGGAAGCGCAACGCCCAAACCGACGATGACTCAGAGCCTGCAATCAGCAGCGGGTAATGGGCGGCGCCAGTGCCGAGGACTGGATGACAGCCGGGAAGAGACCGGCACCTGATTTCACCGATTGGCCTTAGATGCTGAGGGCCAGACGGGAAATCAACCGCCCTGGAGGGCAGCAGCATGAACATCAAGGGTTTGGATAAGGCAGAGGTCTTGGCGGCCCTCTTCAATGCGTCACACCAGCAAGGGATGGGCTTTTTGGATTCTCGCGGCGGCCGCGATATGACGAAAGAGCGGGCAGCGGAAATCCTCAAAATTACCGGGGACTTCGATTACCTGGATGGCCGAGTGATGAAGATCAGCCTGGATCGCGACGAAGTCGAAACCCGCCTTTACGACCGCGACAACGGGCAAGGCGCTGCCGAACGCGCCATCGCGCATCTGGTTGCAGCGCGAGACAAAACTGATGCCGCTGGCGTAGCGATGCTCACGCCGGCGCCGGGAGGAGCCACTTCACGATCTCGCACGGCGGCAAGATCCAGCACTGACAACAGCTTGGATATGACCAACCCGCTGAACCCGCTGAGCCCATTCAGCCCGCTCAATACCACGTTCGATAACTCGCCTCAAACCTCGTCGGATCAATGCTCAAGCACTAGCCACACCAGCAGCGACTACGGTTCGAGCAGCTCATCAAGCGATAGCTCGTGCAGCTACTCAAGCGACAGTGGCTCGTCCAGCAGCAGCTACGACTGAAAACGCATGTCGACCTTGGATGCCACCAAAAACATCACGCTCGAGCTGGAACATCCCGCTGGCTCGATGAAGTTCGAGGGCGACTTGGCCGAGGGGCTGTACCTCGCAGCGCGGCACCTGAACGGGCAAGAAAGACGGGCCCTGATCGAGCGCCTACAGGCCAGCTACGCCGAACTGGAAGCAGTCGGCAGATAGACAACCTGCGCCAGCGTCAGCCTGACGAAAACTGCCCGATACCTGGAACGCTTCAACGCTGACCAGGCCGCATCGGAGAGTGAGCGAAGCGTGCCCGAGCGGGCTGCAGCGCTAGGATCGCAAAGCCCCGTGAATGTCCTGAGCCGGCACCCGCGAGACGGCCAATACCAAAAACGCGGCGGGAAACAAGCAGGCATAGCGACCTGGTGTTTCGATCACTCTCCGATTCGGATGACACTGCGGCGTATAACTGCCCAATTGCATCATGACGGACTTGGCAGAGAGATAATCAAGGCTTGCCCAGCGCATCCAGTTCATCTGCTTCCTAGATGTTTGAGCTCGGGAAAATCAAGCAAAAAAAGGCGCCGTAGCGCCTTTTTTACGGGGGAGTTACTTAGCTTTAGTAAACGTCTCAATCCCGTTGCGCAGATGGCTGGTGATCTTGCCGTCGTCCCCCAGCTCCAAGGCTATTTTCTTCTGTTTCGTCACAAGAAGCTTGTCGGACTCGGGATACAAAAAGACTTCCACGTCCATATAGCCGTTTTCGTCTTTATCAATGTGTGCCAGAGCGCGATAGCCATCATCAGCCTTGGTAACAGTAAGTGTTTCGGACAACTCATCGGAATATTTCCAGACTCCAACAAAGTCCTTGCCCTTGTCACTGCAACCCACCAAGGCGGTGCAGGTCATGAGTGCGAAAACCAGATTTCTCATTTCATTTCTCCTTTTTGCAAATCTATTTCGTCCTTAGGGTTCAGCTTTTGCCACTCTTTCAGGACCCGGTGATTGCCACCACAGCTATCTACGCTTGATTAGTGCTGTGCAGTAAGCCGGGGCAGATCATACAGGAAACGACCATATGTCAGCGCCCGCCGCCTGCACCCCACTGAACAGGTGGCCACTGCCTTCCCAGTGAGCAAGCAACAGAGGATTGGCAGCCATGTAAACGACATTGACCCGGCCTACCGCATCAGGCGGCGCCGGCAAGCAAGGTTCACGTAGGGAGGCCTCGTGAACCAGCGACATGAAAAGCCCCGCAGTGATGGGGCTTTTTTTTTACCCAGCGTTTACCCGTCAGCACTCTCCCCTGCGCCCACCGGCATGTGTCAGGCGGCCAGAGTGCTGACGAGTACACGCACCGAACTGAGGAAAGGACATGCACCCACAAATTCAACAGCGCGTGGATGGCCTGAACGCCATGCGCGCTCGCACTAATCTCGCCACGGCGGAGTTCTACGCCATGATCGGTAAAGAACCTCCCGCCCAGAAGATTCGCTACCAAGCAGTAGCCAAGAGCGCCAACGCTTGGCACGTTGTGGAGATCAGCACCGGCAAAGTCCGCGGCTTCCGTTTCAGCTACAAGGAGGCTGCCAATTACGCCCAGATCCTCGAATCGCGCGCTGACGGTGTGGTCGTCACCCTGTCGCAGGCGGTGCTGCAATGATCGGCGAGAGCGTGCCGGATCAGCATAAGCAGGCGATCGCGCAGCTCGCCGCCCAGATCGATCACTTCCTTGCCACGGGTAAGCGCGTCCAGGACATACCGGCAGGCAAGAGCGGCATTGTTTCGCTCACAGCGATTGGCAACCATCCGAAGAATCTTAAAGCGCGCCGCGACCTGCACGAGCCCCGTGTGCGCGAGTTGGCGGCCAACGGCAACACCGCGCCTGCAATCGCCACCGCTGTCGGCATCGACAGCCGAACCGTCCAGCGTATTGCAAAAGAGCACGGCATTACCCTCACCGCGGGCAACTGATGCGGCGCCTTCAACAGTCCGCGAACCACCGTCGCCGCCAAACTCAACACAACCTCCCACCAAGCGGGCTCCCGGCCCCACCGGAGAAACACGCATGTCCATTCCCACAGATACCGCCGAATTCCTCGAAGAGCTGAACGGCGGGGCGTTCGCCAGCCAGATCGGGCACGCCCTCTCCGAAGTAGCCGCCGGGGTCGTTGATCACGGCAAGGCCGGCAAGCTGGTCATCACCCTGGACTTCAGCCAGATCGGCGAATCCCACCAGGTGAAGATCAAGCACAAGCTCGATTACAAGGTGCCAACCAAGCGCGGCACTCGCAGCGAGAACACCAGCCTCGACACGCCGATGCACGTCGGTACCGGCGGCAAGATCTCGCTCTTCCAGGAAAAGCACGACCAGCTGTTCAGTCGTGACGAAGCACCCATCAAGCCCCGCACCTAATACCTCCCATCCCCACACGAGACTTGTGACATGTCCCTGAGCAAAGAAGCGATTCAACTCATCACCGACACCGCGCTGGAAGCCACCGGCAAGGCGTTGCCTACTGACACTCCCACCGCACTGCTGCCGGAAGGCACCAAAGTTGTGGATCTGGAAAAGTACCAAGCTGGTCGTAGCCGCTTCCGTGGCACCTACGCCACTCACGCACTTGCAGACTTCAGCACCTACGTAGCCGACCGCGCAGCGACTGGCGCGCGGGGCTTCATCAACCAGGAGGAAATGAGCTGCGTTCTGTTGTTCAACCTCGGCACCGCTTCTGAGCCTGGCCACGCCGATGATCGTGCCGTGCTGAAGCTCAAGGCAACCGCCGGCTACACCGCGGCGCAGCAAGTCGCAGGCAATCGCCTTGCCCAGAAAGACCTGAGCGACTGGATCGAAGACTGGCACCAGTACCTGACCCCGGTCGACGACGCAGGCGCTGCCATTCCAATCGCCAAGGCCATCGCGGCGGTACGCACAATCACCATCAAGGCCACCAGCGAATCGGAGACAACGGTCGGCGACACCAGCGCAAGCCGCAGTGCCATGGACCAGATCGAGGCGCGCAGCAAAGAAACCCTGCCGGCGGCGCTACAGTTCCACGTCGTGCCATTCGAAGGTTTGACCGAGCAGCTCATCACCCTGCGCATTTCCGTCATCACCAGCGGGCCGGTGCCGGTCCTGAAACTGCGGTGGGTCGGCGAGGAAGTGCAGCGGGAAGCGATCGCGCAGGAATTCAAGTCAGTGTTGGAAGACAAGATCGGCGCGGCGGCGAAACTCGCGCTTGGCAGCTTCTCGGCCTGACATGTAACGCGAGCGTGGCATCGCAAGGTCGGTGTCGCGCAGAGATAACGCCCATGCCGTTGCGCGGCCCGAAGGGCGGAGGAAAACCAAGATGCCGAAGAACGAACTCACTCAGGTACAGGCGGAAACACTGGCCTTTATCACCCGATACATTGCTCAAAATGGCTACTCCCCAACTTACGCGGAGATCGCCAAAGCTGAAAAGGTCAACGTTAACGCCATAGGCGAACGCGTCGCGGCGCTGATCAAGAAGGGTGCAGTCACAAAAGCTGATGGAATTGCGCGGAGCATCCGACCAGTCGTTCAGGCCTGATGCCTTGTAAACGAAACAAGTCATCAGTTCCCTATGCTGCAGCGCCAGAAGGCAGGATATCCCCAAACCCCCAGACTGCCGTCCCGACCAATATCAGGAGGATGCCGATTTTCTGGCAGATGGCAACCTGCGAGATGTACTTGGATCGGGTCGCATTGAAGGTGTCGGAAACAAAACCGGATGGCTTGAAAACATCAGCCATGTCTCTGGCTTTAAGGTCTGCAAGAAAAGCAACTCCCGCCATTATCGCACCGCCCCTTGCGATCCAAATGCTGGGCTTTTCTAAACCGTAGCAGAGCGCGGCGGCGACAACTGGAACGAGTATGGCAAGCAGCGCGTAGGCAATGAAACCATTCCTCGCACGAATTACCAGTGGTTCGTAGATACACGCCTCTTTTTCTTCCATCTGTTATCCGCTCGTTTGGTTTCGCACCACGTATAGCCCACCACCAACCTATTCGCCACCGAAGTTTCGGAGGCTTTCGCATGGAGCATTGCTATGTTCAAAAAGGTGTTCACCGAGCCAGGCGCATTCAAGGCCCTATACGCCGCTCAGCGCTGGCTGGAGGAAAACGGATACAGCTACGGCCCAACGTGCGTGATGCATCCAGCTCCAATCCTGAAGGGAGATTACGTCATTGCGAAATGGCGGAATCTGACCAAAAAGGAACTAAAAGCGTTGGACGGATGGTTTGATGGCGACCTCCGAGAAGGACCGGTGACGGTACAGCTAAAGGCTGCACCTGATCAGTGAATCACCGGTAGCGCATCAGCCGCCACCTCGATCGCCACCGTCGCCTCAGCCACATCCGCTGGGTTGTAGAGCTGCTCGCCGTACATCGACTGAATCGCCAACTCCGTGAGCTCGTCGATATCGACGCAGCATTCCTGCGCCGCAACCAGCACCGCCTTCAGCGCCATCCGCAAAACCCTTTCCCTGTCTTCGCTCATGACCGTATTCCTTCCTGTGGAGAGGTAAGCGTAGCCGACTTAGGCTGGAAAGACTCGCATTGGGCTATATTTCGCGATTATCCTGCGAAAACGCTTTCACTCCAAAGTTGGACAAGTCGCGTTTAAATGCTTCAAAGGTCTTGGAAGACTTGAAGCGTTCGGGATTGGATAAGATTGACTTTGAGACTTTATCCTTCTGACTCTGGTCCATATTAGAGTAGTTATCTGTCATATCCTGGGCCTCATCGAATATATACTGCAAAAATCCTCTAGGAAGCCGGTGCGAGCGTAGCGAGAGCCGACCTTCGGCCAATGCAACTCGACTCGACCGCATAGCATTGGAATCTTTGTGCCCTGTTAGGCCAATAAGAATAAATCCAGGAAGCTTTGTATATATCATCTGACTAGTCTCAGACTCCGGCAGACTCATTTGCATGGTCCTGAGGAGATACCGATTCAGGTTAGGTGGAGCGCCTATTACGTTTGTCTCCGCGATGCCCGCTATGGGATAAAGATGCTGCTCATACACGCCTAGACTTCTACCCTCTCCCAATAGATAGGCGGCCAACGCAGCCTCTGCAAGATCATATTTCTGAGAGACCTTCGGAGAATGAGTGTTATCCAAGCTACGAGCGTAAGTTAACGTTCTCCAAGTAAGTGATGCGCAAAATTTTGAAAGCCAGCTACCGTACCGGGCCTCGCTCTCTTCCTTATCCATAAATGGATAAAACACCCTGTTAGCGAATTCACGCTCCCAAGCTGAGAAAAGCTGTTCACATGACCTGCATAACCAATAGTCCTTAGCAATATCTTGTGAACGCTTATTTATCGACTGATTGAATCGTATAAAACCTGTAGCAGAAGTATCCTTCAACCATTTGCCGATAAATTTCGGTATGAAATGACTGAGTTGAAGTTCACTGTCTTTTTTACACAGTTTGCAAATTCCCTCGGGCATAGCTTGCTCCTGAAATGCCTTAAAGAGCTAATTCAACCACATCCCTGCGCTACGCTTGTAGCGCTTTCTGATGAATATACATGACCACAGCAATCGATTTATTTGCCGGCATCGGCGGATGGTCTACCGGTGCCCGCGCGGCGGGCTTCGAAGTCCTCTGGGCAGCAAACCATTGGCCGGTCGCGGTCGAATGGCACAGCGCCAACCACCCCGACACGCTTCACGTTTGTCAGGATCTGCATCAGGCCCGTTGGGATCAGGTTCCGGCGCACGACATCCTGTTGGCCTCGCCGTCCTACCAGGGTCACTCGAGGGCACGCGGCCAAGCCAACGGCAATCCCCAGCATGATGCCTCCCGGTCGACAGCATGGGCGGTCGTGTCAGCGCTGGAATGTCACCGCCCCGGTATAGCGCTCGTCGAGAACGTTCTCGAGTTCGCGGATTGGGCGCTCTATCCGGCCTGGACGGCAGCTGTGCAGGCGCTCGGCTACCAGGTGGCGCCGCATATCGTGGACTGCGCCGACCTGGGCGTGCCTCAACACCGCGTGCGCTTGTTCCTGGTGCTGACGCGCAGTAAAGCCCCTTTGATGCTCGAGCTGCACCGGCGCCAGCACGTCGCCGCCTCGAGCTTTCTGGATTTCGAGGGTGGTAAATGGTCGCCGATCGTAAAGCACGGACGCGCCGCCGCAACACTGCAACGTGTGGAGAATGGACGTGCACGCTTCGGCGAGCAATTCATTATGCCTTACTACGGCAAAGGGTCTGGCCTCACGGGCCGAGACACCAACCGACCGATCGGCACTATCACCACGCTGGACCGCTGGGCCTTGGTTCGCGGCGAAGAGATGCGAATGCTCAGCGCTGACGAGGCCTTGGCCGCCATGTCTTTTCCCGCTGGCACGCTGCGGCCGAACAACCACCGCCAGACCATGCACATGGCCGGCAATGCAGTTCCCCCGCTCGCGGGTCAACGCGTTATCGAAGCGCTTATAAACGCCGCCTGACCTGTAGGACATCACTAAGCAAGACATTTACTTGAGCAAGCCCACGGCGAGGATACCGATATGCGCTCAGGCAAGCTCGGGCATTTATCATTTGGATTCCGCGGGCCCAAGGAAAGTAATTGCTTTTTCGATTAGAAAACTTTTTCGAACCAACTCATCTCTGTCATCAGACAAGTCGAGGAACTCGTTCGCCTCGCGTAAATCAGTGAAGACGTTGGCATTCGATGCATGGAATATCACGGCTTGACGGAAGTATTTCTGCAATAGGTAGCATTGGTCGCTCGGGTTATCCAGCACGCGCCCTGTGTGAACACTTCGATTGCGGTAGTCTTTAATGTGTTCGAGTACCTGACGATGGTACAAGCGGTCGCGCCACATATAAGAACATCTGCGCACTAGCAGATCAGTATTATTATCATTGGGCGCCATTAGCGTCTCTAATGCAGCCCAGGTTTTTTGCAAAGCAAAGTTCTTATCTCGACCGTCAAAAGCCCTAGCATACCTGACGATTGACTCCTTTATCGTATGAGCATCTCTATGAGCATGGATTTTCTCGTTCAGACTCGTAAAGTGATCCAGAACCGCCGAACGTTTTTCTGAGGGCATCCGTTTCGCTTTAACCTCGGTGTATTCAGGCTCATACCAATATGTGTCACTGGAAAATAATCTCCCGTCGCTTCTGTGCAGCGTATGCATACCGCCGAGCATTATCTCATTGATGGGAAGTCGCAGACTTGAATCATCTCCAAGCGCCATCTTGAATACTGAGTTTGAGATTAAGCAAAACAGCCCCCTTACATAGTCGAGTTCAGCTAAAGCCAGTTCAACTCCGTCATGCCCATTTTTTGCATTGAACTTAATGACCACGGGGCAGTAGGATGCAGGCATAGCATCTCCTCCTTCTGGCCACATATCGTCAAAACCGAACCGGCCGTGATATTTCTTTGGCAGTCCGGACGGCCAGCTTTGGATCGACACCGACGGCAGCACTATTCTTGGCTTTGGAAAACCACCCTCAATAGAGATAGAGGTCACTACGACAAATTCAGAAACCGGCTTCCTGCCGTACCCAATCGCCTCCCTGTTCAACTCTAGAATAAAACTCTCGGCAGTGTGAACGCCGCTGGCGACCCATCTGCTCAACGACTTTGTGTAAAAGGTCTTGGAGGTGGAATAACTAAAATCCTTATGAAACTCAATCATTGAGAATAGGATGGAGTCTAGTTCAAATTTCTCGAATCCAGTAAATGACACGCGACCGTCCGGAAGAACTGACGCAATCTTAATCATCTTCTCCAAGATAATTATCGGCTTCAGCTTCTTGTTTGTTCTCCACGCTATTTTCAATCTCGGCTCCGGTCGAAAAATATCTCGCAATGGCCGAACGATGCCGGGGCGAGTCATCCCCCTATATATTACCTGTAAGAACGCTACCTAGCCCCTATCTTCCGTAATGGCAAGTAGGGCCGCAGCGACGATTCCAAATCTTGCTGATGCTCCGCCCGATCGCGCTGGCATCCATATTTTTATCATCCCAACTGCCTGCTGCTTATGCGGCGAGGATCCGTATGAACATTTACCGGCACACGTTCGCCGCAGTCTGCCCGGCCGACGACGAAACTATCATCTATCGGCTTGAGGTCAGGTCGCGGTCGATGATTCACGTGGAGCACATAAAGACGGCCACCGCGCTGATCAAGAAAGGCTGGCACGAACAAATCGCCGACCACCTGGCTGAAAGGCTGGGCGGCGATCAAACAATCACCGCTGTGCACCAAGGCGTCGAAATCGAAACCGTGCGGCTTAGCGGATGATTGCGTACCACGGTACCCCAGTCGGGGGCAGGCGCGAGGATGCCGCCAAGTTCCTCGCCGGGAGACACGCTCTGGTGCCGTTTCCGAGGCAGGACGACATCGGCGTTGTCGCTGATGTGTGTCAGTCATTCGTCTTCGATAACGGTGCTTTCTCGATCTGGACCAAGGGCGGCACGCTGGACGTGTCTGGCTACATAGAATGGGTCGAGAAGTGGCACCGCCACCCGGGTTTTGAGTGGGCGCTTATCCCGGACGTGATCGACGGTGACGAGACAGCGAATGATGCACTGATTGCTGAGTGGCCCACTGAGTTGCGCGGGGTGCCTGTATGGCACTTGCACGAATCTCTCGATCGGCTGCAGCGCCTGGCAGCCGACTGGCAAACAGTTGCGTTCGGCAGTTCCGGGCAGTGGCGTTCGCCAGGCACCGCAAGTTGGTGGAAGCGAATGGGCGCTGCGATGGATGCGATCTGCGACGACCAGGGCCGCCCGGCCTGCAAACTTCACGGCCTGCGAATGCTCGACCCCTCCATCTTCCAACATCTACCGTTCGCGTCAGCCGACAGTACGAATGCCGCAGTGAATGGTGGAAGCATCAGCCGCTTCGGTATGTACGCCCCGCCCACTGCCGGACAACGGGCCAACGTGATTGCCGACCGGATAGAAGCACACACCAGTTCGCCTATCTGGCTTCGCGAGAGACAAACCGAGCTCGCTCTGTAACCCCTTCCCCATCTATCCATATGCCTGCCGGTGTACGGCGGGCGAGGTATTGCTATGTCTCGAAATATCAAAACCCGCGAGGGCTTCGACTTCTGGGATCGGCTCAACGCCATTCCGCATTACGGATTCCTGCTGAATGAGCGCGGCAACGGTGTCGTGCGGGTAGAGGGCGTCGGCTACTGGATCGAGCGTAATGCCGCCCAAGTTATAGTCGATGATGCGCAATCAGAAGTGAATGTCCTGCGTGAGGAAAACGCCAAGCTGCAAGCCGAGGTCACCGCCCTCAGCAAAAACGTCGTCGAGTTCACCCGGGAAGACTTCGACGCGACGCTGAACTACCTCCGCCGCATGGGAGCCAGCATCGACGGCAAGAACGCCTACAAACTCGATCTGTGCGACAGCATCACCGGCGCCATGGCGTTCGGATACCAGAACGCGAATCCACCGCCCGAGGGGCATTGGGCAAAGCAGTTTTGGGACATCGGCCGGGCCGAGGGTGAAGCGCGCAAAGATCTGACCGCAGCGCTGAAGCTGAACCGCGAAAACCTCCGCGCCTGCCAGGCCACTATCCATTACGCCGGCGGCTTCGATCCGGCCTACGTGAACGACGCCCAGGCGGCGATGAAGGTTGCCGACGCAGTTCTGGCGAAGTACCCGCCACTCAACCCCGCATAGACCCCGGACGGAGTTAGCCAATATGGATTCTGAAATCCTTTCGGATGAAGAACTCGCCGAAATCACCGGCTACAAGGCCAGGGCCTACCAGCGCCGGTGGCTGGATGATCGCAAGTGGCTGTATGTCGAGAGCCGCGGCAAGCGGCCGCTCGTTGGCCGGCAGTACGCACGGATGAAGCTCGGCATGCTCTCGCCAGGCATTGTCGACGCAAATCCGCCGCCGCCGCGCCCGGTCTGGACGCCAGATTTCTCCCGAGTGAGCTGATATGCGCCCACGCAAGACAGAGAACCGGGACTTGCCACCGGGTGTAGTGCGCCGCAAGCGCCTGCGCAAAAACGGCAAGGTGTGGGTTGGGTACTACTACCGGGATTCAACCGGGAAAGAGATCCCGCTGGGCAGCGACTTGGACAAGGCCCGGGTGAAATGGGCAGAGCTCGAAGCAAAGGATAAGCCGGCTGACCTGAAGGTGATGAAAGCAATTTTCGACCGGTATGACCGGGAAATCATCCCAAAAAAGGCTCCGCGCACTCAAGTGGACAACCGCGCGGAGCTGAGGCAGCTCCGCCCGCTCTTCGATGAAGCGCCGATAGATTCGATCACGCCGTCCATGATCGCTGGATTCCGGGACGCTCGGACGGCAAAGGTCCGCGCCAACCGGGAGATCGCCCTCTTGTCGCACATCTTCAACATGGCGCGCGAGTGGGGAATCACCGAAAGGGAGAACCCGTGCCAAGGCATCAGAAAAAACAAGGAGACGCCGCGTGACTACTACGCAAACGCGGTGGTGTGGGATGCCGTGTACGCCATGGCGGAGCCCGAGCTCAAGGAAGCAATGGATCTGGGGTATCTGACCGGCCAACGCCCTGCCGATGTCATCCTAATGCGCAGCGACGACCGTGACGGTGATTACTTCATGGTCATCCAGGGGAAGACGAAGCAGAAGCTCAGGATCTTGCTGACGACGGAGTTAGGGGAGAACAGCCTGGGAAGGTTGATCAGGGAGATCACGGAGCGGAACGCGCACCACTCGTCCAAGTACCTGCTGATCAGCAAGCACGGGAAACGAATGACGAAGGGGATGTTGCGTTTGCGGTGGGACAAGGCCCGGGAGAAAGCTCAGCAGAAGGCGATCAAGGACGGCGATCCGATGCTGGCAGCGAAGATAGGGGGATTTCAGTTCCGGGACATCAGGCCAAAGGCCGCGTCGGAAATTGTCGATATCGGCGATGCCAGCTTGCTGCTGGGACACACCAAACAGGAGATCACCAAACGCGTTTACAGACGCGTCGGCGTGACGGCGAAGCCTTCCAACTAGGGGAAGTTTCGGAACTCGTTCCCTGAAAGTTTCGGAACCCCTCCCAAAACGATCAAATACAGCCCAGCGAGCACCAAACCCCGGAAACGAAAAAGCCCTGCATAAGCAGGGCTTTTTACTGTGTTTGGCGGGGAACTAGGGATTCGAACCCTAGAAACGCTATTAACGTTCGCCGGTTTTCAAGACCGGTGCATTCAACCACTCTGCCAATTCCCCGAAGCATCTGCGCCGGAAGGTTTTGTGAACCCTCCCTCGCTTTGCGGGCGCCATAATACCGTAATGAAACAAGCTGTCAAACTCTCCGGCTAGCGCGCTGCCGCGCCTCTGTTATGATCTTTGCAACTTGAGGTTTCAAACCCTTCATTTTCACCATCAGGAGTAGCGCCATGCGCGAACAGGATTACGCAGTCAACAACCGCGTGCAGGTCGAGCAGCTAGAGGTTAGCCGCGTCCTGCGCAACACTTACGGCCTTCTGGCCCTCACCCTCGCCTTCAGCGGCGTCATGGCGTTCGTCTCTCAACAGATGAACTTCCGTTACCCGAACGTCTTCGTCGTGCTGATCGGCTTCTACGGTCTGTTCTTCCTCACCAACAAATTGCGCGATTCGGCGTGGGGGCTGGTCTCGGCGTTCGCGCTGACGGGCTTCATGGGGTTCATCCTCGGCCCGATCCTCAACCGTTACATCGGCATGCAGGGCGGCGCTGAAGTCGTTGCTTCCGCGTTCGCGATGACGGCACTGGTCTTCGGTGGGCTGTCGGCCTATGTGCTGATCACGCGCAAGGACATGAGCTTCCTCGGCGGCTTCATCACCGCAGGCTTCTTCGTGTTGCTCGGGGCCGTGGTGGCCAGCATGTTCTTCCAGATCAGCGGCCTGCAACTGGCGATCAGCGCCGGCTTCGTGCTGTTCTCGTCGGTCTGCATTCTGTTCCAGACCAGCGCGATCATTCAGGGTGGTGAGCGCAACTACATCATGGCGACCATCAGCCTGTATGTATCGATCTACAACCTGTTCATCAGCCTGTTGCAGATCTTCGGCATCATGGGCAGCAAAGACTGATCAGTCTGCCCGCTTCAACAAAAAGCCCGCTTCGGCGGGCTTTTTGCTGTCCGGCGTTCGTGAATTCTTTATCATTGCGCCCATGTTCCCTGTCAGCGCCCCACCGAGCCGCCCATGAAGTTCGCCATCGCCCTGCATTCGCCCGCCCACGCGCCCTCCTCCCGACGGGCGTTGCTGTTCGCCAAAGCCGCGTTGGCGCAGGGTCATGAAATCGTGCGCCTGTTCTTCTATCAGGACGGCGTGCACAGCGCGTCCGGCAATGTGGTGTCGCCCCAGGACGAGTCGGACACCGCCGCGCAATGGCGTGATTTCGTCACCACTCACCAGCTGGACGGCGTGGTCTGCATTGCAGCGGCCCTGCGCCGGGGCGTGTTGAATGCTGAAGAAGCGGAGCGTTATTCAAGACCTGCGGCAAACCTGCCGGCACCCTGGGAATTGTCGGGGCTGGGTCAGCTGCACGACGCAGTGCAGACGGCCGATCGCTTGATCTGCTTTGGAGGACCGTGAAGTGGCGAAGTCTTTATTGATCATCAGCCGTCAGGCGCCCTGGTCCGGTCCGGATGCCCGCGAGGCATTGGACATTGCCCTGGCCGGCGGCGCGTTCGATTTGCCGGTCGCTATGCTGTTCATGGACGACGGCGTATTTCAGTTGGCGACGGCGCAGAACGCCAGTCAGGTGCAGCAGAAAGACCTGACCGCCAACCTTCAGGCGTTGTCGATGTTTGGCGTGGAAGACCTGTTCGCCTGCAGCACCAGCCTGAGGGAGCGAGGGATGCAACCGGTCGGCTTGAGCGTCGAACCGCTTCAGGTACTGGATGACCCGCAAATCGCCGCGCTCATTGACCGTTACGACCAGGTGATCACAATCTGATGGCTACCCTGCACGTACTCTCTCACTCCCCGTTCACCGACTCACGCCTGAGCAGTTGCCTGCGCGTGCTCGGCAGCGAAGACGCAATCCTTTTGTGCGGCGACGCGACCTATGCGTTGCACGCAGATACCGCCACCGCCCAGACACTGAGCGCGAAAACCGGCAGCCTGAAGCTGTTCGTGCTCAATGAAGACGCCACCGCTCGACACATCGCGCTGCCTGACTGGGCCGAAGGCGTCGACTACGCCGGCTTCGTTGCGCTCTCGGTGCAATACGACAAGGTCAACACGTGGCTATGAAACAGCTCATCGTCGACGGACGCAGCATCGCGCTCGACAAAGACGGCTATCTCGACGACCTGCACGACTGGTCCAGCGAAGTCGCTGAAGCCCTGGCCCTTGAGGCAGACATCGTCCTCACGCCGGAGCACTGGGAAATCCTCGAACTGCTCCGCGCGTTCTACGCGGAGTTTCAGCTGTCCCCGGCCACGCGGCCGCTGGTCAAGTACACCGCGCTGAAACTGGGCGCCGACAAGGGCAACAGTTTGCACCTGAATCGTCTGTTCAACGGCACTCCCGCCAAACTTGCCGCCAAGCTGGCGGGCCTGCCCAAGCCGACCAATTGCCTATGACCGACTTCGCCCCCCTTCTCACCGAAACCCCCGCCGAGCATCCGTTCGCGCCCTTCGTTCGTATTCTCGGCAAGGGCAAGCGTGGTGCGCGCAACATGACCCGGGCTGAAGCCCGGGAAGCCATGGGCATGGTGCTCGATGAAAAAGTCGAAGACACCCAGCTCGGTGCTTTTCTGATGCTGCTGCGGCACAAGGAAGAGAGCCCGGATGAACTCGCAGGCTTCACCGATGCGGTGCGTGAACGTCTGCACGCGCCGGAACTGACGGTCGATATCGACTGGCCGACCTATGCCGGCAAGAAGCGCCATCTGCCGTGGTACCTGCTGGCGGCCAAGTGCCTGGCGCAGAATGGCGTGCGCGTATTGATGCACGGTGGCGGCGCTCACACCGCTGGCCGCCTGTACAGCGAGCAGTTGCTGGAGCTGTTGGGCATTCCGCTGTGCCGCAACTGGCAAGCGGTGGGAGAAGCGCTGGAGCAGCAGAACATTGCGTTCTTCCCCCTCGGCGACTGGGCGCCACAGCTGCAGCGAATGATTGATCTGCGCAATACGTTGGGGCTGCGCTCGCCGATCCACTCGCTGGCGCGCATTCTCAATCCGCTGGGCGCGCGGTGCGGGCTGCAGAGTATTTTCCATCCTGGCTATCAGGGCGTGCATCGCGACGCCAGCAGCCTGCTCGGCGACCACGCCATTGTGATCAAGGGCGACGGTGGTGAGGTCGAGATCAATCCCGACACCATCAGCCACTTGTACGGCACCACCGATGGCCAGCCGTGGGATGAGGAATGGCCGGCATTGTCGGACCGTCGCCACGTGAAGCCGGCCACCCTCGACCCGCAGCATCTGGTCGCGATCTGGAAAGGTGATATCGAGGACAGCTACCCGCAACTGGCGCTGATCGCAACCATGGCGCTCGCGCTGCGCGGCCTCGGAATGCCGCGGGCTGAAGCCTTCACGCAAGCCGAGCAATATTGGGCGAATCGCAACAGATCGATTTAGCCGATAGCTACTCCCCAGTCTTTGCGTTATTCGTTCGAACGATTGCCTTTAGACTGATCTCCAACGTACTTCGGTACAGCTCAATTTGGAGTCAGACATGGGCCTTCTCGTTGAAGGACGCTGGCAAGACCAGTGGTACGAAAGCAGCAAAGACGGCGCTTTTCAGCGTGAGCAAGCCAAGCGCCGGAACTGGGTCACCAGCGATGGACGTCCCGGACCGTCCGGTGAAGGCGGCTTCAAGGCAGAAGCGGGTCGCTACCATCTGTACGTTTCCCTGGCCTGCCCGTGGGCCCACCGCACGTTGATCGTGCGCAAGCTCAAGGGCCTGGAAAGCCTGATCGACGTCTCCGTGGTCAGCTGGCTGATGCGCGAAAACGGCTGGACGTTCGACAAGCAGACCGGCTCCACCGGCGATGCGCTGGACGGCCATACCTTCATGTACCAGCGCTACCTCGCCGACACCGCCGATTACACCGGTCGGGTCACGGTACCGGTGCTGTGGGACAAGCAGCTGAATCGTATCGTCAGCAATGAGTCGTCGGAAATCATCCGGATGTTCAATTCGGCGTTCGACGAACTGACCGGCAATCACCTGGATCTCTATCCAGAGCCGCTGCGCAACGAAATCGACCGGCTGAACGACCGTATTTACCCGGCCGTGAACAACGGTGTCTATCGCGCCGGCTTCGCCACGTCACAAGGTGCGTACGAAGAGGCGTTCGATGAAGTGTTTGCCGAGCTGGATGCGCTGGAAACACTGCTGGGCGAAAAGCGTTACCTGGCAGGTGAATACCTGACCGAAGCGGATGTACGCCTGTTCACCACGTTGATCCGGTTTGACGCGGTGTACCACGGGCACTTCAAGTGCAACCTGAGGCGCATTGCCGACTACCCGAACCTGAGCCACTGGGTGCGCGAGATGTACCAGCTGCCGGGTGTGGCTGAGACGGTGGATTTTGTACACATCAAGCATCACTACTACGGCAGCCATGCCACCATCAATCCGACCGGTGTTGTGCCGAAAGGGCCGCAGCAGGATTTCAGCGGCGAGCATGATCGCGGGCGTTTGAGCGGGAAAGGGATTTTGCAGAACAGCTGACCTGAACGATGCAATTGTAGGAGCCGGCTTGCTGGCGAACGCGGCGTGTCAGTCGATACATTCGTCAATGATCAGCTGCGTTCGCCAGCAAGCCGGCTCCTACAGATTTTGTCCCACCACACACGCTTATTGCGAATTCAGCGCAGGCGCACGGGCGAGATCAGACGGTCGCCTGAGCGCCTTCGAACCACGCCAGTTTTTCCCGCAACTTCACCACCTCCCCCACGATCACCAGCGTCGGCGCATGAACCTCATGCTCCGCGACCAATTGCGGCAGATTGGCGAGCGTGCCGGTGAAGACGCGCTGGTTGACCGTGGTGCCCTGCTGGATCAGCGCAGCGGGCGTATCGGCCGAGCGGCCATGTTTGACCAACTGCTCGCAAATGACCGGTAGCCCGATCAGGCCCATGTAGAGCACCAGGGTCTGCGATGGCGACACCAGATCCTTCCACGGCAGGTCGGTAGAGCCGTTCTTCAGGTGACCCGTCACGAAACGCACCGACTGCGCGTGATCGCGGTGGGTCAGCGGAATCCCGGCGTAGGCCGCGCAACCACTGGCCGCCGTAATGCCCGGCACGACCTGAAAGGGAATGCCGTGGGCCGCCAACTCTTCGATTTCCTCGCCGCCACGGCCGAAGATGAACGGATCGCCGCCCTTGAGCCGCACCACGCGTTTACCCTGCTTGGCCAGATCCACCAATTGCTGGTTGATCTGATCCTGAGGCAAGGCGTGATCGGCGCGCTGCTTGCCGACGTAAACCCGGTCGGCATCGCGGCGGCACAAATCCAGAATCGCCGGCGCGACCAGGCGGTCGTACAGAACGACGTCCGCCTGTTGCATCAGACGCAGTGCGCGAAAGGTCAGCAGATCAGGATCGCCCGGCCCCGCGCCCACGAGGTACACCTCGCCGGTCGTGGGCGGCGCATCGCCATCGATCTTGGCTTGTAACAGACGCTCGGCTTCAGCGCCCTGCCCGGCCAGTTGCCGATCGGCGATAGGCCCCTGAAATACATCCTCCCAGAACGCCCGACGCTGCTGAACGTTAGGAAACAGCCCTTTCACCTGATGACGAAAGCGTGCGGCCAGACCGGCCAGATGCCCGTAAGTCGGTGGAATCCAGGTTTCCAGCTTGGCGCGGATCAGACGTGCCAGCACCGGCGCATCGCCACCGCTGGACACCGCAATCACCAGCGGCGACCGGTCGACGATCGCCGGGAAGATCACGCTGCACAGCGCAGGCGCATCCACGACGTTGACCGGCACGCCACGCTGGCGTGCATCGGCTGACACCTGCGCATTGAGCGGCTCGTCGTCGGTGGCAGCGATGATCAGCACGCAGCCGTTGAGGTCAGACTCGGTGTAGCCGCGCAGAATCTGCTCGCCACCACTGCGCTCGATCAGCTCGCGCACCTCCACTCCGATCTCGGGGGCAACCACGCGTAGTACCGCCCCGGAATCAGCCAGCAGGCGAGACTTGCGCAAGGCAATCTCGCCGCCGCCCACCACCAACACCCGAGCGCCACGAAGGTTATGGAACAGCGGCAGGAATTCCATTTAGCCGATCACCTCGATGCCGCCCATCCAGGGCTTGAGGACTTCAGGCACGCGGATCGAGCCGTCGGCCTGCTGGTAGTTTTCCAGCACTGCCACCAGCGTGCGACCCACCGCGAGACCCGAACCGTTCAGCGTGTGGACCAGTTCCGGCTTGCCGGTTTCCGGGTTGCGCCAGCGTGCCTGCATGCGACGCGCCTGGAAATCGCCGCAGTTGGAGCACGACGAGATTTCACGGTATTTGTCCTGGCTTGGAATCCACACTTCCAGGTCGTAGGTTTTCACTGCGCTGAAACCCATGTCGCCGGTGCACAGCGCCAGGACGCGGTACGGCAATTCGAGCAGTTGCAGAACGCGTTCGGCGTGACCGGTCAGGCTCTCCAGCGCTTCCATGGATTTTTCCGGCTCGACGATCTGCACCATCTCGACCTTGTCGAACTGGTGCTGACGGATCATGCCGCGGGTGTCGCGGCCCGACGCGCCGGCTTCGCTGCGGAAGCACGGGGTGTGGGCGACGAATTTCAACGGCAACTGTTTGGCGTCGATGATTTCGCCGGAGACGATGTTGGTCAGCGACACTTCGGCGGTCGGGATCAGGTACAGATCGGCCTCGCCTTCGCGGGAGATCTTGAACAGGTCTTCTTCGAATTTCGGCAGCTGGCCGGTGCCCTGCAACGCAGGCGCCTGGACCAGATATGGCGTGTAAGTCTCTTCGTAACCATGCTCATTGATGTGCAGCGTGATCATGAACTGCGCCAGCGCACGGTGCAGGCGCGCAATCGGGCCACGCAACAGGGCGAAACGGGCGCCGGACAGCTTGGCGGCGGTTTCGAAATCCAGCCAGCCGAACTTCTCGCCCAGGGCAACGTGATCCTGAACCGCGAAGTCGAACGACGCCGGCGTACCCCATGTGCGCACTTCGACGTTTTCTTCTTCGTCAGCGCCCACCGGCACTGATTCGTGGGGCAGGTTCGGCATGCTCAGCGCCATGGCATCGAGCTCGGACTGAATGGCGTCCAGCTCTTTCTTGCAGGTGCTCAGCTCTTCGGCCATGCGATCGATGTCCGCCATCAACGGCGCGATGTCTTCGCCGCGTTGCTTGGCCTGGCCGATGGATTTGGAACGGGCGTTACGCTCGGCCTGAAGCTGTTCGGTGCGGGTTTGCACCGTCTTGCGCTGGGCTTCCAGCGCTTCGATGCGGGCCACGTCCAGTGTGTAGCCACGGGAAGCCAGGCGATCCGCTACGTCCTGAAGTTGGGTACGTAACAGTTTGGAGTCGAGCATATCGGTCTCTCGTTTATAGAATTCGGGTCAAAGACAGGCCGGCCCATGTCGCGAGCAGCCCGCCCAGTACGCTGATGAGGGCGTAGCCAATGGCCAGAGGAGCCTGGCCGCTTTCAAGCAGACGAATCGTGTCCAGTGAGAAAGACGAAAACGTCGTCAAACCACCGAGAAATCCCACCATCAATCCGGCGCGTAACTCGATCGGCACCTCCGGGCGAATCAGAAACAGCCCATAGAGCAGACCGATCAGCAGGCAGCCCACCAGGTTCACCGCCAATGTCGCCGTGTAGAAATAGCGCGGCCAGTTCGCAGCCACCACGTTAGCCGTGGCGAAACGCAGTAATGTACCAGCGACGCCACCGGCGGACACGGCAAGAATCAATTGAAGCACTATTTTCTCCTCTGACGTGGGCTGGCGCGGTCGAGCGCCGACAGGTGTTTGAGCTTTTCGCCGATCTTCAGCTCAAGGCCGCGGGGGACCGGCTGGTAATACTGGCGCGGTTCGAGTTCGTCCGGGAAGTAATCCTCGCCCGCCGCGTAAGCGTCCGGCTCGTCGTGGGCGTAGCGGTATTCTTCGCCGTAGCCCAGCTGTTTCATCAGCTTGGTCGGCGCGTTGCGCAGATGCAGCGGGACTTCCAGCGAGCCATGCTCGGTGGCTTCTCGCATGGCCATCTTGAAGCCCATGTACACGGCGTTGCTCTTCGGTGCGCAAGCCAGGTAAACGATGGCCTGCGCCACGGCCAGCTCGCCTTCCGGGCTGCCGAGGCGTTCCTGCACATCCCATGCCGACATGCACAGCGGCAAGGCGCGCGGATCGGCGTTACCGATGTCTTCGCTGGCCATGCGCACCACCCGCCGCGCCAGATACAACGGGTCGCAGCCGCCGTCGATCATCCGCGCGAACCAGTACAGCGCAGCGTCTGGGTTGGAGCCGCGAATGGATTTGTGCAGCGCGGAAATCTGGTCGTAGAACGCTTCGCCACCCTTGTCGAAGCGACGGCGGCTGTCACCGAGCAGGCTCTGCAGCAATTCAGGATCGATTTCGCTGCCGTCTTCTGCCAGGTCCGAGGCGTTCTCCAGCAGATTGAGCATCCGCCGGCCATCCCCATCCGCTGCAGCCAGCAGCGTCGTGAACGCCTCGTCGCCCAGGGTCAGATGGCGATTGCCCAGCCCGCGTTCTTCGGTCAGCGCGCGGTTGACCAACTGCCGCAGCGCCCCTTCGTCCAGGCTCTTGAGCACGTAGACACGGGCGCGGGAGAGCAGCGCGTTGTTGAGTTCGAATGAGGGGTTTTCGGTGGTGGCGCCGATGAAGATCAGCGTGCCGTCTTCGACATAGGGCAGAAACGCGTCCTGCTGCGACTTGTTGAAGCGGTGCACTTCGTCGACGAACAGGATGGTGCGGCGGCCGTACTGACCCGCCTGCTGCTTGGCGATCTCCACCGCCTGGCGGATCTCTTTGACCCCCGCGAGCACTGCCGACACCGTTTCAAAATGCGCGTCGGAGACTTTTGCCAGCAACCGCGCCAGCGTGGTTTTGCCCACGCCGGGCGGTCCCCAGAAAATCATCGAATGCAGGGCGCCCTGCTCCAGCGCTTCACGCAGCGGCTTGCCGTGGGCAAGCAGATGCTGCTGGCCGACGTACTCGTCCAGATTGGTCGCTCGCAGGCGGGCGGCCAACGGTTGCGCGATCGGTTCAGTGCTGAACAGGTCCATGAAACAGGTGAACCCCTTTTATTCCTGAATGACGTCAGCGCCCTTCGGGATCTGGAACTGGAATTTGCTCGCCGCGACAGGCTCGTTGGCCTTGACGCCGGTGAACAGGATGTTGGTGCGCTGGCCGACGCTGTCGATCAGTTGCATGTCGTTGATCATGCCGTTGCGAAAGGACAGGCGCAGGCTATCGAACAGGGTGTCCTTGGACTTGGGCTTGAGCACGAAGTCGATCACGCCACCGGCTTCCTTGGCGCTGATGTCGAAACTCTCGCTGATTTTCGACACGTCGCCGGACAGCAACAGCGCCGGGGTCTGGGTCAGACGCTGGTCGAGGGTCTTGATGGTGACCTGCTCCAGGTCAGGGTCCCACAGGGAAACCTTCTTGCCATCGGAAACCATCAGTTGCTCTTGCGGCGCGTCGGTGTGCCAGTAGAACAGGCCCGGGCGCTGCAAGGTCATTTCGCCGGTGGTTTCCTGCAACTGGGTGCCGCCACCGTCGAGGGTGAGCTGGGAGAAACGCCCGCTCAGGGTTTTCGAGTTTTCCAGCAGTTGGGTCAGGCGCGCCACGTCCTTGCTGTCGGCGTGGGCCGAGACAGCCGAAAAAGCCAGTGCAGATACCAACAGCATGCGGATAAGACGCATGGGATTCCTCTTTGAGTGTGGTTGAAGCCGGGCGCCGCCGCGATGGCGCCGCCCGGTAACGCGTGACCGGGAAGTGTCAGTCACGCACAGGGGCTGGCGCAATCACTTCACGCGAGCCATTGGTGTTCATGGGTGTCACGACGCCGGCGTTTTCCATGGTTTCGATCATGCGTGCGGCGCGGTTGTAGCCAATCTTCAGCTTGCGCTGCACGGCGGAGATCGACGCGCGACGGCTTTCCAGCACGAACTTGACGGCCTCGTCATACAGCGCATCGCTTTCGCTGTCTTCGCCATCACCGCCGCCACCACCACCGTCGAAGCCACTGCCCGGTTCTTCAACGCCAGCCAGGATGTCGTCGTTGTAGTTCGGCGTGCCACGCAGCTTCCACGCCTCAACGACGCGGTGAACCTCTTCGTCCGACACGAACGCGCCGTGCACACGAATCGGCAGGCTGGTGCCCGGCGGCATGTAGAGCATGTCGCCGTGACCGAGCAGTTGTTCGGCGCCGCCCTGATCAATGATGGTCCGGGAGTCGATCTTGCTCGACACCTGGAACGCCATGCGTGTCGGGATGTTCGCCTTGATCAGGCCGGTGATCACGTCCACCGAAGGTCGCTGGGTCGCGAGAATCAGGTGGATACCCGCCGCACGCGCCTTCTGGGCAATACGGGCGATGAGTTCTTCGACCTTCTTGCCGACGATCATCATCATGTCGGCGAACTCGTCCACCACCACAACGATGGTCGGCAGCTTGGTCAGCAGCGGCGCTTCGTCGTGAATGCTTTCGCGGTGGTACAGCGGGTCGGACAGCGGCGTGCCGGCTTCCTCGGCTTCGCGCACCTTCTGGTTGAAGCCCGACAGGTTACGCACGCCCATCTTGGCCATCAGTTTGTAGCGGCGTTCCATTTCGGCCACCGACCAGCGCAGGGCATTGGCGGCGTCCTTCATGTCGGTGACCACGGGGCACAGCAAATGCGGGATGCCTTCGTAGATCGACAGCTCGAGCATTTTCGGGTCGATCATGATCAGTTTGGCGTCTTCCGGCCCGGACTTGAACAGGATCGACAGGATCATGGCGTTCACGCCCACCGACTTACCGGAACCGGTTGTACCGGCGACCAGCAGGTGCGGCATTTTCGCAAGGTCGGTGATGACCGGCTTGCCGCCGATGTCATGACCCAGCGCCAGGGTGACCGGCGATTTAGCGTCGTCGTATTCCGGCGTCGAGAGGACCTCGGAGAAGCGCACGATCTGGCGGTCCTCGTTGGGGATTTCGATACCGACGGTGGTCTTGCCGGGAATGACCTCGACCACACGCACGCTGGTCACTGCCAGGGAGCGCGCCAGGTCTTTCGCCAGGTTCGAGATACGGCTGACTTTCACGCCGGCAGCCGGCTGGATTTCGTAACGGGTGATCACTGGGCCCGGATGAATCGAGTCCACCGTCACTTCAACGCCGAATTCCTTCAGCTTGATCTCCAGCAGATGCCCCACCGCCGCCAGGGATTCAGGCGAATAGTTGAGCTGCTTTTTCTCGGCCGGGTCGAGGATCGAGATCGGCGGCAAGGTGCCTTCCACGGCGCTGTCGACGAACAACGGCGCCTGCTTCTCTTTCTGTACGCGTTTGCTCGGCTCGGGTGCGCGTGGAGGTGCTGGCGCGATGACGGCGGGCACGTGCTTCTCGCGGGCGGCCATATGTTCGGTCAGCGCCTGCTCGCGCTCGATGAGGCGTTCCTTGGCTTTGGCCTGCTCCCGTCGATCCGGGGCCACCGGAGCGACCACTTCGTCGACACGCATGTCGACTTCACGCAGCTGAGCCACCATCTGCTTGCGCTCGTTGCGGGCGGTCCACCAGCGGTTGAGCGATCCGGTGAACAGTTCGATCAGGTCCAGGGTGATCTTGCCGGTGTTGTCCATGACCTTGAACCAGGACAAATCGGTGAACACGGTCAGACCGAACAGAAACAAGGCGATGAACAGCAAGGTACTGCCCTGAACGTTCAGCGCGCGCTTGGCCAGATCGCCCAGCACCTCGCCCAGCACGCCGCCGGCCGAACCCGGCAGGCCCGACGCCGAATGGAAATGCAAGTGCGCCAGCGAAGCGCCGGCCAGCACGAGAAACACCAGACCGATCATGCGCCAGGAGAACAGCCAGCCGCTCCACTGCCATGGCTCATGACGATGGCGGAAAACCTGATAGGCCTTCACGCCCAGCAGCAACGGGAAGATGTAGGCGAAGTAGCCGAGGATCATGAACAGGATGTCGGCGCAATAAGCACCGGCAACGCCTGCCGCGTTCTGCACCTGGGCCGAGCTGCTCGTGTGGCTCCAGCCAGGATCGCCTTGATCGTAGGTCAGCAGCGCCATGATCAGATACAGGCACAGCGCGCCGAACGCGATCAGTGCACCTTCCTTGAGCCGGTAGTGCAGGTGCTGCCGCCAAAGCGGAACGGGGGTGGGTGCTATGGTGGATTTCTTCAAAACGCTTCAATTCCTGCGCGCAAGCGCGAACATCTGATGATTGACTGTGTACGACTGCCTTGACGAAATGGCAGTGGCTTTCCCGATACAGGCCCGAACATCGGCCTGGAAAACCGTGCCTGCGATAACGCACGCTCGACAGGTGACTTGAAATGAGGTTAAACAACATCGGCATTGTACGGATTTGCGCGCCGCGCGCTACGTTAGTCTGGCGCGGTGCTTGCAGATGTTCAAGCCTCGCCGGCCGCTGACAATTTGAGCACGCATTTTCTTTGCCGACAAAGGCTTATGACGTGTTTTTCCTGCTCCCTTGAACTATCAAAAGGCCATGCCCGAATGAAGGAACCAAGGGTTCGCATTTCCGGGCGCAACCAAGCGGCTTGTGACCGCAGTTGCAGGACGGAGTTGCAAGCCGGCGTTGACTCCCCTCCCCTCTCGTAAAGTCTGGATGCCATGCTGACCTGGTTACAACGCGACACCCTTGATTTCCCACCGCTGGAAAAAGCCATGCGCGAGCCCAACGGACTGCTGGCCGGTGGCGGCGATTTGTCTGCCGATCGCCTGATTGCCGCATACCGCCATGGCTGCTTTCCCTGGTACCAGCAGGGCCAGCCGATTCTCTGGTGGTCACCGGACCCGCGCACCGTGCTGTTTCCGGATGAGCTCCATGTATCACGCAGTCTGGGCAAGCTGCTGCGCCAGGGGCGTTATCGGGTCACCTTCGATCAGGATTTCGCGGCGGTCATTCAAGCGTGCGCCGAACCCCGGGCCTACGCCGACGGCACGTGGATCACCGACTCCATGCAGGCGGCTTACATTGAACTGCACGCCCGCGGCTTCGCCCACAGCGTGGAAGTCTGGGACGGCGAAGCGCTGGTGGGCGGCCTGTACGGATTGGCGATGGGCCAGCTGTTTTTCGGGGAATCGATGTTCAGCCGCGCCGACAACGCTTCGAAGGTCGGCTTCGCAACGTTGGTCGAATACTTGAAAGAATCAGGTTTTGTTCTGATTGATTGCCAAATGCCTACCGAGCACCTGCTAAGCCTTGGCGCGCGCTCGATTGCGCGGCAGACGTTCGCCGACTATCTGCATAAACACCTCGACGCGAGCAATTACACCGATTGGTCGCCTAGGCGAGTTTGATTGGGCTGGCTTACACTGATGTCTACAGTTTTTCTCGAGGGTTGATCATGACCGAGCTGGCGCGGCTGAAGTTCTATGCCACTCAACCCCACTCCTGTAGCTACCTGCCCGAGGAACAAGCCACCACGCTGTTTCTCGACCCCAGCCAGCCGATGGACGTCCAGGTCTATGCCGATCTCTCGGACATGGGGTTTCGCCGCAGTGGCGATCATCTTTACCGTCCGCACTGCCAGAACTGCAGCGCCTGCGTGCCTGCGCGCATTCCGGTCGGACTGTTTGTGCCCGATCGTCAGCAAAAGCGTATTTTCAAAAGGAACGCCGACGTCGAAGTGACGAGCACCAAGCCGCATTTCAGCGAGGAGTACTTCGATCTGTATCAGCGCTACATCGAGCAGCGCCATGCCGATGGCGATATGTTTCCACCGAGCCGCGACCAGTTTTCCACCTTCCTGGTCCGGGACCTGCCGTTTTCGCGTTTTTACGAATTCCGCCTGGAAGGCAGGCTGCTCGCCGTAGCCGTCACTGACCTGCTGCCTAACGGACTTTCTGCTGTTTACACGTTCTACGAACCCTCGCAAGAGCGCCGCAGCCTGGGGCGTTACGCGATTCTCTGGCAGATCGCCGAGGCCGCACGTCTGCAATTGCATGCGGTGTATCTTGGCTACTGGATAAAAAACTGCAAAAAGATGAATTACAAGACTCAATATCGCCCCATCGAACTGCTCACCAATCAAAGATGGGTCACTCTTTACTGAAGCCCTTGGCTTAACCCTCAATTTTCGGGCACAATGCAGCCCGCTTTTGCCTGGCTGCCGTTTGCACCGGGCCATTCATTGGATACCGAGGGCTTTACTGCATGTCGAAAGAAGACAGCTTCGAAATGGAAGGCACTGTCGTCGACACCCTGCCCAACACCATGTTCCGTGTGGAGTTGGAAAATGGGCACGTCGTAACCGCGCACATCTCCGGCAAGATGCGCAAGAACTACATCCGCATTCTTACCGGCGACAAGGTCCGCGTTGAGCTGACGCCCTACGACTTGAGCAAAGGGCGCATCACTTACCGCGCCCGCTAACAGGTCTTAACAAAAACGCCCGGCACATGCCGGGCGTTTTTGTGTGCGCGGGATTCAGCCCCCCTTCTGTTTGAAAGCTCACCATCGTTGCAGGGCCCTGACACCGTAGGAGCCGGCTTGCTGGCGAAAGCATTGTGCCAGCCGACATGTTCATCCCTGAACGACCGCGTTCGCCAGCAAGCCGGCTCCTACAGATTGCAAGAAGCGTCACGTCTAACCATGCCTCACGAATCACGACCATGACGCCCACAAAAAAGGCGCCAATCGGCGCCTTTCAGGTTTATTGCAGTAACCCGAAACGTCAGGCCATTTCAGCCGTGGTCTCGTAATCGAAGGTGATCTCGCCGTCCTTGAAGTCGATGTGTACAACACCGCCATGCTCGGACAACTCGCCAAAGAGGATCTCTTCGGCCAGCGGACGCTTGATCTTGTCCTGGATCAGACGCGCCATCGGACGCGCACCCATCGCTGCGTCGTAACCCTCTTCGGCCAGGTAACCCCTCACCGCGTCGGTCACTTCCAGCAGTACGCGCTTGTCTTCCAGTTGCGCCTGAAGTTCGGTAAGGAACTTGTCCACCACGTTCTTGATAACCTCATGGCTGAGGCGACCGAATTGAATGATGGTGTCCAGACGGTTGCGGAATTCCGGCGTGAAGCTCTTCTTGATCACTTCCATCGCATCAGAGGAGTGATCCTGATGGGTGAAACCGATCGAAGCCCGCGCCGCCGTTTCTGCACCGGCGTTGGTGGTCATGATCACGATTACATTGCGGAAGTCCGCCTTGCGCCCGTTGTTGTCGGTCAGCGTCCCATGGTCCATGACCTGCAGCAGCAGATTGAAGACTTCCGGGTGCGCCTTCTCGATCTCATCGAGCAGCAGCACGCAATGCGGCTGTTTGGTGACTGCTTCAGTCAGCAGGCCGCCCTGATCAAAACCGACATAGCCCGGCGGCGCACCGATCAGACGCGAAACGGTGTGACGCTCCATGTACTCGGACATGTCGAAACGCACCAGCTCGATCCCCAGCGCCTTGGCCAGCTGACGCGCTGCCTCGGTCTTGCCGACACCGGTCGGACCGGCGAACAGGAAGGAACCGACCGGCTTGTCCGGCGACTTGAGGCCTGCACGCGACAGTTTGATCGCGGTGGACAGCGAGTCGATGGCGGCATCCTGACCGAACACCGTCAGCTTCAGGTCGCGCTCCAGGTTACGCAGCAACTCTTTGTCTGAGCTGTTGACGTGTTTTGGGGGAATCCGCGCAATCTTCGCCACGATGTCTTCAACCTGTGGCACTTCAATGCGCTTGACGCGCATTTCCACTGGTTGTAGCCGCTGATAGGCGCCCGCCTCGTCAATCACGTCAATGGCCTTGTCGGGCATGTGACGGTCATTGATGTAGCGCGATGCCAGTTCAGCAGCAGCACGCAGGGCTTCGTCGCTGTATTCGATATTGTGATGCTGTTCGAAACGACCTTTCAGGCCGCGCAGGATGCCGATGGTGTCTTCGACGGATGGCTCGGAGACGTCGACTTTCTGGAAGCGACGAGCCAGCGCACGGTCTTTCTCGAAGATGCCGCGGAATTCCTGGAACGTGGTCGAGCCGATGCACCGGATATCACCCGACGACAGCAGCGGCTTGAGCAGGTTGGAGGCGTCCATCACGCCACCGGACGCGGCGCCCGCACCGATGATGGTGTGGATTTCGTCGATAAAGAGGATCGCGTGGGGGCGTTTCTTCAACTCGCCGAGCAACGCCTTGAAGCGCTTCTCGAAATCGCCACGGTACTTGGTGCCGGCCAGCAGTGCGCCCAGGTCGAGGGAGTACACGACGCTGTTGGCCAGCAAATCCGGCACCTGGTTGTCGACGATGCGTTTGGCCAGGCCTTCGGCAATGGCGGTTTTACCCACCCCTGCCTCGCCCACCAGCAGCGGGTTATTCTTGCGACGCCGCGCGAGAATCTGAGCGACGCGCTCGACTTCCATCTCGCGCCCTACCAGCGGATCGATGCGGCCTTGACGGGCCAGCTCATTCAGGTTGCTCGCATAGGCATCCAGAGGATTGCCTGAGGAAGAAGACTCACCGCCCTCGTCATCCTGCATATCTTGCTCACCTTCAGATTGATCGCCATGCCCCGGCACCTTGGAAATACCGTGGGCGATATAGTTGACGACATCGATACGGGCAACGCTCTGCTGCTTGAGCAGGAACACTGCCTGGCTTTCCTGCTCGCTGAAGATTGCCACCAGCACGTTTGCGCCAGTGACTTCCCGCTTGCCGGAGCTCTGCACATGAAAAACCGCACGCTGTAGAACGCGCTGGAAGCCGAGTGTAGGTTGGGTCTCGCGATCCTCGTCATGGACGGGAATCAGCGGCGTGGTGGAGTCGATGAACTCCTGGAGGTCGTGTTTGAGTTTGTCGAGGTTTGCGCCGCAGGCACGCAGTACGGTGGCGGCAGCCTCATTGTCCAATAGGGCCAGCAGGAGGTGCTCGACGGTCATGAACTCATGACGTTTGGAGCGGGCCTCCTTGAAAGCCAGATTGAGGGTGACTTCGAGCTCACGGTTTAACATAGCTTCACCTCATACCCAAGTGTCCGGCGGTTAACCGTCCTTCTCGATTTCACAGAGTAGCGGATGCTGGCTTTCCCTGGCGTACTGGTTGACCTGCATAGCCTTGGTCTCGGCGATGTCGCGGGTAAACAATCCGCAAACGGCCCGTCCCTCTGTATGGACGGCCAGCATGACCTTGGTCGCCAGCTCACGATTCAGGTTGAAAAACACCTCGAGCACTTCGACAACGAAATCCATCGGGGTGTAGTCGTCGTTGAACAAAACCACCTTGTACATAGGCGGCACCTGCAATGTCGGCTTGGCTTCCTGTACAGCGGTGCCCGACGCATCGTCCTCATGGGGATGCGAGTCATCCTGATTGAATGTTAGTCGAATCTTGCTGATTGCATGCATGGTAAAGAAGGTTCACAGAGGACGTGATTGAAATAAATGGTGGCGGTGATACCGGTTTTCAACTGGACCGCCGCTTGACCTTGACTATCGGCCAATCGGTGTTACAAACAATAGAACCCACATTGGGTAAAAAGGGTCCGCGCAGTCAACCAAAATTTTTTAGGTCCGGCGGATGAGAGGTGATGATACTCCCATCGGAGTCCTTTGCAGAGGGATGTGACTATGCACAGCGGTAAGGTCAAGTGGTTCAACAACGCCAAGGGGTATGGCTTCATCGTTGAAGACGGCAAGTCTGAAGACCTGTTCGCGCACTACTCGGCGATCACTATGGAAGGCTACAAGACGCTGAAGGCCGGCCAGCCGGTTCAGTTCGAAATCACTCAGGGCCCCAAGGGTCTTCATGCCGTAGGCATCAGTGCGAAAGCTGTTGCTGATCTTCCTGAGGCAGCACACCAGCAAGAGCGACATTTCGAGAAGCAACAGGCATAGCGCAACAATCACGCCTGAGCCGGACCGTTCAAGCGCGAGATTCGAGAAGCCGGTCAATCCGTTCAGGGTTGACCGGCTTTTTTTGTGCTGCTCATCTCTGCGGCTCCTCTATACATTGCGCGCATCTATATAGAAGCGAGTAAAAGGCACCGGGCCACAGGTGCTCCTTTAGTCGAAATCCGGTGGGCGATCGGACCAGCCTTGTCGTCTTGATGATACTGCGACAGGTTGCCGCAGCCCCCGTGCTACAAGGGCTGAAGGTTTTCCAGGGAAATCCTGACACCTCCCGAGGCCCGCGCGATCGCGCCGGACACCGTAAAGCCGTCACACGAGTACCGTAGTAATGGCCGGGTGCAGTGATATACTCAGCGCCGGTGACCGTTGGGTCATTGGGGGCCGAACCACCTGAAGCCAGGCTTTCAGCCCTCGACAGGCCAGACCGCTACCCGGGTCCGACCGTTTGACGCTCGACTGATGCACCCCCTATCACGCGACGAAATTCTCGACTTTCGGCTCATCGATACTTTGGGCGAAAGTGCCTACCCTGCGCATCTCGAAATTTTGTGTACGCTCAGCAAAGAAGAGAGTTATCCCGAATATGTCCAACCGCTCGAAGATCATCTACACCTTCACTGACGAAGCGCCAGCCCTCGCCACCTACTCACTGCTGCCTATCATCGAAGCGTTCACCGCCTCCGCTGACATCGCCGTTGAAACCCGCGATATCTCGCTTGCAGCCCGCATCCTCGCCAGCTTTCCCGAGCGCCTGGGTGACAAGAAGGTTTCCGACGATCTGGCAGAGCTGGGCCAACTGGCGACGACGCCGGAAGCCAACATCATCAAGCTGCCGAACATCAGCGCCTCGGTTCCCCAACTGAAGGCCGCGATCAAGGAACTGCAAGCCAAGGGCTACGACATCCCGAATTATCCGGATGAAGTCGTGACCGAAGCCGACAAGGTTGCCCAGGCTGGCTACGACAAAGTCAAAGGCAGCGCCGTGAACCCGGTTCTGCGTGAAGGCAACTCTGATCGTCGAGCGCCGCTCTCCGTCAAGAACTACGCGCGCAAGCACCCGCACAAAATGGGCGCCTGGTCTGCGGACTCCAAGTCCCACGTGGCGCACATGGACAACGGCGATTTCTATGGCAGCGAAAAATCCTCGCTGATCGAAGCCGCTGGCGCCGTGAAGATCGAACTGATCGGCAAAGACGGCAGCACCACCGTGCTGAAGGACAAGACCTCGGTACTGGCCGGCGAGATCATCGACTGCGCCGTCATGAGCAAGAAAGCCCTGCGCGCTTTCGTGGCCCGTGAAATCGAAGACGCCAAGAAGCTGGGCGTGCTGTTCTCCGTGCACCTGAAAGCCACCATGATGAAGGTCTCGGACCCGATCATGTTTGGTGAGTTCGTCGCCGAGTACTATCAGGAAGCGCTGAACAAGCACGCTGACGTCCTGAAAGAAATCGGCTTCAACCTGCACAACGGCATCGGCGACCTGTACGCCCGCATCAAAGACCTGCCGGCCGATCAGCAAGCGCAGATCGAAGCGGACGTCAAAGCTGTTTACGCGACCCGCCCTGCTCTGGCCATGGTCAACTCCGACAAGGGCATCACCAACCTGCACGTGCCGAGCGACGTCATCGTCGACGCCTCGATGCCGGCGATGATTCGTGATTCCGGCAAGATGTGGAACAACGACGGCGTCCTGCAGGACACCAAGGCCGTGATCCCGGATCGTTGCTACGCGACCATCTATCAGGCTGTGATCGAAGACTGCAAGCAACACGGCGCCTTCGACCCGACCACCATGGGCAGCGTGCCAAACGTTGGCCTGATGGCGCAGAAAGCCGAAGAGTACGGCTCGCACAACAAGACCTTCCAGATCGAAACCGATGGCGTGGTCCGTGTGACCGACGACAAGGGTCAGGTCTTGATGGAGCTGAACGTTGAAGCCGGCGACATCTGGCGCATGTGCCAGACCAAGGACGCGCCGATTCAGGACTGGGTCAAACTGGCCGTCAACCGTTCGCGCCTGAGCAGCACACCGGCCATTTTCTGGCTGGACCCTGAGCGCGCCCACGACGCGGCGATGATCAAGAAGGTCGAGCACTACCTGAAGGATCACGACACGGCAGGCCTGGACATCAGCATCCAGTCGCCAGTCGACGCGATGAAGGTTTCCCTGGAGCGCATCCGTGCGGGCAAGGACACCATTTCGGTGACCGGCAACGTGCTGCGCGACTACCTGACCGACCTGTTCCCGATCATGGAACTGGGCACCAGCGCCAAGATGCTGTCCATCGTGCCGCTGATGAGTGGCGGTGGTCTGTTCGAAACCGGCGCAGGTGGTTCGGCGCCGAAGCACGTTCAACAGCTGAACGAAGAGAACTTCCTGCGCTGGGATTCGCTGGGCGAATTCCTGGCACTGGCCGCCTCCCTCGAACACCTGGGCAACGTCTACGACAACCCGAAAGCGCTGGTACTTGCAAAAGCCCTGGACAAGGCCACCGGTCAGTTCCTGGACAACAACAAGTCACCATCGCGCAAGGTCGGCGGTATCGACAACCGTGGCAGCCACTTCTACCTGGCCACCTACTGGGCTCAGGCTCTGGCGGCACAGACCGAAGATACGGCGCTGCAAGCCAAGTTCACGGAGCTTGCAAAAACCCTGGCTGACAACGAAGCGACCATCGTCGCCGAGCTGAACAGCGTACAGGGCAAGCCATTGGACATCGGCGGCTATTACTTCCCTACCCCGGAACTGGCCAGCAACGCCATGCGCCCAAGCAAGACCCTGAACGACGCGATCAATGCGTTGAAGTAAGGCGCGCCAGTCGGCGGCTGAAAAGCTGCCAACTGCGACAAGAAAGCCCTGGCCATTGCGCCGGGGCTTTTTTTTTGCTGACACCGCTCCCTGTAGAAGCCATCGAAAGTTACGACGGTCGCGAATGCGGTTTACTGACACTCCGCTTCGCGACCCTCGTAAACTCGGATGGCTCCTACAGATTAACGAGAAGCCCCAATGACCTGGCACCCCCACATCACCGTCGCAACCGTCATCGAAGACAACGGCCGTTTTCTGTTCGTCGAAGAATTGAAAAACGGCAAGCTGGTGCTCAATCAGCCTGCCGGTCACCTGGAGGCTGATGAGACGCTGCGTGAAGCGGCCATCCGCGAAACCCTGGAAGAAACCGGCTGGGACGTCGAACTGACGGGCGTCGTCGGCATTTACCTGTACACCGCGCCAAGTAATGGCGTGACATACCAGCGCGTATGTTTTTCAGCCAAAGCGACGCGGCACCACCCCGAGCGTGCGCTGGACACAGGCATCGTCGGCGCGCCCTGGTTCAGCCGCGACGAACTCGCCAGCCAACCGGAGCGCTGGCGCAGCGAGCTGGTGTTGCGATGCATCGATGACTACCTCGCAGGTCCGATTCACAGCCTGGAGGTTGTACGCGACTGACCGGCCGCCCAGCGCAACTGAATAGCTTTTAGCCTTGGCGCCGACTCCCTGTTAGAATCCCGCCCTTTCCTGCTGCTACCCAATCGAATTCCTATGTCTGATTCAGCCTTTTCCGATACAGAAAAGAAGCGCGTCATTGTCGGCATGTCCGGCGGCGTGGATTCTTCGGTCTCCGCGCTTCTGCTCATGGAGCAGGGGTATCAGGTGGAAGGCCTGTTCATGAAGAACTGGGAAGAAGACGACGGAACGGAATACTGCACCGCCATGGACGACCTCGCGGACGCCCAGGCCGTGTGCGACAAGATCGGCATCAAACTGCACACCGTGAACTTCGCGGCCGAGTACTGGGATCACGTCTTCGAGCACTTCCTCGAAGAATACAAAGCCGGGCGCACGCCAAACCCGGACATCCTTTGCAACCGCGAGATCAAGTTCAAAGCCTTCCTCGACTACGCCTTCATGCTCGGCGCCGACCTGATCGCGACCGGTCACTACGTGCGTCGCCGCGACATCGACGGCCGCACCGAACTGCTCAAGGGCCTGGACCCGAACAAGGACCAGAGCTACTTCCTGCATGCCGTCGGCGGCGAGCAGATTGCCAAGACCCTGTTTCCGGTCGGTGAACTGGAGAAGCCCGAGGTGCGCGCCATCGCCGAGAAATACCAGCTGGCGACCGCGAAGAAGAAGGACTCGACCGGCATTTGCTTCATCGGCGAGCGTCGTTTCACCGACTTCCTCAAGCAATACCTGCCTGCGCAGCCCGGCGAGATCAAAACCACCGAAGGCGAAGTCATCGGTCGGCATGCCGGCCTGATGTACCACACCATCGGCCAGCGTCAGGGCCTGGGCATCGGCGGACTGAAAGATGCCGGCGATGAGCCGTGGTATGTACTGGTCAAGGACCTGGAGCACAACGAGCTGATCGTCGGCCAGGGCAACGAACACCCGTGGCTGTTCTCCCGCGCCCTGCTCGCGTCGGAGATCTACTGGGTCAACCCGATCGACCTGAGCAGCCCGCGCCAGCTGACCGCCAAGGTGCGTTACCGCCAGAGCGACCAGCGCTGCACCCTGGAACGCACTGAAACCGGTTACCGGGCCACCTTCGACGAGCCGCAACGCGCGGTAACGCCGGGCCAGTCCGTGGTGTTTTACGACGGCGAGGTTTGCCTGGGTGGCGGCGTCATCGAAATCGCCGAGCCGTGGCACACCAGGGATGCACGTTGATGACCCCGATTCAGGAACAACTTGTCGCACTGGCCGGGGTCTTTCAGGCCGCCGTGCTGGTCGATCGCATCGCCAAGACCGGCCAGGCCGGTGAAGCGGCCGTTGGTTGCCTGATGGGCACGCTGCTGGTCATGGACCCGAAAGACACGCTGGACGTGTTCGGTGGCGACGACCTCAATCTGCACGAGGGCTATCGCGCCCTCGCCAGCGCCCTGGAACGCGATCCGGCCACGCTGCAGCGGGAACCCTTGCGTTATGCCCTGGCGATGCTGGGCCTGGAGCGTCAACTGTCCAAGCGCGACGACATGCTCGACACCATCGGCAAGCGCCTGCCGCAGATCAAATCCCAGGTCGAGCATTTCGGCATCGCTCACGAGAACGTCATTGCCGCCAGCGGCGCGCTGTATCAGGACACCCTGAGCACCTTGCGTCAGCGGATTCAGGTCCACGGTGACATGCGCAATCTGCAGCAACCCAACAATGCCTCGAAAATCCGCGCACTGTTACTGGCCGGAATTCGCTGCGCGCGACTTTGGCGACAAGTGGGCGGTCACCGCTGGCAACTGGTTATCAGCCGTCGCAAGTTATTGAAAGAACTGTATCCATTGCTTCACCGCTGAGTGACCAACGCCATTCAGCCCGCTCCGAACCCGACATCGCGCGATTCATAACGGTCAGCCAGCCTCGGCTGACCGGAATTTTCATGTATGATACGCGCCCCTTTTCGTCGCCTGACAGTCCGAGAACACCCCATGCAGCTTTCTTCGCTCACTGCGGTTTCCCCTGTAGATGGCCGCTACGCCGGCAAAACCCAGGCCCTGCGCCCGATTTTCAGCGAATACGGCCTGATCCGTTTCCGCGCCCTGGTGGAAGTACGCTGGCTGCAACGCCTGGCAGCTCACCCGCAGATCCCTGAAGTCCCGGCGTTTTCCGCCGAAGCCAACGCCATCCTCGATGCCCTGGCCAATGACTTCGCCCTCGAGCACGCCGAGCGCGTCAAAGAGATCGAGCGCACCACCAATCATGACGTCAAGGCCATCGAGTACCTGCTCAAGGAGCAGGCTGCGAAGTTGCCGGAGCTGGCCAAGGTCAGCGAGTTCATTCACTTCGCCTGCACCAGCGAAGACATCAACAACCTGTCCCACGCGCTGATGCTGCGCGAAGGCCGTGACACCGTGCTGCTGCCGCTGATGCGTCAGATAGCCGAGTCCATCCGCGAGCTGGCGATCCGTTTCGCCGCCGTGCCGATGCTCTCGCGCACCCACGGTCAGCCGGCCTCGCCGACCACCCTGGGCAAGGAACTGGCCAACGTCGTTTACCGCCTGGAGCGTCAGATCGCTCAAGTCGCTGCCGTGCCGTTGCTGGGCAAGATCAACGGCGCCGTCGGCAACTACAACGCGCACCTGTCGGCCTACCCGGACATCGACTGGGAAGCCAACGCCCGCGCCTTCATCGAAGACGAGCTGGGCCTGGGCTTCAACCCCTACACCACGCAGATCGAACCCCACGATTACATCGCCGAGCTGTTCGACGCGATCGCCCGTTACAACACGATCCTGATCGACTTCGACCGCGACATCTGGGGCTACATCTCCCTGGGCTATTTCAAGCAGCGCACCATCGCCGGTGAAATCGGTTCGTCGACCATGCCGCACAAGGTTAACCCGATCGACTTCGAAAACTCCGAAGGCAACCTCGGCATCGCCAACGCGCTGTTCCAGCATCTGGCCAGCAAGTTGCCGATCTCCCGCTGGCAGCGTGACCTGACCGACTCCACCGTGCTGCGCAACCTGGGCGTGGGCTTCGCTCACAGCGTGATTGCCTACGAGGCGAGCCTGAAAGGCATCGGCAAGCTGGAGCTCAACGAGCAGAAGATCGCCGCCGATCTGGACGCCTGCTGGGAAGTGCTGGCCGAGCCGATCCAGACGGTCATGCGTCGCTACGACATCGAGAACCCGTACGAGAAGCTCAAGGAATTGACGCGCGGCAAGGGCATTGGTCCTGAAGCGCTGCTGACCTTCATCGACGGTCTGGACATGCCTGCCGAAGCCAAGGCCGAGCTGAAGAAGCTCACGCCGGCGAACTACATCGGCAACGCTGTCGCGCAAGCCAAGCGCATCTGACTGCACGGCACCCGCTCTGAACGCCCGGCTGAGCCGGGCGTTTTTATTCCCGTCGTAAAAACTCGTTTTTTCAATAGGTTACACATGAATCCTGACATCCCTCTTCAGCTCCTAGGTGGCATCACAGCGCGCGAGTTCCTGCGCGACTACTGGCAGAAGAAACCTTTGCTGATCCGTCAGGCCATTCCGGATTTCCAGAGCCCGATCGACGCCGACGAACTGGCCGGCCTGGCGCTGGAAGAAGAAGTTGAATCGCGCCTGGTCCTCGAGAAAGGCGAGCGTCCGTGGGAGCTGCGTCGCGGTCCGTTCGCCGAGGACGACTTCAGCAAACTGCCGGAGCGCGAGTGGACCCTGCTGGTCCAGGCTGTGGATCAGTTCGTGCCTGAAGTCAGCGAACTGCTGGAAAACTTCCGCTTCCTGCCAAGCTGGCGCATCGATGACGTGATGATCAGCTACGCCGCGCCGGGCGGCAGCGTGGGTCCGCATTTCGACAACTACGACGTGTTCCTGCTGCAGGGCCACGGCAAGCGTCACTGGCAGATCGGCCAGATGTGCGACTCCGAGAGCAAACTGCTCGAGCACGCCGACCTGCGCATCCTCGCCGACTTCCAGGGTACCGACGAGTGGACGCTGGAGCCGGGCGACATGCTCTACCTGCCCCCGCGCCTGGCCCACTGTGGTGTCGCGGTAGATGAATGCCTGACCTACTCGGTGGGCTTCCGCGCGCCAAGCGCCGCCGAAGTACTGACCCACTTCACCGACTTCCTCAGCCAGTTCATGCCTGAAGAAGAACGCTACACCGACGCCGACGCGCAACCGGTCAGCGATCCGCATCAGATTCAACATGATGCACTCGACCGCCTTAAGGGCTTGCTGGCCGAGCACATGGGTGACGAGCGCCTGCTGCTGACCTGGTTTGGCCAGTTCATGACCGAGCCTCGTTATCCCGAGCTGGTGGTTGGCCCGGAACTGGCCGAGAGCGAGCTGCTCGACAGCCTGGAACAGGGCGCCGTGCTGATCCGCAACCCGAGCGCGCGACTGGCGTGGTCGGAAGTCGACGACGACCTGCTGCTGTTCGCCAGCGGTCAGAGCCGTCTGTTGCCGGGCCATCTGCGTGAACTGCTGAAAATGATCTGCGCGGCCGATGCGCTGCACATCGACAATCTGGGCCAATGGCTGGCAGATGACGATGGACGTAACCTGCTCTGTGAGCTGGTCAAACAAGGAAGTCTGGGGTTTGCTGATGAATAAGATCCACGTACGGGTAGCCGACTGGCAGAAAGACAACGCCGACATCCGGCGCATTCGCGACGCTGTATTCGTGTCCGAGCAGTCGGTGCCGCCTGAACTGGAATGGGACTCGGAAGATGCAGGCGCCCTGCATTTTCTGGCACTGGAAGGCGATTACGCGGTGGGCACCGCGCGCTTGCTCGCCGATGGTGAGTTTGGCCGCCTGTCCGTGCTGAAAGACTGGCGCGGTTTGAACGTGGGCGAGGCGCTGATCACTGCCATCCTCGCCGAAGCAGAGCGCCGCGATCTGAAACAGCAGCGGCTTAGCGCGCAGGTTCATGCCACAGCGTTATACGAGCGTTTTGGCTTTACCGTGGTCAGCGACGAGTTCCTCGAAGCCGGCCTGCCCCACGTGGACATGGTGCGTAACTCGCACTGATTGCCCATTGCGACATCTCTGCGCCCCGCTGCTCGCGCTTCAGTTGCCTATGCTGGAACGCGATCGCCGGGGCGTTTTGCTGTCGGCAATTCAACTTGGTGCTGCGCGGGCCGACAAACTGGCAAACTCGTCGTTCAGACGCGCCTTTTGCGGAGACCACATCGATGTCATTACGCACCCTGCTCGCTTCACTGCTGATGGCTTGCAGCTTCACGGCCGCGGCCGCCACTGAAGTCATCCCCCTGAATTACCGCACCAGCGATGACTTGCTGCCCACCGTGAAGTCGTTTCTGGGCAATGAAGGCAGCGTCAATGCCTATGGCAACAAGCTGATCGTCAACGCCGAACCGGACAAGATCAGCGAACTGCGCGATCTTCTCGGGCAACTCGACACCGCGCCCAAGCGGCTGATGATCAGCGTCGACACCAGTGACAGCACGGTCCAGAGCGACCAGGGTTACTCGGTCAACGGCACCGTGCGTTCGCAGGACGGACGCATCAGCGCCGACGGCCGGACGCGCATCCAGAATTACGGTACCGCCAGCCGCGAGGGTGGCGTACAACAGGTTCAGGCCAACGAAGGGACGCCGGCGCTGATTCAGATGGGCCAGAGCATCCCGATCACCTCGGTGCAGTCCGATGGCTATGGCTACCCGCAGACCAACACGCAGTATCGAAATGTGACCCAGGGCTTCTATGTCACGGCGACGGTCACCGGCGACATCGTCCACCTGAGCATCAGCACCAACAATGACCGCATGAGCCAGCAACAGGCTGACGCGATCAAGGTGCAAAGCACCGACACGCAAGTCAGCGGTCGGCTGGGTGAGTGGATCACGCTGGCCGGCGCCAGCGATCAGTCTCGCGCCGACGAGCATGGCGTCGTCCGACGCTACTCGACACAGGGCAGCAACGACATGCAACTGCGGGTGAAGGTCGACAGCCTGGATTGAGGGGACATCGTTTACGCCTCCACTGAATCGACGCCCTGCAATCTGTAGGGGCCGGCTTGCTGGCGAACGCGTTGGGTCAGGTGCGCATATGCTGCCTGACACAATGGATTCGCCAGCAGCCGGGTCCTATACATTTCGCACCAGACGTGGGTAATGACATCGATCCTGAGACTCAACGGCCTCACTGATAAATGTAGTGCCCGATCCGGCACTACATCTAGTCCCTCTCCCGTGACCGCCCCGTATTCACGGTGACTTCCCCTTCCAGCACTTGCCCGCCCGAAACTGACCGACAAGTCGCATTAGATGAAAGATGTAGTGCGACCTAAAAAGCACTACAAAGTGTTTGACGAGGCAAAATTGCCGAGGCATGATGGCCTCGCTCCCGCTGATCGGAGGTTGTGCAGAACGCCTCCTGATCGCGCCCGAACTCATCATGTTCGTGCCGATTAGCGTCATTTCCGTCCAAAAGGCGGCTTCATCGCCTCATCATCCTGATGGCGAAAAAAATCTGACTGAGAAACCATGCTTTCCGATTCAGTGAGCAGCCATCAGTGCGCCTTGAAGAAAGACCGGCGCCGGCGAAGCAAGGAGCTTCACCTCAAGACCCACAACACCAAGCAACGAGGTTTACCCCATGGCACTGACACGCGAACAACAAATTGCAGCCATCGAGAAAGACTGGGCCGAGAATCCACGCTGGAAAGGCGTAACCCGCACCTACTCCGCTGCTGACGTCGTCCGCCTGCGTGGCTCGGTTCAGCCTGAACACACGTTTGCAAAGCTGGGCGCTGACAAGCTGTGGAAGCTGGTGACCCAGGGGGCCAAGCCGTCCTTCCGTCCCGACAAGGATTTCGTCAACTGCATGGGCGCCCTCACCGGTGGCCAGGCCGTGCAACAAGTCAAAGCCGGCATCCAGGCGATCTACCTGTCTGGCTGGCAAGTCGCTGCGGACAATAACTCTGCCGAATCGATGTACCCCGATCAGTCGCTGTACCCGGTGGACTCGGTGCCAACCGTGGTCAAGCGGATCAATAACTCGTTCCGCCGCGCGGACCAGATCCAGTGGAAAGCCGGCAAGAACCCGGGTGACGAAGGCTATATCGATTATTTCGCGCCGATCGTTGCCGACGCTGAAGCCGGTTTCGGCGGCGTGCTCAACGCCTACGAACTGATGAAGAGCATGATCGAGGCAGGCGCTGCCGGTGTGCACTTCGAAGACCAGCTGGCCTCGGTGAAAAAATGCGGCCATATGGGCGGCAAGGTGCTGGTCCCCACCCAGGAGGCCGTACAGAAACTGGTGGCCGCCCGTCTGGCGGCTGACGTGGCCGGCGTGCCGACCATCATTCTGGCGCGCACCGACGCCAACGCGGCGGACTTGCTGACGTCGGACTGCGACCCGTATGACCAGCCGTTCGTCACCGGCACTCGCACGCCGGAAGGCTTCTACAAAGTACGCGCCGGTCTGGACCAGGCGATTGCTCGCGGCCTGGCGTATGCGCCGTATGCCGATCTGATCTGGTGTGAAACCGCCAAGCCGGATCTGGACGAGGCCCGTCGCTTCGCCGAAGCGATCAAGAAGGAATACCCGGATCAGTTGCTGTCGTACAACTGCTCGCCTTCCTTCAACTGGAAGAAGAACCTGGACGACGCGACCATCGCCAAATTCCAGCGCGAGTTGTCGGCAATGGGCTACAAGCATCAGTTCATCACACTGGCCGGCATCCACAACATGTGGCACAGCATGTTCAACCTGGCACATGACTACGCCCGCAACGACATGACCGCCTACGTGAAACTGCAAGAGCAGGAGTTTGCCGACGCCGCCAAGGGCTACACCTTCGTGGCGCACCAGCAGGAAGTGGGCACCGGTTACTTCGATGACATGACCACGGTCATTCAAGGGGGCAAGTCTTCGGTAACTGCACTGACGGGCTCGACGGAAGAAGAACAGTTCCATTAAGCCACCATAGAGTGGGGATTCAGAGGCCGCCTTCGGGCGGCTTTCTCATGACAGCGGCCGATTTAACCTACGATGCCAGTCAACTATTAACGATAGACAACTCAAATCAGCGCGTAAAAGTTAATTAACCACACAATCAATTACCGACTTCTTCTCCCGGGTAATTAATCGGGAACTTCGTCACGTTCCTGTGACACACATCAAACACAGCCGCCAAATGATATTTATTATCATTTAAGCCGCGCTGTACTGTCTCTCCGTTGTGCGAAACATATTTCTCCAAACCCTCTTGGATGCCCGTCCCCGCTGGGGCTGAGCATGAAAACCGTGACCTATCTCATTAATCCTGCGAATAAATTTGATGCAGAAAATTTACTTGCCCTCCTTTTGCACATAAAATCCCGGGATTGATCGCACTGCGACATATCGTCACTGCTTCTACTTCTTTCAAGCCCAGAGACCTTTGCTCTCTGTTAAGGACTGCCAGCATGCCCGACTCGACAGGATTGATTGCCCACAATTGGGGCTTCGCCGTGTTTCTCCTTGGTGTCGTCGGCCTCTGCGCCTTCATGCTCGGCCTCTCCAGCCTGCTGGGTTCCAAAGCCTGGGGCCGCAGCAAGAACGAACCGTTCGAATCCGGCATGCTGCCCACCGGTGGCGCCCGTCTGCGGCTCTCGGCAAAATTCTATCTGGTCGCGATGCTGTTCGTGATTTTCGACATTGAAGCCCTCTTTCTGTACGCCTGGTCTGTGTCCGTCCGCGAAAGCGGCTGGACCGGCTTCGCCGAAGCGCTCGTTTTCATAGCAATTCTGTTGGCAGGTCTTGTCTACCTATGGCGGGTAGGGGCGCTCGATTGGGCTCCCGTTGGTCGTCGTAACCGGCAGGCGAAGCTAAAACAATGAGGCTTTGGCAATGCAATATAATCTCACCAGGATCGACCCGGATGCTCCTAACGAGCAGTACCCCATCGGCGAACGCGAAGTCGTTTCCGATCCGTTAGAAGACCAAGTCCACAAAAACATCTACATGGGCAAGCTCGAAGACGTACTGAACGGTGCCGTCAACTGGGGTCGCAAGAACTCCCTCTGGCCGTACAACTTCGGTCTGTCGTGCTGCTATGTGGAAATGACCACCGCCTTCACGGCGCCCCACGACATCGCGCGCTTTGGTGCCGAAGTGATCCGGGCATCGCCGCGTCAGGCGGATTTCATGGTGATCGCCGGCACACCGTTTCTGAAGATGGCCCCTATCATCCAGCGTCTTTATGAGCAAATGCTGGAGCCCAAGTGGGTCATTTCCATGGGCGCCTGTGCCAACTCCGGTGGCATGTACGACATCTATTCCGTGGTTCAGGGCGTGGATAAATTCCTCCCTGTGGATGTTTACGTGCCCGGCTGCCCGCCCCGTCCAGAGGCGTTTCTGCAAGGCTTGATGCTGCTGCAGGAATCCATTGGCCAGGAGCGTCGTCCCCTTTCCTGGGTCGTCGGTGACCAGGGCGTTTATCGCGCCGAGATGCCGTCGCAGAAGGAACAGCGCCGCGAACAGCGTATTGCGGTGACCAACCTGCGCAGCCCCGACGAAGTCTGATCCAGTTTTTCTTTTACAAAAAGAAGCCTGAACCTGGGTTCATTCTGTACGTTGACCGATAGCGATCGAGACCTATGACTGCAGACACCGCTCTGTACATCCCGCCTCACAAGGCTGACGACCAAGAAGTCGTCGTTGAACTCCATAACCGTTTTGGCGCTGAAGCCTTCAGCGCCCAGTCCACCGTCACTGGCATGCCTGTGCTGTGGGTGCAACGTGCGCGGCTGATTGAAATTCTGACCTTCCTGCGTCAGATGCCCAAGCCGTACGTGATGCTTTACGACCTGCACGGCGTCGACGAACGCCTGCGTACCAAGCGCCGCGGCTTGCCGGATGCCGATTTCACCGTGTTCTATCACCTGATGTCGATAGAACGTAACAGTGACGTGATGATCAAGGTCGCGCTCTCCGAAAGCGACCTGAGCATGCCCACCGTGACCGGTATCTGGCCGAACGCCAACTGGTACGAGCGTGAAGTGTGGGACATGTTCGGGATCGACTTCCCGGGCCACCCGCACCTGACCCGCATCATGATGCCGCCGACCTGGGAAGGTCACCCGCTGCGCAAGGATTTCCCGGCTCGCGCCACTGAATTCGACCCGTACAGCCTGACCCTCGCCAAGCAGCAACTGGAAGAGGAAGCCGCGCGTTTCCGTCCGGAAGACTGGGGCATGAAGCGTTCCGGCACCAACGAGGACTACATGTTCCTCAACCTGGGCCCGAACCACCCTTCGGCCCACGGTGCGTTCCGCATCATCCTGCAGCTGGACGGCGAAGAGATCGTCGACTGCGTGCCGGACATCGGTTACCACCACCGTGGCGCCGAGAAGATGGCCGAGCGCCAGTCCTGGCACAGCTACATTCCGTACACCGACCGCATCGATTACCTCGGCGGCGTGATGAACAACCTGCCTTACGTGCTCTCGGTCGAGAAACTGGCCGGCATCACCGTGCCGGATCGGGTCAACGTCATCCGCATCATGATGTCCGAGTTCTTCCGTATCACCAGCCACCTGCTGTTCCTGGGGACCTACATCCAGGACGTGGGCGCCATGACCCCGGTGTTCTTCACGTTCACCGACCGTCAGCGCGCCTACACCGTGATCGAAGCCGTCACCGGTTTCCGTCTGCACCCGGCCTGGTTCCGCATCGGCGGCGTTGCCCACGACCTGCCTCGCGGTTGGGAGAAACTGGTCAAGGACTTCATCGACTGGATGCCCAAGCGTCTGGACGAGTACACCAAGGCAGCGCTGCAGAACAGCATTCTTAAAGGTCGTACCGTCGGCGTTGCCGCGTACAACACCAAGGAAGCGCTGGAATGGGGCGTCACCGGGCCCAGCCTGCGCGCGACCGGTCTGGACTTCGACCTGCGCAAGGCGCGTCCGTATTCGGGTTACGAGAACTTCGAATTCGAAGTGCCCCTGGCCCACGACGGCGACGCCTACGATCGCTGCATCGTGCGCGTCGAAGAGATGCGCCAGAGCCTGAAAATCATCGAGCAGTGCATGCGCAACATGCCGGCCGGCCCGTACAAGGCGGATCACCCGCTGACCACGCCGCCGCCGAAAGAACGCACCCTGCAGCACATCGAAACCCTGATCACGCACTTCCTGCACGATACTCCCCAAGGGCACCCATCCCGCCGTTACAGAATCTC
>NZ_JBNNGV010000018.1:0-114152 GCF_050268485.1 Pseudomonas sp. NPDC078416 | reverse complement strand
CATCAAACCTATTGCGTTTTCTGGTCATGAAAAACTCCTCGATAAATGTATTTTCCACTTATCGAGGTGTCCGGGGAAATTAGACCACTGCAGTAAATGTAGGACCGGCTTTAGCCGGGAAGAGGCCATCGCGGGCGCTGGCATTCTCGGACTTGCCAAAATCACTGATGCTGATCGTGCCCACGCTCCGCGTGGGTATGCATCCTTTGACGCTCCGCGTCACCGCGTAAGCGGGCCACTGTTCCCGCCGAACTCACGATTCCCCAGTCCCTTTGGGCGCCGCATGCGCAGCCAGCCGCTCGAGCGCGGCACGCAGTTTCGGGTCGGTGATGCCTTCCGCTGTTGCGGTGATGGTTTCGGCTGCTGCAACCGACAGATCGCGTGTATGCCCCATCTCAGTCCTGTGGGTTCTTGCGGGCTGTACCTTCAGTTGCAAGCGGGTCAGGTTGGAGAATTCGTTGAATGCCACCAGTTGCCGTTGCAAACGCTTCTGTTGATAGCGCAGCCGAGTGGCCCAGTGGCCGTCGGTGACGATGAGCAGCAATGTGCCTTCGCGCCATGACGCGACGTGACAGTGCTCGCGGGCAGCGGGTTGTAGCTGGCTTTCCAGCAGCCGCTGCAAGTGTGCGAGGCGTTGGGCGTGGTTGAAGATGGCTTTGAGCGGCCGGGCTTCGCGCAGGAGAACAGCCGGTGCGCGCGCCGGTAGGGGACGAAATGCCATGGTGGGGTGCCTTGTGTTGCCAAGGCGTGATCTTAGCAGAATCGGTTGAAGCACCTTTAGGTCAGGCGTTCCGGGTGCAAATGCACGGCGCGATCATGAAAAAACATTAATAAAACTTCTCACCCGCATGGGTTGAAGTCACGGGAAATGACCCTATTGTACTTCTGCCCCGTAACATTGCTGTGCCAGCATCGTGGAATAACGCCACTTTCCTCACCACCATTTCCGGGTAGAATGCTCGTTCGCATGCGGCCATGAGGGCTGCTCGGGCGACTCACGGGGCCGCCCTCCATCCCTATGTGTGGAAGATCCTTTCGATATGTTTGCACCTTTGTTAAAAAAACTTTTCGGAAGCAAGAACGAGCGCGAAGTGAAGCGCATGCTCAAGACGGTCCAGGTCGTCAACAGCTTCGAAGAGCAAATGCTCGCCCTCTCGGACGAACAGCTGCGCGCCAAGACCGACGAGTTGAAGGCCCGCATAGCCAAAGGTGAGACCCTCGACCAGCTCTTGCCCGAAGCCTTCGCGGTCTGCCGCGAGGCGGGTAAACGCGTGATGGGCATGCGTCACTTCGATGTACAGCTGATCGGCGGCATGACACTGCACGAAGGCATGATCGCCGAGATGCGTACCGGTGAGGGTAAGACCCTCGTCGCGACCCTCGCGGTCTACCTCAACGCACTGTCCGGCAAAGGCGTGCACGTGGTCACGGTGAACGACTACCTGGCCCGTCGTGATGCCAACTGGATGCGCCCGCTGTATGAATTCCTCGGTCTGACCGTAGGCGTAGTCACGCCTTTCCAGCCGCCGGAAGAGAAACGCGCCGCCTACGCCTCCGACATCACCTACGGCACCAACAACGAATTCGGTTTCGACTACCTGCGCGATAACATGGCGTTCAGCCTGGAAGACAAATTCCAGCGTGAACTGAATTTCGCCGTGATCGACGAAGTCGACTCGATCCTTATCGACGAAGCCCGTACGCCGCTGATCATCTCCGGCCAGGCCGAAGACAGCTCCAAGCTCTACACCGAAATCAACAAGCTGATCCCCAAGCTCGAGCAGCACATCGAGGAAGTGGAAGGCGTGGTCACCAAACAGGGTCACTTCTCCATTGACGAGAAGTCCCGTCAGGTGGAGCTGAACGAGTCCGGTCACCAGTTCATCGAAGAAATGCTCACCGAAGTCGGCTTGCTGGCTGAAGGCGAGAGCCTGTATTCCGCGCATAACCTCGGTCTCTTGACCCACGTTTATGCCGGTCTGCGTGCCCACAAGCTGTTCCATCGCAACGTCGAGTACATCGTTCAGGACGGCCAGATCCTGCTGGTCGACGAACACACCGGGCGTACCATGCCGGGTCGTCGTCTGTCCGAAGGCCTTCACCAGGCCATCGAAGCGAAGGAAGGCCTGAATATTCAGGCCGAGAGCCAGACCCTGGCCTCGACCACCTTCCAGAACTACTTCCGTCTGTACAACAAGCTGTCCGGCATGACCGGTACGGCGGACACCGAAGCGTTCGAATTCCACCAGATCTACGCCTTGGCCGTGATGGTCATTCCGCCGAACAAGCCGTTGGCGCGCAAAGACTTCAACGACCTCGTGTACCTGACCGCCGAAGAGAAGTACGCGGCGATCATCACCGACATCAAGGCCTGTCTGGCCGAGCAACGTCCGGTGCTGGTGGGTACGGCGACGATCGAAACCTCGGAGCACATGTCCCGGCTGCTGTTGCAGGAAGGCATCGAGCACAAGGTTCTGAACGCCAAGTTCCACGAAAAAGAAGCTGAAATCATCGCCCAGGCCGGTCGTCCGGGTGCGCTGACCATCGCCACCAACATGGCCGGTCGCGGTACTGACATTCTGCTGGGCGGTAACTGGGAAGTTGAAGTGGCCAGCCTGGAATACCCGACCCCTGAGCAGATCGCGCAGATCAAGGCCGACTGGCAGAAGCGCCATCAGCAGGTGATTGAAGCAGGTGGTCTGCACGTCATCGCTTCCGAGCGTCACGAATCCCGCCGTATCGACAACCAGCTGCGTGGTCGTGCCGGTCGCCAGGGTGACACCGGTTCAAGCCGTTTCTACCTGTCGCTGGAAGACAGCCTGATGCGCATCTTCGCCTCTGACCGGGTGAAGAACTTCATGAAGGCGCTGGGCATGCAGTCCGGCGAAGCGATCGAACACCGCATGGTGACCAACGCGATCGAAAAAGCGCAGCGCAAGGTCGAAGGCCGCAACTTCGACATCCGCAAGCAGTTGCTCGAGTTCGACGACGTTTCCAACGAACAGCGCAAAGTGATCTACCACATGCGTAACAGCCTGCTGGCTGCGACCAACATTGGTGACACCATTGCCGAGTTCCGCGAAGAAGTCCTCGACGCCACCATTTCCGCTCACATCCCGCCTCAGTCGTTGCCCGAGCAATGGAACGTCGCGGGTCTGGAAGCTGCGCTGAACAGCGACTTCGGCGTGAAGCTGCCGATCCAGCAGTGGCTCGACGAAGACGATCACCTGAACGAAGACACCCTGCGCCCGAAGTTGATGGAAGCCATTCTGGCGGCCTACAACGAGAAAGAAGATCAGGCCAGTGCCGAGGCGCTGCGTACGTTCGAGAAGCAGATTCTCCTGCGCGTGCTGGACGACTTGTGGAAAGACCACCTGTCGACCATGGATCACCTGCGTCACGGTATTCACCTGCGCGGTTACGCTCAGAAGAACCCGAAGCAGGAATACAAGCGCGAGTCGTTTGCCCTGTTCCAGGAGCTGCTCGATTCGATCAAGCGCGATGCCATTCGTGTGCTGTCCCACGTTCAGGTTCGCCGCGAAGATCCAGCCGAGGAAGAGGCGCGTCTGCGCCGCGAAGCCGAGGAGTTGGCCCAGCGCATGCAGTTCCAGCACGCCGAAGCGCCGGGCCTGGATCAGCCTGACCTGCTCGCCGAAGAGGGTGAAGACGTCGCGGTAGCCGCAGCCGCCGCGCTGTCGCCGGTTCGCAACGACCAGAAGCTGGGTCGCAACGAATTGTGCTGGTGTGGTTCGGGCAAGAAATTCAAGCACTGTCACGGCCAGATCAACTGATTTGTAAGCCGCGACAAGCTTTGGCTGAACTGTAAAATCACGCCGCGACCGGCTCTGCCGTCGCGGCGTTTTTCAATCAATCGAGCCGTGTCGGCGGGGCCGCATGGCGTGACTGTCTTTCAAGGAGCGCACTTCATGGCTGTTGGTCTTGGTCCTTTGCCGACGCTGCACCCGGTTCCCGGTTTTGAACTTGGCATCGCTTCCGCCGGCATCAAGCGCCCGGGGCGCAAAGATGTTGTGGTCATGCGCTGCGCCGAAGGCTCCAGCGTTGCAGGCGTGTTCACCCTGAACGCGTTTTGCGCGGCGCCGGTGATCCTTGCCAAACAGCGTGTTCAAGGCACGGTGCGTTATTTGCTGACCAACACCGGCAACGCCAATGCCGGCACTGGCGAACCAGGCCTGGCTGCCGCCGAGCGCACCTGCGCCAAGCTGGCCGAAATCACCGGGGTCGATGCCAGCGCTGTGCTGCCGTTTTCGACTGGCGTGATCGGCGAGCCGTTGCCCGTCGAGAAGATCGAAGGCGCGCTGCAGGCGGCGCTGGATGATTTGTCCGTCGACAACTGGGCGGCGGCGGCCACCGGGATCATGACCACCGACACGCTGCCGAAGGGCGCGAGCCGTCAGTTCGTGCTTGATGGCGTGACCGTCACCGTGACCGGCATCAGCAAAGGTGCGGGCATGATTCGTCCGAACATGGCGACCATGCTGGGCTACATCGCCACCGACGCCAAGGTGGCGCCGAGCGTGCTGCAGGACCTGATTCGCGACGGCGCCAACAAGTCGTTCAACCGCATCACCATCGATGGCGACACGTCGACCAATGACTGCTGCATGCTGATCGCCACCGGCCAGGCTGACCTGCCCGCTGTCACCGAAGCCAAAGGGCCGCTGTTCGAGGCACTGAAAAAAGCCGTCTTCGAAGTCTGCATGGACGTCGCTCAGGCCATCGTCCGTGACGGCGAGGGCGCGACCAAGTTCGTGACCGTCGAAGTCAACGGCGGCGGCAATCACCAGGAATGCCTGGACGTGGGTTACACCGTGGCGCATTCGCCGTTGATTAAAACCGCGCTGTTCGCGTCGGACCCGAACTGGGGCCGGATCCTGGCGGCCGTGGGTCGCGCGGGCGTGCCGAACCTCGACGTCAGCAAGATCGACGTGTTTCTGGGTGACGTGTGCATCGCCAGCAAAGGCGCCCGCGCCAGCACCTACACTGAAGAGCAAGGCTCGCTGGTGATGGCGCAGGAAGAGATCACTATCCGCATCGAGCTGGGCCGTGGCGATTGCAGCGAAACCATCTGGACCACCGACCTGTCGCACGAATACGTGAAAATCAACGCGGAATACCGCACCTGAGTCACGAGCGAGTCCACCGGTTTCAACGGAGCCAAGACATGAGCCTGCACCTGATCATCGGCGACAAACGTTATTCCTCCTGGTCGTTGCGCCCCTGGCTGGCGCTTGCGCTGACCGGCGAAGCGTTCACCGATCAGGTGATTCGCCTGAATCAGGCCGACACCACGCGGCTGATTCTGGAGCATTCGCCGACCGGTAAAGTCCCTGCGCTGAAGTGCGAGCACGGCACCATCGTCGACTCACTGGCGATTTGTGAGTATCTGGCGGAGCGCTTTCCGAATGCAGGATTGTGGCCAGCTGACGTTGCCGCCCGCGCTCAGGCCCGGTCGGCGTGCGCGCAGATGCACAGCGGTTTTGTCGGACTGCGCTCGCGTTTGCCGATGGACTTGCGTCAGGACGAGGCGCTGGAAATCATTGCGGTCGAAGCTCAGGCAGATATCGAACGCATGGTTGCGCTGTGGCGTGAATGCCGCGCGGTGTCGGGCGTGAGTGAGGGTTTCCTGTTCGGCACGCCGGGCATCGTCGATGCGTTCTTCGCACCGGTCGCCGTGCGTTTTCGTACCTATCACGTCGAGCTGCCAGCGGACGCGGCAGCCTATGTCGAAACGATTTATCAGTGGCCTGAGTTCAAGCGCTGGCAGCAGGCGGGTCTGGAGGAAGGTTGAACGTGAAACGCATCCATGTAGCCGCGGCGGTTATCCGTGGCACCGAGGGCAAGATTCTCATCGCCCGACGCGCCGACAAACAGCATCAGGGCGGCTTGTGGGAGTTTCCCGGCGGCAAGGTGGAGGCCGATGAATCGGTCGAAGCCGCGCTGTCCCGCGAGCTGCATGAAGAGCTCGGCATCGTGGTCACGGCGGCGCGTCCGCTGATCCAGATCATGCACGACTATCCGGATAAGCAGGTGTTGCTGGACGTGTGGGAAGTTTCGTCGTTTACCGGCGAGCCCCACGGTGTTGAAGGGCAACCGCTGGCCTGGGTGTCGCAGCGGGAACTGGCCGAGTACGAGTTTCCGGCAGCGAATCGGCCGATCGTGGCCGCTGCGCGTTTGCCGGGTGAATACCTGGTTACCCCGGACAATCTGGAAACGCCGGAGCTGCTGCGCGGCATACGCACCGCGGTGGCTGGCGGCATCAAGCTGGTTCAGCTGCGTGCGCCGAACATGTACGACCCGAAATACCGTGACGTGGCGGTTGACGCGGTCGGGCTGTGCGCGGGCAAGGCGCAGTTGATGCTCAAAGGGCCGCGCGAATGGCTGGGTGACTTTCCGGCGGCGGGCTGGCACCTGACCAGCGAACAGCTGCGCAAATACGCCAGCAAGGGTCGGCCGTTTCCTGAAGACCGCTGGCTGGCGGCTTCATGCCATGACGCTGAAGAGTTGAGTCTGGCCGAGCAGATGGGCGTGGATTTCGTCACGCTCTCGCCGGTGTTGCCGACGCAAAGCCATCCTGACGCACAGCCGCTAGGCTGGGACAAAGCCCGCGAATTGATCGAGGGTTTCAGCAAGCCCGTTTATTTGCTGGGCGGGGTAGGGCCGACGGATCGCCAGCAGGCGTGGGAATGTGGTGCGCAGGGCGTGGCGGGGATCAGAGCGTTCTGGCCGCAGAGTTAACAACACCGTTAACCCTGTAGGAGCCGGCTTGCTGGCGAACGCGGTGAGTCAGCGAAATCGATGCCACAGGCTGATCGCGTTCGCGGGCAAGCTCCTACAGAAGCGGCGTCCATCTTCAGCAGTGAATCCGACTGGCACCGTTCTGTGTGGTCACTGCGGCTTCTTCGCAGGCTCCCACAGTATCTCCGCCACCCCCTCACGCCGGGCAATGATCCGCGCCGCCACAAACAGCAGGTCCGACAGCCGATTGATGTACGCCAGCCCGAACCCTGCCAGTGGCTCGACCGCGTTCAGGTGCTGACAGCGTCGCTCCGCCGTGCGCGCCAGGCTCCGGCAAACGTGGGCCTGGGCGATCAGCGTCGAGCCGCCCGGCAGAATGAAATTCTCCAGCGGCCCCAGCTCTTCATTCCAGTGATCGATCGCCGTTTCCAGACGCTCGATCTCCGCCGCATTCAACGCCTGGTATTCCGGCATCGCCAGCTCGCCGCCCAGGTCGAACAACCGATGCTGACAGGGCGCCAATACGTCGATGACTTCCTGCAGCGCCGGATGGGTCGCGACTGCTGCCGTCAGGCCGGCCAGCAACACGCCGACCTCACTGTTCAGCGAATCAACTTCCCCGATGGCCTCGACCCGCGGGTGGTCCTTCGGCACCCGACGGCCGTCGCCCAAACCCGTTTCGCCGGTGTCACCCGTGCGCGTGTAAATTTTCGACAAGCGAAATCCCATGGCTCTACTCCCGGTCGTACTGACCAATGACCTGTGGTGCAGGCATATCTATCGAATTGTCCACCAGCGGCAGACGCAAAGTGAAACAGGTGCCCTGGCCGAGGGTGGAATGAACTTCCATCTGGCCTTTGTGGTTGTTGGTGATAATGAAATACGACACCGATAACCCGAGTCCGGTGCCCTGGCCGATTTCCTTGGTAGTGAAGAACGGCTCGAAGGTGCGCTTGCGCACGCTTTCCGGCATGCCGATGCCGTTGTCCTCTACCTGGATTTCCGCCCACGGCGGGTTCAGGCGCGTGCGCAAAATGATGCGCCCCGGCTCGCCGGGATTTTCGCGCTGGTGAATGGCCTGAGCAGCGTTCTTCAGCAGGTTGAGCAGCACTTGCTCCAGTTCGTTGGCCGTCGCCGGCACCGGGCCGAGGTCAGGATCGAACTGGCGAATGATGTTCTGGCCCTTGAAGTCAAAACCGATGGTGAGGTCGAAGTCGTTGCTGGCGATCTCCACGGCTTGATCGATCAGTGCCGGCAGATCACAGGGCGCCAGCTGACGGTTGCTGCGCCGGCTGAAGCTGAGCATGTGGCTGACGATCTTCGCCGCTCGCGCCCCGGCCGACTGAATGCCGTCCAGCAGCTGCGGCACTTCCCGGGCGATCAGGTACTGATTCACCGCCGCCAGCTGAATGCCTTCCTGCTGAGCCTGTTCCAGATTCTTCGGCAAATCGGGCGACAGCCGACGGCGAATGTTCTGCACGTTGTGCATGATCGCGCCGAGGGGGTTGTTGATCTCGTGGGCCATGCCGGCGGCAAGTCCACCGACCGAGAGCATTTTCTCCGACTGAACCATCATTTCCTCCAGCGACAGTCGCTGGGTGATGTCATCGATGCGGATCACCGCGCCACGGCCGGCATCGCCGGTAAGAGGGTAGAAGGTGAGGGCGTAATGACGCGACTCCTCGCCCTTGACCCAAGTGACGCGCTCGATCTTGGTGACGGTGTGACGCTCGACGGTCTGCTTGATCTGCGGCAGGAACGCGCGCATCGGCGGGAACGCCGAGTAGATGGGCTGGTTGAGCGCTTCGTCCAGCGGCGTGCCGGACAGGGCGCCGGCCTCCTGATTCCACTGGGTGACGTACAGCTGCTCGTCCAGGGCGATCAGCGCCGACGGCATGGAGTCGATGATGCTGTTGAGGTAATTCTGAAAACCCGTGAGCTTCTTCTCGATCTTGCTGCGCACCTGAACTTCCAGCTCCAGCTTGCGGTTGGTGTGACGGGTTTCTTCCGCCAGACCCTGGGCCTGATCGTAGGCTTCCTGGGAATCATCACGGGCGCGTCTGAGCTGCTGCTCACGGGCTTCCATGCGCGAGAGCATGGTGTTGAACGCCTCGGCCAGCGAGCCGATTTCGTCTTTGTTGCCGGGCGTCGCCCGCAGCGCGTAGTTCTCCTCGCGGGTGACTCGCCGCGACAGGTCTTCCAGCTGGTAGATCGGCTCGGTGATAAAGCGCCGAATCTGCCGGGCAACGCCGGCCCAGAGCAGGATGCTAAAAATGAGGATGCCGAGGCTGGCGGTCAGCGTGCCGGTGTAGAACGCCGTCGGCAATTCGCTGCTGGCGACCAGCAACAGATGCCCCTGTGCTTGCCCGGCTTTGGGAATGGGGATGACCTGAGTGTTGCGAAACTCGGTCATGCGCCAGCTCTCCAGATCCCGGTAGTGGTCGGGCATGCGCAGCTTGTCGCCTTGCTGCATCTGCGCCAGACGCGTACCGCTGCTGTCGTACACCGCCGCCGCGCGCAACGGGCCGTAGTTTTTCAGTTCCTTGAGCAGCGCCTGGGCGTTGGAGGTCGAGGACAGGGCTTGTTCGGAGAGCCCGGGATTGCTGATCAGCCGACCGATCGTCTGCAATGCCTGGGGCGCCATCGCTTCCTGAGAGATGTAATAGGCGGCGCTGATGAAGGTCAGGTTGGCAACCACCAGCACAGTGGTGAGCAACACCAGCAAGGCGGCCAGGAGTTTCTGACCGACCGGCAGGTTTTCGAGGCGCTGGCGCAATGGCATGGGGCAGGTCACCGGAATGAGGAGCGGGCAGGTTAGCGCTGTTCCGCCCGCGAGCAAACCCGTCAGTCGCTGGGCAGACCCCGGGCGTTGAGGTGTTCGATCAACCGCAAGCGTAGCTGGTTGAGCGTTGGCGCGGCACAATCGAGGGCGGCCGCCGTGGCGCAGAGATGCCCGAGCAGGTAGCGGATCTCGGTGCGACGGCCCTGGGCGACGTCCTGATGCATCGAGGAATAATTCCCGGCGGTGGCGGCAATCACCTGTTGCACCTGCTCTAGCAACCCTTCCGCCGCACCGGGCTGATCGCAGCATCGCAATACCTGGCCGAGCTCGGCACACAGCGTCGTCACTTCCTCCGCATGAGCCTGCAGCTCCCCGTTGCGGCATTGATGCAACACGGTGAGCGGGTTGATGGCGCAATTGAGCGCGAGCTTGCGCCAGAGGCGTTCGGTGATGTCAGCGGTCCACTGATGGGGGATGCCCGCCTGCTTGAGCTCATCCAGCCAGGCCGGCGCCGCGTCCTGCTGTGTGTCGCCCAGCCAGTTGGAGCCTTGCCCGGCAAACACCACGCTCCAGTCTTCATCGCGGTAGGCGCCTTCGGTGCTGGAGACAAAGATGCAGCGTGCCTCAGGAATCATGGCGGCCACGGCGTCCTGGCTGCCGAGACCGTTTTGCAGGAGCAATACGTCAGCCGCCTCGGTCAGGCGATGGGCGACGGCTGCAACGGCGCGCTCTGCATCGTAGGCCTTGCATGCCACCAGCAGCCGCTGGATGGGTTCATCTGCGCTGACCGTCTGCGCCGGAATGGCAAACGTCTGGCGCTGACCTTTTTCGTTGAGTGCCAGCCCGGCTTGCGCGTCGTAGGCCGTCAGTCGGGCCTCGTCGCGCAGGATCAGCCGCACCGGCAAGCCTGCCCGGGCCAGTCGCGTGGCCCACAGACTGCCCAGACTGCCCGCGCCCAGAACGTGCCAGCACACGGAATTCAAAAGAAATGACGCCCGGTGACGATGATATCGGTGCGCAAGGAAAACGAAATCAACATCGTAGGCTCACATGAACGTGGGAAAAGTCTCGTTATAATGACCGGGCTTTCATACCGTCAAGTCAGGCGTGCTCCATCCACATGTTGAGCCGCGCCGTATCAATTGGAGAATCCACATGCCCTCGTTCGACGTAGTGTCCGAACTGGATAAACACGAAGTCACGAATGCCGTCGACAACGCGATCAAAGAGCTGGACCGCCGCTACGACCTCAAAGGCAAAGGCAGCTTCGAGTTCACGGAAAAAGACCTGCTGATCAAGATGACGGCCGAAGAAGGTTTTCAGCTTGAAGCCATGATCGAGATCCTCAAGCTGGCCCTGGTCAAGCGCAAGATTGATGTGCAGTGCCTGGAACTGAAGGATCCCTTCGCGTCCGGCAAGGTCATGAAGCAGGAAGCCACGCTCAAGGAAGGCATCGACAAGGAGTTGGCGAAGAAGATCGTCGCTCACATCAAAGAGGCCAAGCTCAAGGTTCAGGCCGCGATTCAGGGCGAACAGGTGCGTGTCACCGGCAAGAAGCGTGATGACCTGCAAGAAGCAATCGCCGCCCTGCGTGGTCATGAATTCGGCATGCCGCTGCAGTTCAACAACTTCCGCGACTGATTCCCCCCGCGATTTGCCCTGCGATTTCATGTTGGCTCAGGAACCCGAGGGGTTCCTGTGCGTCCGAATGCAGGTCTCGCTGAAATAACGGGCCCACTCGGCACCGTTGCTTCAGCCTTCCATGTCGCGACCCCGAGGAGAAATAGATGGACTTGGATTTAAACGGCCAGGTAGACCATCTGGTGAAAGCGTCTCAGGCCTGGATCCCGATGGTCATGCAATACGGCAGCAAGGTGCTGCTGGCAGTGGTCGTCCTGCTGGTCGGCTGGTGGCTGATCAATAGACTGACTTCCCGCGTGGGTGCGCTGTTGGCGCTGCGCCACGTCGACCTGGCGTTGCAGGGCTTTATCAGCAGCATCACCAACATCATTCTGAAGATCCTGCTGATCGTCAGCGTTGCGTCGATGATCGGGGTTGAAACCACCTCATTCGTTGCCGCGATCGGTGCGGCGGGTCTGGCCATCGGCCTGGCGTTGCAGGGCAGCCTGGCGAACTTTGCCGGCGGCGTATTGATTCTGCTGTTCCGTCCGTTCCGCATTGGCGACTGGATCGAAGCCCAGGGTGTGTCCGGCACCGTGGACGGGATTCAGATTTTCCACACCGTCCTGCGCACCGGCGACAACAAGACGGTGATCCTGCCCAACGGCAACCTGTCCAACGGCATTATTACCAATACAAACCGCCAGCCGACGCGCAAGATCACCTTCGACGTGGGCATCGATTACGACGCCGACCTCAAGCAGGCGCTGCAAGTGTTGATGGACATGGCGGATGATCCGCGCATCCTGCAGGACCCGGCGCCACAGGCGGTGGTCGCGGCACTGGGCGACAGCTCGATTACCGTGTCCCTGCGTGTGTGGACCAAGACCGGTGACTTCGGTGACGTGTCGAACCGCTTCAACGCTGAAATCCGCGACCGTCTGCGGGCGGCCAACATCGACATCCCGTTCCCGCAGCGGGTGATTCGTGTGGTGCAGGACGAGCAGCCCTCAAAGGCGTAACGCTCGATCGCAGAAACCAAAAAGCCCCGACTCGTGAGAGTGCGGGGCTTTTTGTTGAGTGGGTCCGTCATGGTTGCGGGGCCAAGTGTCGCCATCTGATTGATCGGGTGTCGAATGGCTTTGTAGGAGCCGGCTTGCTGGCGAACCGGGTATGTCCCTCACCATTGCAGGTAAATGACCTACCGCGTTCGCCAGCAAGCCGGCTCCTACAGAATGAGGTTCGCCAGCGCCTTACAGAGTTGAATCCGCAGATTTGGCGGCGTCGTTGCCGTCTTCCCGTTCTTCCCGCGCTTCCCGGCGTGCTTCCTGCGCCCAGTGCAGGGCGATCATGAACAGCGTCGGCACGCCCATCAGCGCGGTCGCCAGGAAGAAGTTGTGATACCCCAGCTTCTCCACCATGACCCCGGAATAGCCGCCAATCAGACGCGGCAACAGCAGCATGATCGAGCTGAGCAGCGCGTATTGAGTGGCCGAGAACTTGAGGTTGGTCAGGCTCGACAGGTAGGCCACGAACGCCGACGTCGCGAGGCCCGAGCTGAAGTTGTCCAGCGAGATCGTGACGATGAGCATCTTCAGGTTCGGGCCCATGTCGGCCAGCATCAGGAACAGCAGGTTGGTGGCCGCCGACGTGATGCCGCCGATGAACAGAATCGGCAGAATGCCGAAACGCACGATCGCCAGGCCGCCGAACGCCGCACCGGCCAGCGTCATCACCAGACCGAAAATCTTGCTGACGCTGGCAATCTGATCCTTGGTGAAACCCTGGTCGATGTAGAACACGTTCGCCATCACACCCATGACCGTGTCGGACATGCGATACGTCGCGATCAGCCCCAGCAGCAGAAACGCCTGCCATCGATAGCGCAGGATGAAGTCGTTGATCGGCGTCAGAACCGGCGCCAGGCCGCGGCGTCCCATGGACGACAGGCAGGCCACGGTCAGCAGCGTGTAGAGGATCGCGCGAAGAAAGGCGCGGTCTTCCATCAGCAGGTCTTTCCAGGTGGTCCCCTGAAACAGCACGCTGGCGAAATCGGTGTTGTATAGCTGGGTGAACATGGCCGGCACCGAGACCAACAGAATGATCAGCACGAACACCGAGGCCAGTTGATGGGCAAAGCCGTAGCGCACGGCAGACAGCTGGGTACGGATCGGTACGGACGGCTCACGCATGATCAGGCTGGTGATCAGCGCCGGCACCATGAGCAGGCCGAACAGCACATACGTGCCGGCCCAGGCCGAGTGTTTGTAGGCGAAGCCGGTCGAACCGAAGCCTTCGGCGAAGTACAACGCGCCGGCAGTGGCGAGGAGGGCAGCGACGCGATAGCCGGCCATGTAGCTGGCGGCGAGGGTCGCCTGCTGGCTGTCGCTGGCGATTTCCAGGCGGTAGGCGTCGATGGCGATGTCTTGGGTCGCGGATGAAAACGCGACCAGCACCGCAATCGCGATCAGCCACGACAGATGCTGCTGCGGGTCGCAGAACCCCATGCCGATCAGGCCCAGGGTCACCAGCGATTGCGAGAGCACCAGCCACGAGCGGCGTCGGCCGAGCCGGCCCAACAACGGAAGGCTCCATTGATCGAGCAGCGGCGACCAGACCCACTTAAAGGCATAGGCCAGACCGATCAGGCTGGCGTAGCCAATGGTTTCACGCGCGACGCCGGCTTCACGCAGCCAGACTGACAGCGTTGAGAACACCAACATGTAGGGCATGCCCGCGGCAAAGCCGAGCAACAGGAGCACAAACGTAGAGGGGCTGGCATATGCGGCGAGCGCGGCGCGCCAGGTTTTGCGGGGCATGGGCTGGAATCTGCCTCAGGTTACGTAAACAAAGCGCGCACTCTAACCGTTGTGCTCTGTCGGGCGCCAGCCATGACGCAGCATATCCACACGATTGTTACGGATGGTCACGCCCTCGGCCCGCAAGCGCGCCCGTTGCTCCTCCCCAGACAGGGTTCCGGACGCCAGGCTGATGCGCCCGCCGGCGCCAATCACGCGATGCCAGGGCAGGCTGCTGCCGTCCGGCAACTGGCTCAACGCTCTGCCAACGAAGCGCGCCGCTCGTCCCAAACCGGCCAGCTCGGCCAGTTGCCCATAACTGACCACTTTGCCTTCGGGAACTTGATGCAGCGTAAGGTATAACGCCGTGCGACGTGCCTCTGCAGGTGAGAGACCGGTAGGGTCGTCGTGCGCGGAAGAGTGTTCGATCACGCATTCGTTCCTGTAAAAGGGATGAACGGAAATTTTCGATAAGGAACTAGGGAAACTTCCTACTGTCAGTGATACCTGTGTCGGCGGTCTGCCGATTGCCAAGACGTTGTCCATCCGGATAATGCCCGATTTTCCGCGAACCAGAGCCTTGTCGTTGCTTATGTTGTCCAGAACCCTGTTGTGCGTTGCTATTGCCAGTGCTTCTACCCCATTGCTCGCCGACACCGTCTGGTTGAAGAACGGTGACAAGATGACGGGGACCATCAAGTTCTTCGACGGCGGCAAGCTGCTGATCAACACCAAATATGCAGGCGACGTCCCGCTGGACTGGAAGGAAATCAAGACGCTGGAAAGTGACCAGCACCTTCTAGTGAAGCAGGACGCCACCACTGGCGAAGTTGCCAAGTCACTGCAGCCGGCCGAAGACGGCAAGGTCACGCTGGCCAACGGCGATGCGCCGAAGACGGTGGAGCTGGCGAGTATCCAGCAGATCATGAAGCCCAAGCCGGTGGTCACCGATCTGGTCTGGAAAGGCAATATCGATGCCGCACTGGATTTCCAGCGCGCCGAGAACGACACCGACGATTACAACATCGCCTTCAAGACCTCCGCGACCCATGGCCAGTGGCGCCACAACGCCAAGGGCGAATACAACCGCGAATCGCAGGACAGCCTGACCACCACCAATAACTGGGATGCCGAATACTCGGTCGACCGGTTCCTCACTGAAAAGTGGTTCTGGGACGGGCGCATCACCTACAAGCGCGACACCATTGAAGACCTGTCCCGTCAGCGCACCGTCGGTACCGGTCCCGGTTACCAGTTCTGGGACGATGAATTGGGTGCGTTCAAAGTGGGCGGCTTGCTGAACCGCACTGATTTTGAATATTCCAACGGCGAGAAGGACAACTTCTACTCCGTGTCCGGCACCTGGGATTACAACCGCTACCTGATTGGCAAGAAGGTCGAGTTCTTCACCAATGGTGAACTCGGCAAGCCGCTCAGTGGCGTGGCGGACTACAGCCTGGAAACGGAAGTGGGCCTGCGTTACAAAGTCACCGAATGGGCGTCCCTCAATCTCAAGGCCGAGAAGGACATCATCAGCGGCTCTGATAACGGCGACCTGGACAAGACCCGCTACACCGCCGGTTTTGGTGTTTCCTGGTAACAGCCGCTTTATCCATGCCTGAGCGTGCGCAGATCACTCCCTGATCTGCGCGCGTCGGCTGGCTTCAGTTATAACGCTTTATCTTTTACGCGAACCCTCCGCCAAATCGTCACTCCCGCTCAATCTGGCACCTTCCGACGATAACGATTATCGTGTGGCATGCGTCGCCGTCTGCTGCTTCGCGTCCCTCGATGCTTTCGTTTTACTGTTCAGGAGCCCCACATGAGCGCCAGCGCCAACCGGCAAGCACGAGCCTTGCTGCTCAAGGAATACCGTGGCGTATTGTCGACCCATTCCAAGTCGATGCCCGGTTACCCGTTTGGCTCGGTGGTGCCTTATTGCCTGGATGAACAAGGCCGTCCGCTGATTCTCATCAGCCGTATCGCGCAGCACACCCATAACCTGCAGCTTGACGCCAAGTGCTCTTTATTGGTGGGCGAGCGCGGCGCCGAGGATGTGCAAGCGGTGGGGCGCGTCACGCTGATGGCCGAGGCTGAAAAAATCATCGACCACGCTCAGGTTGAAGCCGCCGCTCAGCGTTACTACCGTTATTTCCCTGAATCCGAGAGTTACCACAGCGCCCACGATTTCGATTTCTGGGTGCTGAAGCCGGTGCGCTATCGCTTTATAGGTGGCTTTGGCGCGATCCACTGGCTGGACGACGCAGCGCTGGCCAATCCATTCGCTGGCGCTGCCGAACTCAGCATGGTCGAGCATATGAATGCCGACCACGCCAAAGCCATTGCCCACTGCGTCGAACTGGCCGGCCTGCCGAAGACCGAGCCGGCCACGTTGGTCGGCATCGACAGTGAGGGCATGCACCTACGGGTGGGCCAGAGTCTGTACTGGCTGGCCTTCGCAGAGCCCTGTAACACGCCGACACACGTCCGCCAGGCCTTGACTCAGCTGGCTCACGCTGAAAAATGGCCCACACTTGAACAGGCCGAGGCTTGAATTAACGACTTTGCGACGTCACGTAAGGTCTACTGGAAGCCTTCTTCCGTCTAGGAACTCACTTTGATGCGCGTTTTTCTTCTGCTTTTATTGCTTTTTCCGGTGCTCGAGCTGTTCGTGCTGGTGAAAGTCGGGATGTCGATCGGCTTCCTGCCGACCTTCCTGCTCGTCGTTGCCGGGTCAATGCTCGGTGTTTTCATGGTGCGGATTGCCGGCGTGGCCACCGCGCTGAGTGCCCGGCAGAGTCTGGCCCGTGGCGAACTCCCGGCGCAGCAGATGCTCGACGGTTTGATGATGACCATCGGCGGCGGTTTGCTGGTTCTTCCTGGCTTCATCAGTGACGTGCTGGGCCTGCTGTTCCTGATGCCGTTCTCCCGTCGCCTGATCGTCGGCAAGGTGCGCAACCGCGCCGAAGCCCAGGCCGCGCGCCAGCGTGCGTTTGCCGAGAACATGCACGCGGCGAATTCCGCAGGTCCCATGCACCCCGGTGCTGCCCGTCCTGAAGCACGCCGCCCTGAAGTCATCGAGGGTGAGGTGATCGAAGGCGAATTCGAGCCACTGGATAAAAAGTGATTCAACACCACCACGACACGGCACCTGCGGGTGCCGTGTCTGTTTTCGCGACCACACTTCCTTCAAAAAATTTCTGGGGTCAGCCTTGAATTCGGCTTGCTCGCCCTTATGTATGGGTCACCGCAAGGTTTCTGGCGCGTTTCGCCAGACCGTATTCTGCGGTTCGCTCGCGAACCGTAACCGGCAAGCCCGGATGTTTTAACCCGCCGGTGTTCGCACCGGGCGTTTAAAAACCATAATTAGGAGATCGACAATGAAGCTTCGTCCTCTGCATGACCGCGTCGTAATCCGTCGCAGCGAAGAAGAAACAAAAACTGCTGGCGGTATCGTGCTGCCTGGTTCGGCTGCTGAAAAACCTAACCGTGGCGAAATCCTCGCCGTCGGCAACGGTCGCATCCTGGACAACGGTGAAGTACGCGCGCTGGCCGTGAAAGTGGGTGACAAAGTGGTGTTCGGCCCTTACTCCGGCAGCAACACTGTGAAAGTAGACGGCGAAGACCTGCTGGTGATGAGCGAGAACGAAATTCTCGCGGTCGTCGAAGGCTGAGTTGATACCCCATTTCCCGTTACTACAAAGTATTTAAGGAATAACGATCATGGCTGCTAAAGAAGTTAAATTCGGCGATGCTGGCCGTAAAAAAATGCTGGCTGGTGTCAACGTCCTGGCCGACGCAGTAAAAGCAACGCTGGGCCCTAAAGGCCGTAACGTCATCATCGAAAAAAGCTTCGGCGCTCCGCTGATCACCAAAGACGGTGTGTCCGTAGCCAAAGAAATCGAACTGAAAGACCGTTTCGAAAACATGGGCGCGCAGCTGGTCAAAGACGTTGCCTCCCGTGCGAACGATGACGCTGGCGACGGTACCACCACCGCCACCGTTCTGGCTCAAGCCATCGTCAACGAAGGCCTGAAAGCCGTCGCTGCCGGCATGAACCCGATGGACCTGAAGCGCGGTATCGACAAGGCGACCATCGCCATTGTTGCCGAGCTGAAGAAGCTGTCCAAGCCTTGCACCGACTCCAAGGCAATCGCCCAGGTCGGTACCATCTCGGCGAACTCCGACAACTCGATCGGCGACATCATTGCTGAAGCCATGGACCGTGTAACCAAAGACGGCGTTATCACCGTTGAAGAAGGTTCGGGTCTGGAAAACGAGCTGTCTGTCGTTGAAGGCATGCAGTTTGACCGTGGCTACCTGTCCCCGTACTTCATCAACAAGCCGGACACCATGGTTGCCGAGCTGGACAGCCCGCTGCTGCTGCTGGTTGACAAGAAGATCTCCAACATCCGCGAAATGCTGCCCGTTCTGGAAGCCGTCGCGAAAGCTGGCCGTCCTCTGCTAATCGTGGCTGAAGACGTTGAAGGCGAAGCACTGGCGACTCTGGTCGTGAACAACATGCGCGGCATCGTGAAAGTTGCAGCGGTCAAGGCTCCTGGCTTCGGCGACCGTCGCAAGGCCATGCTGCAGGATATCGCTGTTCTGACTGGCGGTACCGTTATCTCGGAAGAGATCGGCCTGAGCCTGGAAACCGCTACCCTGGAACACCTGGGTAACGCCAAGCGCGTTGTGCTGAACAAAGAGAACACCACCATCATCGACGGTGCTGGCGTTCGTGCCGACATCGACGGTCGTATCGCGCAGATCCGTCAGCAGATCGGCGACACGTCTTCGGATTACGACAAAGAAAAACTGCAAGAGCGTCTGGCCAAGCTGTCGGGCGGCGTTGCAGTGATCAAGGTCGGTGCTGGTTCCGAAGTTGAAATGAAAGAGAAGAAAGCCCGCGTTGAAGACGCCTTGCACGCAACCCGTGCAGCCGTTGAAGAAGGCGTGGTGCCTGGCGGTGGTGTTGCGCTGGTTCGTTCGCTGCAGGCGATTTCCGAACTGCGTGGCGACAACGCTGATCAGAACGTCGGTATCGCGTTGCTGCGTCGTGCGGTTGAAGCGCCTCTGCGTCAGATCGTGGCGAACTCGGGTGACGAGCCTAGCGTTGTGGTCGACAAGGTCAAGCAGGGTACCGGTAACTACGGTTACAACGCTGCGAGCGGCGAGTACGGCGACATGATCGAGATGGGTATTCTCGATCCGGCCAAGGTGACGCGTTCTGCTCTGCAGGCTGCTTCGTCGATCGCCAGTCTGATGATCACCACTGAGGCGATGATCGCTGATGTGGCTGATGAGAAGGCTGCTGGTGGTGGTATGCCTGACATGGGCGGCATGGGTGGTATGGGCGGCATGATGTAAGCCAGCCTTACCCCGATGTAGAAAAAACCCCGCTTCGGCGGGGTTTTTTTATGGGCGGAGCTAAATGACTCCCTCCGCAAGTTACCTTTGAAAAGCCTCAGGATCATGAGCGTCTGCCTAGGGGCAGACATTTCGCCTCCGGCGAGTTACTTGGAAAAGTCGAAAGTCGCACCATCCCCAAGTAACCAAGGGTGCTTGCTCCTGGTTGGGTTCCTCCTTCGTCGGAATACCCTCACTCCGACGACGCTCCGTGGGCCCGCGCCGAACGGACATCCATGTCCTGACGGCGCTCTCGCGGCATCCATGCCGCTCGGCCCACTCCGCGAGACCTGCGTTCAGCCTGCACCCAAGTCGCGTTTGGCGGTGACTGGACCTCCTGTGTATGAAGATCAAAAGCAGATCAAAGGCAGATGCAGAACAACGGCTTCCCGGCTAAAGCCGGTCCCGCTGAGTGAGTGCATTCCTCTGTAGGAGCCGGCTTGCTGGCGAATGCGCCGTTTCAGGCGACACTGTCGTGGCTGACCCACCGAGTTCGCCAGCAGCCGGCTCCAACAAATTGGCCGTGCCCGGATGAGAGCGATCTGGATCGTGCCCACCCTCTGCATGGGCATGCAGGCCGTGACGCTCTGCGTCACTCTGGGAGGGGCTACCCCGAAACGACTTCACTGCTCGCCACCGGGTGTTTGTTTTTCGCCGGTCGGTACAGCACGAAGTAATACGCCCCCAGGCAAAGCAGCCAGCAGAACACGGCTGTCCAGATGTTGTGGGAGAAGAAGTGCGCCCCTTGAAGCATTCGTCCGACGGAGAAGACGGTGCCCAGGCCCGCCGCGAAGATCAGGCCCGCTTTGGCCAGGCGGGGTTTGCGGTCGCGGAAGACGAAGAACAGGGCGAACAAGGTGAAGCCCGTTGCCGCGTGACCGCCGGGCCAGCAGCGGCCCGGTTTGTCTGTTTGAGGGCGGGGGCTGAGGAGTTCGCTGTAGGTTTCCTGGCCGCCGAATTCTTTCAGGCTCCATGGGCATTGCACCGATGTCACGACTTTCACCGGCGTGACGAAGCTGGTGGATAACGCCATCGACAGCACCATGCAGCCCAGTTCACGTTTCCACGGCTTCAGCACACTGACGAAGAACGAGGCGATAAAGCTGACGAAGGACAACACGCCTATGGCGATAACGGCCTGTTTGGCGCGGTCATGCAGCACGTCCTCCAGAAAGAAGCTGTGCCGCCCGATGAACTCGCCCGCTACCGGGTCGTAGGCCAGTTTGGCGATGTCCATGTCCAGCGAGGTTAATTCCAGCAATACCAGAACGATCGCGGTCACTGCCGGGATGCCCAGGTAAACCCAGAAATTGATCGGACGTGAGGCAGGCCGTTCGAGTGCGTGTGACATGGCGAATCCCGTGTAGTGGGCGAGGGGCGAGCGGGGGGTAGTGAGCCGGAGCGGTGCGAAGTCTGAGCAGAACGCTGTCGTGGCGCCGTGAACCGCGAGTGAAAAAAACGTTATGCACGTCGGTGCTGGCCCTTGAGCGCGCATCGCCGTAAGCTGCCGCCAACTCTGACCTTGTTGAACGGCCTCTCGCGCCGTGTCCCGGGTCTCGCCACACCGCATAGGGAGACACGCGCCATGAGAATTCTGCTGGTTGAAGACAACCGCGACATCCTGGCAAACCTCGCCGATTACCTCGGTTTGAAGGGTTACACCGTCGATTGCGCCCAAGACGGTCTGTCCGGTCTGCACCTGGCAGCCACCGAGCATTACGACCTGATCGTGCTCGACATCATGCTGCCCGGCATCGACGGTTACACCCTGTGCAAGCGCCTGCGTGAAGACGCACGTCGCGACACCCCGGTGATCATGCTCACGGCCCGCGACCAGCTTGACGACCGGCTGCAGGGGTTCCGCTCCGGTGCGGACGATTACCTGCTCAAGCCCTTCGCGCTGTCGGAACTGGCGGCGCGCATCGAGGCGGTGCTGCGGCGTGCCCAGGGCGGCGGGCGGCGTACCCTGCAGGTCGCTGATCTGATCTATGACCTCGACACCCTGGAAGTCACCCGCGAAGGGCGTCTGCTCAAACTCAACCCGGTGGGCCTGAAATTGCTGGCGGTGTTGATGCAGAAGAGCCCTCACGTGCTGCGTCGTGAAGTTCTGGAAGAAGCCCTGTGGGGCGATGACTGCCCGGACAGCGACAGCCTGCGCAGCCATGTTCACCAGTTGCGTCAGGTGATCGACAAGCCGTTCGCCAAGCCGCTGTTGCAGACCGTTCACGGTGTCGGATACCGCCTCGCCGAGGGGCGTGATGGAGTTTAAGCAGAGCCTCGCCCAACGGATCATCATCGCCTTCGCCCTGATGAGTGCGTTGGTGGCCGGGTGCTTCGCGATGGGCATTGTCGCGACGGTGCACCTGGTCGAAGAAAAGCTGATTTCGGCCGGACTGGGTGGCGACCTGACGCGGCTGCTGCTGATGGACAGCGTCAACGACTGGAACCATCGCCCCGAGCCGGATCAGCTGTTTTACTTCAGCGGCGGCCCTGGGGATTTCGAGCTGCCGAAGGATTTGCGTCATCTGGAGCCGGGCTTTCACGAAGTCTTTCGCGGGCCGTTGTCCTACCACGCCATGGTTGAGATCGTCGACGGTCGCCACTACGTGCTGCTCCAGGATCAAAGCGATTTCGAAGAGCGTGAGCGCGTGCTGTTCGCCGTCGTGCTGGTGGGCTTTGTTCTGGCCCTGGCGCTGGCGGTCTTCCTCGGCTGGATACTGGCGCGTCGGGTGATGGCGCCGGTGGTGCGCCTGGCGCGGCAGGTTCGGCATCGCGATCAGTTGCTCGGCCTCGCGCCGCCCCTGGCCCCTGATTACGCCGCTGACGAAGTGGGCGAGCTGGCCGTGGCCTTCGACGCCACACTGGGCCGTCTGCGTGATGCCCTGACCCGCGAACGGATGTTCACCAGCGACGTCAGCCACGAGTTGCGCACCCCGTTGATGGTGCTGGCCAGTTCCTGTGAGCTGCTGCTGGAAAACCCGGCGCTGGACCAGCGCGCACGGGCCCAGGTCGAACGCGTGGCACGGGCATGCGAGGAGATGCGCGATCTGGTGCAGACCTTCCTGATGCTGGCCCGCACTCAACGGGACGACCTCGCCCTGCATCCGCAACTGACGCTGCAGGGTGCTGCCCAACAACTGATCAGCCTGTGGCGCGAACCGATCGAACGCAAAGGGCTGACCCTGGAATACCTGCCCGGCGAGCCATCCGAAACCGCCTACAACGCCACCTTTCTCTATGCCGTGATGGGCAACTTGCTGCGCAATGCGTTGCACTACACCGACACCGGCTTTATCCGCCTGACGCTGCGTGAGGGCGGGTTCATGGTTGAGGATTCCGGCGTGGGCATCCCGGAAGAAAAGCGTGAGGCGATGTTTCAGCCGTTCGTGCGCGGCACCGAGCAACGGGGCGAAGGTTTGGGCCTGGGACTGTCGTTGGTGCAGCGAATCTGCGAAAACCAGGGGTGGTCGGTGAGCCTGGACACCATGGAGCCCAACGGCTGCAGATTCAGCGTGGACATGGGGTTGCGGCCTGCCAGGGAGCCCATTCGGTTGCCGTCGACGAATGTATCCCCTGTGTAAAGGTGCTGAAGTTCATCGGAATATGGCCGTATGCTGGCCCTAAGTCCTTGAAAAATCTCGTAACATAACTTCAATTTTTCGCACGTTTTTTTCACATTCATGTGACCTGAGCGTGACGCTCCGCTGCCTAGTTTGGCCATCTCACTTCAGGAGATGCAGTCATGACCAAGCGGATCGAGCTGGATTTTTCACGAAAGTACGACGACGAACACGCTAAAAAGTATTTGCGCAAACACAACGATGGACTGGCCAGACGCTTGTCGGATCGCCGGGATAAACAACTGGCTCGACGCGCGCTGGCGTTGGCGGGCGAGCCGGGTCTGGTACTGGACCTGCCGTGTGGCGCCGGACGTTTCTGGCCGGTGCTGGCCGAGAAAGCCAACCGGGTGATCATCGGGGCGGACAACTCGGCATCGATGGTCAAGATTGCCTGCGAGTCGCAACCTGCCGAGGTCGTCAAACGCGTCCAGCCGTTGCAGACATCGGCGTTTGCCATCGAGATGCCGGACAACGCCGTCGACAGCATCTTCTGCATGCGCTTGATGCACCACATCGGCAAGCCGGAAGACCGCGCCGTGCTGCTGAAGGAGTTTCACCGGGTGAGCCGGGACAGCGTGATCGTGTCGCTGTGGGTGGATGGCAATTTCAAGGCCTGGAAGCGACGCCGCGCCGAAGGGTCGCGACCGAAACATGATTACCAGAATCGCTTCGTGCTGCCGGTGGCTAACGTGGAAGCCGAATTTGAACAGGCAGGGTTTCGGATTCAGGAGCGCCTGGATTTCCTGCCGATGTACGCCATGTGGCGTGTGTATCTATTACGTAAGAGGTAACAGGATGGCCGTGGATTTCGCAACAGAGTTAACCGTCCCCGCCAAGGACCGCTTCGCCTATTTCTGGAACACGCGGGGCGAATGGGTGGAAGAGCCCAACGTGCGCCGTGGCGGTGAAAGTGGCGTGCAGCGCGTCGTCTCGGAAAACGGTCGGCTGCTGTATGTGAAGCGCCAGACAGGCCATATCTATCGCAGCTGGCTGCACCCGTTTGGTCGTCCGACTGTGCTGCGCGAACGTGATGCCCTTGAGGGTCTTCGCCAGCTCGACGTCAATGTGCCGCGCATGGTCTTCTGCGGTGCCGAGCGCGACGAGAACAATGAGTGGCGCGCATTGCTGGTCACGGCGTCGCTGGACGGTTTCGACGAATTCGAAAACTGGCTGCGTGCCGGCGGTCGCGAGCAGCATGGCGAAGCGGTCTATGAGCAAATGCTGCAGGAAATCGCCGGCAATCTGGCCCGCATGCACAAGGGGCGCTGGCAGCACAGCTGCATTTACATCAAGCACGTCTTTGTCCGGGTGGTGGGCGAGGGCGCCAATGCCAAGGCCGAAGTTGCACTGCTCGATCTCGAGAAATGCCGCCAGCGCCTCACGTCCTATGCCGCCGCACAGCACGACATGAAACAGCTCCGTCGCCATTCGTCGTTTCAGCCTGCGGACTGGACCAAGCTGGTCTACTTTTACGAGACCGCGTTTGGCAGGCCCATCAAAGGTTTACAGCGATGAAGTTAGAAATGGCGCGAGGTTTGTTTTTGGTCGGGGCGTTGGGGGTGACTTCCATCGCTTTGGCCGCCTGGGATCAGCCCGGGCCGAAGATTTTGAGCGCAGTGCATGGCGAAGGCCATTGCCCGCTGCCTCGGGTGGCCAGGATGTCCGACACGGCCCGGCCCGATCATGATCTGCTCCTGTTGATGTTCGGCCTGGCCCAGGGAAGCGGACCGCAAGGCTGATTCCTTCCTGCTGCACTCACCGAAAGGCCCCGAAAAATCAGGGCCTTTTTTTGTTGCAGACGGGATTGTCAGTGCCTGGCTCGCCTCCTGTACTCAGGGCATCGGCTTGATGGGATCTATCGGCTTGATGTGATCTGTAGGAGCCGGCTTGCTGGCGAACCGGTTACGGCAGACGCCAATGAGGTATCTGGACGAACGCGTTCGCCAGCAAGCCGGCTCCTACAGAATTGCGTCAGGCACCGCTACTCGTATGAGCACCCGCATCGCCAATGGCACTGCTATCGGGCCGCGCATCATCCGGCCGCGCCAGCAGCGTATACACGCACGGCAGCACAAACAGCGTGAACAACGTCCCCACCGACATGCCCGTGGCAATCACCGTTCCGATGTCGAACCGGCTGACCGCGCCCGCGCCGGTGGCGAGAATCAGCGGCACCATGCCGAACACCATCGCGGCGGTGGTCATCAACACGGGCCGCAGACGAATCGCTGCGGCTTCCTCCACCGCTTCCCGCGCGGTCAGGCCCTTGTCGCGGCGCAGCTGGTTGGCGAATTCCACGATCAGGATGCCGTGCTTGCTGATCAACCCGATCAGCGTGACCAGGCCCACCTGCGTATAGATGTTCAGTGACGAAATGCCGAGGAACAGCGGAATCAATGCGCCACAGATGGACAGCGGTACCGTCACCAGAATCACCAGCGGATCGCGGAAGCTCTCGAACTGCGCGGCCAGCACCAGGAAAATGATCGCCAGGGCCAGGCCGAACGTCACCCACAGCGCATTGCCTTCCTGGACGTACTGGCGAGAGGCGCCAGCATAGTCGTAGGCAAAACCCGGCGGCGATTCTTCGATGGCGATCTGTCTCAACAACTCAATTGCCTCAGCCTGACTCACCAGCGGGAAGCCGGAAATGATCGCCGAGTTGAGCTGCTGGAACTGATTGAGCTGCCGCGGCCTGGCCCGATCGCTGACGGTGATCAGCGTCGACAGCGGCAGCATCTTGCCGTCAGCGTTCTTGACGTAGTAATTCGCCAGCCACGCCGGGTTGTCGCGGTAGGCCCGCTCGACCTGGGCGATGACCTTGTAGCTGCGCCCGTCGATGGTAAATCGGTTGATCTCCGCCTCGCCCAGCAGCGTCGCCAGAGTGCCGCCAAGGTCCTGCATCGACACGCCCATCTGCGCGGCTTTGGCGCGGTCGATGTCGACCACCACTTCCGGTTTGTCGAACGCCAGGTCAACGTCCAGAAACGCGAATTTGCCCGATTCGGCGGCGCGTTTCTTGATGCGATCCGTCACCTCCAGCAGCGCGGCGTAGTCGCCAGGTGTGTTGATCACGAACTGAAACGGCAGTCCTTGGCCTGTGCCGGGCAACGACGGCAGGTTGAAGCCAAAAACCTGCAGCCCGGTGATGCCGTCGAGCTTGGCCTGCACCTGGGGCAGCAACTCCATTTGCGTGCGGCTGCGCTCATCCCATGGCTTGAGCAGGAAGCCGCCAATGCCGGTCTGCACCCCATTGAAGCCATTGATCTGGAACGACGAGTAGTACTCGGGGAACGCTTTGAAAATGCTGATGAATTGGTCGGTGTATTTATTCATGTAATCGAGGTTCGTCGGCTGCGGCGCAGTGGCTATCATGAAAATGATGCCCTGGTCCTCATCCGGCGCCAGTTGCGACTGGCTCAGCTTGAGAAACACCGGAATCAGGCACAGCACCAGCACCGCGAACACGATGACCACCGGCCGCGTATTCAGCGTGCCGTGAAGCAGGCGTTGATAACGGACCTTCAGGCTTTCGAAGGCGTGATCGAGCTTGTGCGCCAGGCCGCTGGGGTTCTCGTCCCGGCGCAGGAGCACGGCGCACATCATCGGCGACAGGGTCAGCGCGACGATCCCGGAGATCACCACGGCGCCGGCCAGCGTCAGCGCGAACTCCTTGAACAGCGCACCGGTCAGTCCCTCCAGAAAACCGATGGGCGCGTACACCGCTGCCAGCGTGATGGTCATCGACACCACCGGCATGGCGATCTCGCGGGCGCCCTCGATGGCCGCATCGAAGGGTGTCTTGCCTTCCTCGATGTGCCGATGGATGTTTTCCACCACCACAATGGCGTCGTCCACCACCAGCCCGATGGCCAGCACCATCGCCAGCAGCGTCAGCAAATTGATCGAATAGCCCATCAACTGCATGAAGAACAGCACGCCGATCATCGACAGCGGGATGGTGATTACCGGGATCAGCACCGAACGCAGGGCGCCCAGGAACAGGAATACCACGACGATGACGATGAGCACCGCTTCGATCAGGGTCTTCACCACTTCGTGGATCGAGGCCTGAATGAACAGCGTGGCGTCGTAGGCAATGGACGCTTTGAGGCTCGGCGGTAACTGGGCTTCCAGCTCCGGGAGGATGCGCCGCACTTCCTTGATCACGTCCAGCGGGTTCGAGCTGGGCGTGCCCTTGATGCCGATGTACACCGACGGCGTGCCGTCGAACGAGCTGACCGTGTCGTAGTTCTCGGCGCCCATTTCCACTCGTGCCACATCGCCCAGCAGCACGCGGCTGTCGCCCACGGTCTTGAGCGGGATGGCCGCGAAGGTCTCGGGGGATTTCAGGTCGGTGCTGGCGTTGACGCTGGTGACCACGTACTCGCCTTTCACCTCGCCCGCCGCGGACAGGAAGTTGTACTTGCGCACCGCTTCGGTGACGTCGCTGGCGGTCAGGCCGAAACCGGCGAGCTTCACCGGGTCGAGCCACAAGCGCATGGCAAACACCTGATTGCCCAGAATCTCGGCTTCGGCCATGCCTGGCAGTGTCGCCAGCTTCGGCTGAATGACCCGGGACAGGTAATCGGTGATCTGCGGGTTGCTCAGCTCGGCGCTGTAAAAGCTGATGTACATCAGTGCCGAGGCGTCGGCGGCTTCCTTGCTCAGCACCGGGTCTTCGGCGTCCTGGGGCAGCTTGTTCTTGACCTCGTTGGCCTTGGCCAGCAGCTCGGTGTAGAGACGGTCGCTGTTGGAGCCGATACGCGCATAAATGGAAATGACCGAGAAGTTCTGCCGACTGACCGAGGTCATGTAGTCGATGCCTTCGGCGCTGGCCAGACTCTGCTGCAGCGGTTGAGTGATATAGCCCTGGATGGTTTCGGCGTTGGCGCCGGGGTAAGCGGTGGTCACGGTGATCAGCGCGTTTTCCATCTGCGGGTACTGGCGGATGGTGAGCTTGCTGAACGCCTGAAAACCCAGCAGCACGATCAACAGGCTGATCACGCTGGCGAGTACCGGGCGACGGATGAACGGGTCTGTAAACGCCATGATCGATTCCTTGATCAGTCAGCTTTTGGCTGACTGTCCTGCGCCGCCGGAATGGTTTTAGCCGCTGTCGCCGGGTCAGCCGCGATAGCAACTGCGGCGCCGTTATCCAGTTTGAGCTGACCGCCGGTGACCACTTGCTCGCCGCTTTTCAATCCTTTGCTGATGATCACCAACCCGCCGCGCCGTTCGCCGGTCTCGACGAAGCGTCGTTCGACCATGAGCTGAGGCTCACCTTTGCTGTTCTTCTCCGGTTGGCCGTCGGCGTTCTTTTTCGGCACCACGACATAGACCGAGTTGCCGTACAGCGTGTAGGTGATCGTGCTTTCCGGCAGCACCGATTGCTGCGTGTCCTGCCCGAGTAGGACCTGCACGCTGGTAAACATACCGGGCAGCAGTTGGCTGTCGGGGTTAGGCAGGGTGGCGCGAATCAGCACGTTGCGGGTGGTGTCTTCAACCTTGGGATTGATGGCGCTGATGCGCGCAGTGAATACGCGGTCAGGGTAGGCCGCGACGCTCACCTGCACCTCTTGGCCGACGGCCAGCTTCGGCAGCATTTGCTCGGGCACGAAGAAGTCCGCGTACAGGCTGGTCAGGTCTTGGAGCGTGGCGATTACCGTGCCACTGGCAAGATAGTCGCCGACGTCGACCTGACGAATGCCGATGGTGCCACTGAAGGGCGCGAGGATGCGCTTCTTCGCCAGGGAGGCATTCAGTTGCGCGACGGTGGCAGCGGCTTTCTTCTGGGTGGCGGCGAGCTTGTCGAAGTCGCCGCGGGAGATGGCGGATTCGCCGACCAGTTTGCTGCCGCGTCCGTACTCGACCTGCGCCAGACCGAGGTCCGCTTCGGCGGTGCCCAGCAGGGCTTTTTCCACATCGCTGTCGAGCTGCAGCAGTGGCTGACCGACCTTGACCTTCTGGCCGGATTCGAACTGCACAGCCTTGACCGTGCCCGCGATTTCCAGCGACAGGTCCACGCCCTGGGATGCCTTGAGCGTGCCGATGGCCGGCAGACGATTCTGCCACGGCCGCTCCTCGACAACGGCCACCGCGACATTGATCGGCGGCTTCGGCGCCGTGAATTGCTGGATCTGCTGATAGACCGAAAACGCCTTATACCCGCCCAGGGCCAGCACCACGATCAGGACAATGCCCAACATGATCAACATGCGGCGACGCAACATATTCCACTTCCTTGGAAAACCGATGAATCAGGCGAGCACGTTAGTCTTGTCGCGATTTAGTTGCCAGTGGCAGTGGTGGATTTTGAGGGCGCTTCCCGCGGACTGTAGGAGCTCGCCTGCCCGCTCCGGCAGCACGGTTGATAAATGTGGTGCCCTGAATCTGGATTCGTGTAGGGCGATTCCGGATCTTCGTTAGGACGCGTCCCCTTCGTGTTTCCCCTATGGAGTCGCACTTTCAAATCACGCATCTTCGCTCGCTTTGACGCGCAGCGGACTTACCGCCTGCCGCGATGCACGACTACCTGAAGCAACTTCATACTGTCAATGAGGAAGGATCCGTCATGAGCGACAGACAGCACCAAACCGATATATTTTGCACCTACAAGGCCGTGACCGCCGGCCCGCAGAAAAAACACTGGGTTGAATTTCAACTGGTGGACGAACTCGGCGAGCCATTGGCCAATCTGCCGTGGCGGGCCGTCAATCAGGCGGTGCGGGATGGATGCGTTCCCGAATTCACAGGTATCACCGATGCCGAAGGTGTTATTCGGCTTGAGGATCTTTACCCACTCGACATGACGTTGCTGATGCCGGCAACGCCGTTAGCTGAGGTGCTGCAACAAAGGCGTTTGCGAGCTGTTCGCCCTGAGCCCGATAGGCCCGGGTTCGGTGAGAGCACGCCGCTGTATGGCGAGCAGCGTTCAGGTTTTTCGCCTGTTGAAAAGACAGCGCATGAGCAAGGCCATGATTACCACTACCTGCGAATCGGGCAGTTGTGCGATGGGCTGCCGGTTGTCAGGCCTGAATTGGCGAAGCACAAGCCATTGCCTGCTTACCATTTTCCTGATGCAAGCTTCTCGGGTTTCACCGCGCCTTACGAAGCGCTCGACCGACGTCATGTATTGGAGGTCTGTCCGTTTCGGGCGTGGTCACTGGTGCTGCACAAGCAGAAAAGGTACAGCTTGGCGAATGCCTACAACCTGGGGCTGATGAGCATTCTGTCGTACAGCAATGAGGACAAAACGCGGCACGGCGCCCCTGCAGAGTTTTTTGCGCGGCAGTGTCTGGACATGTCACGAACGCCGCGGGTTTGGGATGGGGGGAAGAACTGGCCCTGTGTCGTCGCCGACGTCCCTTTTGATGACCGATATGAGTCTTGCGAAGTGTTGAACAGTACCAAAGTAGCCATTCCTCAGGGCGATACTCAACTCTTCTACGTCCGCAACGCTACCCACATGCTGGTGGCTTGGCGAGGGACTGATTTTGATCGCATTCACGCTCCTGACCTTGCCACCGACCTTACCTTTCGACCTGTCCAGCCTGGGCTAAAAGAAGCCTGTGCTCCAAAGGAACCGTGCACAGCCTTGGGACTTGAGGGCCGAGTTCATTTAGGGTTTCGAAGAGCCTTTGCAGTTGCTCAGAATCTATTCAGTGAGCACTTCGATAAATTACTTCCTGCCAGAAGTGCCGGTAGGGACTTATTCATTTGCGGCCATAGTTTGGGTGGCGCTCTAGGGCTAATACATGCAGCCACGCTGAAGGACAGCAGCCCACTTCTGTACACCTACGGCATGCCTCGCACGTTTACCCTCGCTGCGATCAAGGGGTTAGCGGAGGTGGACCACTATCGTCACGTGAATGATACCGACACGATTCCCAGCGTGCCGCCTGAAGCTGACCTCGACAACTACCTCTATGGCTTGTATGGCCCCTTAGGCACGACGTTGGGTTTCGCCTGGTCAATGGGTCAAGCCCTCGCCAACGACCTTGTAGAATTTGGTGATCCTTACGCCCATCACGGGGAACTCGCCATGCTATACCGGGTAGAGCAGCACATGCAGAGTCGCGGCTCTGACTATGCGGCGCAAGGTAGCAAGGATGGTCTTGGGGCACCCTATTACAACACCATAAAAACCCGCCTGCGCGAGCGGCCTAACCTGTACCTGGTGCCAAGTCTCAACAAGATGGAAAATAAAAAAAGTGAGCAATCGCAACTCCGTTTTATGGGCAGCCTGCAACCAGATGCGCGTGCGCGATTATTCCCACCCTATAAAAACGTCAAGCCGGGAGGGCTGCTGGGCATCGGTAACCACATGATGGGCGAGTATATGGCGCATATCACCCGCCGCTTGCTTGCCGCCATTAAACCTGATCGTGAGCCCCCTCTCGCCGCACAGTCCAGGATCAAGCGCTTCAAGGATCAGATGGTTAATCACGGCAGCACTGCTCCAGAAGATGAGCTAGAACGCAATCGTCTGTTTCTTGTGATGCATGAAGAAGTCTGTGCTGCACTGGAAGTGACACGGCAAGCAGAAGGCGGCCCCGAAGCTTTGTTGCGTCTTGATGCGAGTGTCAGTACATCAGGGGCATGGAATGTTTAGTTTTGCTTCATGTTCAAGAACTACCGTGGCCTGTCTTCTGATATTCGGTTCCGTGGGTGGCTGCGCGAAAGACCTCAGCTTTTCTCCCACCCCGGGAGGCGAGAAGGTGACTATTACGGTCAAGGTGCCCAAGGACCTGATAACTGACGCAATGCATGTCATGTACCGGTCCTCAATCTGTAAACGCATTGCGCACGACAGTAACGGGCGTCCCGAACCGCTTGATGGATACAACGGGTATGAGATGGAGCTCAAGCGTGCAGGAAATGACGACACCTTTACCGCACAGTTATTTGTTGACGGTGGTGGTCCATGCGAGTGGCATTTAAGCAACGTAAGGTTCGGCGTTTCGTACCCTGTGCCCAATGTCTTGGGGGAGGACGTAATAGAGGGGGCAGGTGGGAACATCATTGTGGTGTTCGATCACAATAATCCTCAACTTCAAACGGGCTATTCCTGGACGGCAGAGGGGCCTGATCTGAATGTTGTGAAAGATTACTATCCATGGATACACGAAAGTTACATTCGGGGGCATCAGAAGTGGGCCATGCTTGCCGATGAGGAAGGAGGTACGTTTACCTACGAGGCACGTCAAGCTCGAAACATATATTTCGAGCCCGTACTGCATAGAGACTACGTGGTGCGATCGGCGGAGCCCAAAAAACACAAAAGGGGTGATTACATCACTTTCGTTTATCCCGATGGAACGAAGCAGTTCGACGGGCGAGCGGTGCCTGACTTTGAAAAGATGCAGAAGGTTCGCCTGGGGGGCGACGGCAAATGAATGAGGTTTCTCATTGCACCGCTGCCGCCTGGCCGCCGCATATCCCCAATCAAACCAAATGCAAATGGTTGTCCCACAACCCCGCCGGCAGCTCCAGCGGCTTGGCGACCAGCGCTGTCTCGCGGCAGTCATAGAAACGGCAGCGGCCTTGGCCCGAGGTCACGACAAAGCCATCGGTCACAGCACCCACTCCGGCGCAATCAGGCAGCGGTGCGTCGAGCTTCAGCGCGCCGCTGTCCAGATCCCAGATAAAGAAGCGGTTGCCCCTCGGTGCGGTCAGTGCCACCAGCCGCAGGTCGTTGTGAATGGCAACGCTGGCGGTGTAATGCGCCATGGCCTGCAACTGCTGCTCCGCCACCGGAAAGGCCTGGAACGGTTGGCCCGGTCGCTTGATGGCGAGCAACTCGGCGGATTCGTGGGAGGGCCCCATGAACTGCTGGCCCGCGACAATCGTGCCGTCGCTGGCAATCGCCATATGCCTCACGCTGTTCATCTGCTGGGCCAGGGTCTCTTTGCTCAACAGCGTGCCGTCGCGTTGCATCAGCACCAGACTGGGCTCCATGGCGTCGAGGTTCATTTCGACGCGGCTCTCGGCCTCGGTGCGAATGCCGCCGTTGGCGACTACAAGGGTTTCGCCGTCCGGCATCCATGAAACCTGATGCGGCCCTACACCATGGGTGGAAATTTCCCCGGTGCGTTGCAGCCGCTCATCCACGAATCGATACACGCCCAACAGTCCACGGCCCGGTTCCGTCGTGTCGTTTTCGGTGGCGTACAACCATTCGCCGTCTTTGTGAATGACGGCGTGGCCGTAGAAGTGTCGGTGGGGTTGCGAGGTGATGGTCTGCAGCAAGCGACCGTCCCGCAGGTCGATCAGGTAACTCTCGGTCCCCGGCCGGCGCGCGACGAACAGCGCGATCGGCAGATTGGGGTGATTGATGATGTCGTGACAGCGCTGGGCGACGGCGGTGGCGAAAACCTGCGTGCCGTCGACGCGATAGCCCACGGCGAAGTGCTGGCCGTTGCCATCGTCCCGAGCGGACAACAGCAGCGGACTTTCGCCTTTTTTCGCGAACAGTGTCCAGCCGCCAAACGTGACGGCGCTGAGCAGCAGGCTGCCCAGACCCAGAGCCTGACGTCGCAACATATCAGTCACCATCATTGGCGTTGAAGCCCAGTTGAATGCCCAACGCTTTGGCCAGCTCGCCTTCGTGCAGGCGATGAACCACGTTGAGGCTGTCGTAGAAAGCGTTGAGCTGCTGACGGCCTTCTTCGGTGGCCAGCAGATCCCCGAGCGGTGGTTTCAACGCGGCCAGTTGTCTATTGCTCTCAGCGTAGGCGGCATCGATCTTGTCGGCCAAAGGCTTCTGCTCTTTGGGCAACAGCCCGCGCAAACCCTTGTTATCGACACCGGCCCAGACCGTCTGGGCACTGGCCAGACTCGCCTGCAAGCTGCTGAGCGAAGCCTTGCTGCGCCAGGCTTCGGCCTGAAATGGCTGCGGCACGCCCTTGGTGCCACGGCCGAGCGGGGTGCCGAGTTTTTTCTTCAACGAGTCCAGCGCAGTCACTTGCACGCGCAGCAACTCGGCGATGGCTTCGTGGGAATCGGCATAGCGCTGATTGGGAAACTTGCTCAGCTGAGCGAGCATGCCGTCGTTGCTGTTCCAACTGGTGAGGATGTCTTCGGCCAACGCCTTCTGACGCTCGCCAATGGCCACCAGCAGCGGGCAGTAGCGGGCTTTCTGCTCGGCGTTGGCCATGTCGATGTCCGCGTCGAACAGGATGTATTCATAGGCCGAGAGGCCCTGCACCACCACGCTGGACTTGCCCAGCGCGTCGGCACTGATCTGCGGCTGTGCGGTAACCAGTTGCTCGACCTGACGACCGACGAGGTTCTTCTTGTCCGGCCAGAACTGAATCTGCCACGCGCGGTTGCCTTCGGCCAGCGGCCCGATCAGCAGCGGTTGCAGCTCGGCCCAGGCTTTTTGTGCGTGGAGGAAGTCGGCGCGGGCGGTGTCCAGGTCGGATTTGCCCTGGCAGTAGGACAGCGCACTGATCGCCAGTTGCCGGTCGGCATCGACCCAACGGCTGTAGGTCGGCAGGATAACCTGACTGGCGATGGCGGCAGACGTCACGGCTTGCGGGTCCGACGGCGCGCACGCGCCCAGAGCCAATGCGGCGAGGCTGGTGAGCAACAACTTGGGGCGGAACATGCCCGACTCCTTATCTTCAGAAATACGTTAGAGAGAATTCAAAAACGCCAGCAGCGCCGCGCGTTGTTCCGCGTCGAAGGCCAACACCTGACGTTGCGCGGGCAGCGCCTCGCCGCCGTGCCAGAGCACGGCCTCCATCAGGTTGCGGGCGCGCCCGTCGTGCAGAAACTGCGTGTGGCCACTGACGGCTTGCGTCAGGCCGATGCCCCACAAAGGCGGCGTGCGCCACTGCTGGCCGCTGGCCTGAAATTCGCTGAGGTTGTCGGCCAGGCCTTCGCCCATGTCATGCAGCAGCAGATCGGTGTAAGGGCGAATGACCTGATTCGCCAGCTCAGGCTCGGCGGCATCGGCGGAGGTGGTGAATTGCGGCGTGTGGCATTGCTGGCATCCCGCCTTGAAAAACAGATTCTTGCCCGCCAGCACCTGGGGGTTGGCCACGTCGCGACGCGCCGGCACGCCGAGGTTGCGGGTGTAGAAGGTGATCAGCCGCAGAATGTTGTCGCTGACTTCCGGCTCACCATTCGGGCCGTTGCCGTTGGGCGCGGCACGGCACGCGGTCTGCGACGGCGTGCAGTCGTCGACCGGCATCAAGGTGGACGTCAGGCCCATGTCCCCCACCAGTGCGTGGGCATTTTGCTGTTTGATGCTCGGCTGGGAGGCTTTCCAGCCGAAACGACCGAGGACGGATTTCTGCTGCGCGTCGTCCCACACCCAGTTGGGTTTGCCGGTGATGCCGGTGCCCTGTTCATCGTTCGGGTTGGCGTTGGCCAGAATCGCGGCTTGAGGGATGGCTTCCAGAAGCCCAAGGCCGATCATCGGCGGGGCGATGCGCGCGGAAGCTCGGGTCTGCGGGTGCATGGGGCCGTAACCGGGCTGGGTGATCTGCAGGGTAGGGCGGCGCAGATGCACCGGGGTGCCGTCGCGAAAATGCACGGTCATTGAATCGTAGTCGACCCGAACCTTGCCTTCGGGCGTCACGCCGGGGATGGCCATGTCCTGCAGCTGCTTGCCGTACACAGGCTCGGGCGTCAGGCCCAACTGCTTGATGTGTTCGGCAAATGCCGGATCGTCGGGAATCGACAGGCGCACCAGCATGGACACGGCGTTATCGGCGCCGGGCTCGGGCGGATGGCCGCGGCCGTCTTTGATGTGGCAGTTCTGGCAGGCGTTGGTGTTGAACAGCGGACCCAGCCCGTCGCGGGCGGTGGTCGTTGAGGGTGCTATTACCCAAGGGTTGCGAAAGAAGCTGTTGCCGACGCTGAAGTCCAGCCGCCGAGCGGGCGACAGGTTGGCCGATGGCAGGGAAAACGCATTGCGGTCGCTTTTGTTGACGGTGGTGGCGCCGCCAGAGCGCGACTCGCCGGGCTCGGCGGCGGTGAAACGCGGGGCGTCATCGCACCCACTGACGGCCAGCGCCATCAGCAGGAGAAACGAGGGACGGAACCGCGCAGTCATACAGGTCCTGCAAAGGGGAGGAAATCGGGGCGAGCAAGCTTACCAGCCCCGTGTTTTATGAATAAGAGGGATTAGCGTTTGAAGGTCCTCTCGTAACGTGTTGTTACCAAATCATCCGCAGGCAGCGGGCCGGCAAAACTCACGCCCCGGCGATCTCCAGGGCCGGGTTTTCCACCAGCAGTTGCATGAGACGCCGTTCGCCCTCGACCACCTTGAATGACCGGTAATCGCCAATCCCGTCGAGCTGCCGTTCCCGTTCGCGGATCGCCAGCTCCTTGGCCCTCTCGTAACCGTAATGTTCGACCCTGAACGACTTGGTGACACTGCTGCCGTTGCGCAGCGTGGTCCGCGCTACCCAATAGGCGATGCCGGTGTAGCAGCGGTAATGCACCCCCGGATAGCCGCTGGTGTTGGTGGCAATGATGCGTTGACGGATGTCGCGGCTGAGCTTGGGCAAGTGGGCCAGCAGCAACTGGTCACGGCAGGCGTCGGCGGCTTGTCGTGCCGGATCACGGCCGCCGTAGCGGGAGAACGAAAAAAGCCGGTTGAAGGTCCTGCCATCGCGGTAGATCGTCACCTTCCAGGCACGCGGGCCCTTGACGCCGACCAGCAGGTGGATACCGTAATCGTTGGCTTTGAGCTTACTGACGCGGCGCCTTTTATTGTTTCTCTTGGGCACTTTCTGTCTCCTCCTGGATAGGGTGGGGGCAAGGAAGTGCGCATGATCGGCGGCGGGGGAGGCGTGTTCAATCCGACAAGGAACGAACAGGAAATGCCCTACAAAGCTTACAGATCGGTCCCTGGGTAAGGTCCGTTTTGGTGGGGTTTGAAGCGTCGATTGACCAAAAAAATGCCGGCCCGTGGTCGGGTCGGCATTCGTTTGCAGTGGGGCCGACTTCACTCCGGAAGTGGCGGCTCCATAGGCGTTGACGCGGACGTGGAGTGGATCAGAACTCGTGGTCGGCGTTGTCCGGGTTCAGGTCGGTGATGCCCAGCTTGCCAGCCGCTTGCTCGATGGCGCCGGTCTGTTTGACCAGCGCGGCGATGGCGTCGCGCACCACCTCGTTGCCGGCTGTATTGCCCGCCGCGATGAGCTGGTCGAAATGCTCGCCCTTGTTGGCGTGGTCGACGATGACCTGCAGCTTTGCCTGAGTCGCGTCGAGGTCGGCACGCACAGTCTGGTCGGTCGCGGCATCGGCCTTGGCCACCAGCGAAGACAGGCTTGGGCCGGTCACTTTGCTGCCGTCGACGCGGGTGTATTCGCCCAGGTAAACGTTGCGGATGCCCAGGCCGTTATAGAAGTGCGAGTTGTGGGTGTTGTCGCTGAAGCAATCGTGCTCGTCCTCGCTGGAATTGGCCTCCAGCGCGACTTTCATGCGCTCGCCCGCCAGTTCACCCAGGGACAGACTGCCCATGCCGAACAGCATTTTGCGCAGCCCGCTCTCGCCGGATTCTGCTTCCAGCGTGGCGCGGTAGTTGTCGGCGACCCCCGGCTTCCAGTTGTTGACCATTTCTTCGAGGTCGCTCACCAGCAGGTCGGTGGCTGCTTTCAGGTAGGCACGACGGCGGTCGTTGTGGCCGCCGGTGCCGCCCTGGCCTTCAATGTAATCGCTGGCCGGACGCTCGCCGGCGCCTGGGCCGGTGCCGTGCAGGTCCTGGCCCCAGAGCAGGAATTCGATGGCGTGATAACCGGTCGCTACGTTGGCTTCCGAACCGCCGAGCTCGTTGAGGCTGGCGAGTTTTTCAGGGGTGATTTCGCTGACGTCGACTTTGTCCTCGCCCACTTGCACCGACTTGTTGGCGATGATGTTGGCGGTGGCGCCCGGGTTGCCCAGCGCATGCTGGTAATCCTTGGCGACGTAGTCGATCAGGCCTTCGTCCAGCGGCCATGCGTTCACCTGACCTTCCCAGTCGTCGATGAGGGTGTTGCCGAAGCGGAACACTTCGCTTTGCATGTAAGGGACGCGCGCCGCGACCCACGCTGCACGCGCTGCTTTCAGGGTCTGGTCATTGGGGGTGGCGAGGAAAGCGTCGACTGCCGTGCTGAGGTTTTTGGCAGTGGATTCGGCGTCGCTGAAGACGGCAAATACCATGTTGGCGTAGTTGGCGACCACTGCTTTAGTGGCGGCTTCGCTGGACTGGGCAGGTGCGGCGGCGGAGGTCGGGGCTGGCGCCGGGGCGGCTGCGGCAGGTGCCGGCGCAGGCGCTGCAGCGGCGGGTTTGTCCTTGCCTTGATCACAACCGGCCAGAGCAATAGCGACAGCCAGCAGACTTGCGGTTGCCAGGGGCATACGAATCATGACGGAATCCTGCATCGAGAAGAGGTGTAAACGGTGGCGAACGCCAAAAAATGCTGCGCCATAATGCGAAAGATTTGCATTCGGTGTAAAGGCCATTTGCCCAGGCAGTCGGAGGGAGATATTTCAAGCTGTTTCAAAGGAGGTCTGAGCTGCGGCTTCAGAATGGCAGGGAGAATCTGCACAGCGGCTGCATTCGTGTCGGAAGGCAGACGTGCTATAGCGCCTCGCTGTGAGTGCGCTGGGCTTGCTTCAGGTAAGCCAGCAGCTCCCGCGCCGGCAGTGGCTTGCTGTAAAAATAGCCCTGACCTTCGTGGCAACCCTCGGAAATGATGTACGCCTCTTGCTCGGCGGTCTCCACGCCTTCGGCAATCACCTGCATGCCCAGGCTTTTTCCGAGCTGAATGATGGCACGCACGATCGTGGCGTCGTCATCGTCGTCGAGCAGGTCCTGCACGAAGCTTTTGTCGATCTTGATCTTGTCCAGCGGCAGGCTTTTCAGATAACTCAGCGATGAATAACCGGTGCCGAAGTCATCAATGGCGATCAACGCCCCGGAGCGGCGCAGGCTCAACAGGTGTTGCGCAGCGGTGGTGATGTCTTCCATCAGGCCGGTTTCCGTGACTTCCAGCTCCAGGCTTCGGGGCGGCAGGCGGTAGATCTGCAGCAGGTTGTTCACCACCCGTGGCAGTTCGGCGTGGTGCAGCTGCACGGTGGACAGGTTCACCGCCATGCGCAGGTCGCTGAAGCCCTGATCGTGCCATTCGCGCAGCTGTTTGCAGGCCTGATCCAGCACCCACTCGCCAATGGCGATAATGGTGCCGTTCTGCTCGGCCAACGGGATGAACAGGTCAGGCGGCACGAAGCCATGTTCCGGGTGAATCCAGCGAATCAAGGCCTCGACGCCGACCACACCGTGATCGCGATAGCTGATCTGCGGCTGATAGACCAGATGAAACTGCTCGCGGGCCATGGCTTCGCGCAGGTCTTTTTCCAGCTCGCGACGACGGCGCATCTCGCTGTCGACGCTGGCGATATAAAACTGGTAGCGATTGCGCGAGCGGGTCTTGGCCAGCGTCATGGTCTGTTCGGCTTTCTGCAGCAGCTTCTCGGTGCTGTCGCCATCTTCGGGGAACAGCGTGATGCCGATGGTGGCGCGCAGACGAATCTCCTGCTGATCGACGGCGAAGGGCGCTTCCAGATCGTCCAGAATGTTCTGCGCCAGCTCGGCAGCTTCGTAGGGCTGTTCGATATCGGCCTGAACCAGCGCGAACTGGTCGCCGCCCAAGCGGGCAAGGGCGCCGAGGCGGCCACTGTGGCTGCGCAATCGATCGGCGAGGGCCAGCAGCAACTGATCGCCGGCCTGATAACTGAATTGTTCGTTGATGCCTTTGAAGTCATCCAGACCGACGCACAACACGGCGACGCGGTGCTGCACCTTTCCGGAGTCGACGAGGATTTTGTCCAGCTGCTTCTGCAGTTGCAGCCGGTTGGGCAGACCGGTAAGGAAGTCGTATTGGGCCATCCGCAGCAGGCTGGACTCAGCCTCGTGGCGCAGGGTGGTGTTGCGCTCGATGGACGCCAGCAGTTGGTTGGCGGTGTTGACCCAGACCCCCAGCTCGTTTTTTTCGTGGCCTTTGAGCAAGGGCAGTTGGTGTTCGCTGGGGCGGTCGGGGTTGATGCTGGTCAGGTGCTCGATGATTCTCGACAGCGGTTTGGTCAGCAGCCAGTGATAAACCAGGTACAGCACCAGCCCCATCGCCAGCGCGCGCAATACGCCGGAAATGAAAATGATCATGGAATTGGTGAGAAAGGTTTCGCCGTATGTGGCGGTGTCCAGGGTGATGCGCAGGTCGCCGTAATATTCGCTGTACGGGCTGCGGCCAACCAGTTGCGTGGTGAAGCTTCGTTCCTGGCCAAGGATCAGATCGGTCAGCCAGCGGGTGGGGGTGGCTTCAAGGTCGCGGGATTTCTCGGCAAGCACCGTTTCGTTCGGATGACCGATGGACGCCTGGCGCACGGCCTTGTCCTGAAACAGCCCTTCGATGACCTGCATGCCCATTTCCCGGTCCAGGCTATAGACGGCCTGGGTCGACGGGTCGCGAAACATGTCGAGGATTCGTGCCGCATCCGTGGCAACGGCCTGGCGGGTTTTGTACGCGTCGTAGACGATCTGTGCGCAACTGAGCACGACCCCCACGATCAGCGCTGAAAGCAGCACAACGCGAAGCAGCTTCACCGACAAGCTGTGTTTGAGTTCCAGCTTCAAATGGCCATTCCTTCATCCATGCTGATAGCGGGCTGACTGCGTGCAAGCACTTGCAATGCAGGCATTCGGGTCAGGCGCTTCTGGCGTGCGCGTGACCCCATCAATCGGGAAAACAGTTAATAGGCATGCCACTCAGGCTATCCGTACAGTGTCGGTCGTACGCGGGGAAAACTTGAGCCCAGCCGTTTGAATCAGCACGGAATTTGATATTAGTCGGCTATCGCTTCCAGACAATACATAAACGACAAAGAGAAGGCGAAAAAAAACCCGGACGTGCCGGGCTTTTTTTATTCGAGCATTCAAGCATTCATCAGGCGGTGAAGCTTTTGCCTTCGAACTGCTCGGCAACGAACTTCCAGTTCACCAGGTTCCAGAACGCCTCGACGTACTTTGGACGCAGGTTACGGTAGTCGATGTAGTAAGCGTGTTCCCAGACATCGCAGGTCAGCAGCGGGGTGTCGCCGCTGGTGATCGGGTTGCCGGCGCCGATGGTGCTGGCCAGTGCCAGGGAGCCGTCGGCTTTCTTCACCAGCCAGCCCCAGCCGGAGCCGAAGGTGCCGATGGACGTCTTGCTGAATTCTTCCTTGAACTTGTCGAACGAGCCGAAGGCGGCGTTGATCGCGTCAGCCAGGGCGCCAGTCGGTTGGCCGCCGGCGTTTGGCGCCAGGCAGTTCCAGTAGAACGTGTGGTTCCAGACTTGAGCGGCGTTGTTGAAGATACCGCCCGAAGAGGTCTTGACGATTTCTTCCAGAGTCTTGCCTTCGAACTCGGTGCCTGGCACCAGGTTGTTCAGGTTCACGACATAGGTGTTGTGGTGCTTGTCGTGGTGGTATTCCAGAGTTTCCTTGGAGATGTGCGGTGCCAGAGCATCATGTGCGTACGGCAGCGGAGGCAATTCAAAAGCCATGGTAATTCTCCTAATCAGGTCAGTTGCGGTTTGCGCAAGGCCGATCACGGGCGGCCAGACAGAACTTACGCTGGCGAGTTTGTACTCTTTGCAGCGCAGGGGCTGGATCATAGCACCGGCCCCTGACCTTAACCACGCAACAACTGTAGGGGATAGAGGTTCCAGCGCGTTGCGCCGAAATGCGCATCGCACCAGACCGATGTTCATGCCGTTCTGATCAATTGCACCGCCACGCTGAACATCATCACCGCGACCATCAGGTCCAGCAGGCGCCAAGTCGTTGGGCGTGCCAGCCACGGGGCCAGCCAGGCGGCGCCAATCGCCAACGTGGAAAACCACACGACTGATGCGCTCGCCGCTCCGGCCACATAGGCGCCGGGCACCGCTTGTTGCGCGCCGAGCGAGCCGATCAGCAGCACCGTATCGAGATAAACGTGCGGGTTGAGCAACGTTACCGCCAACGCGGTCAGCAATACCGCGCGGCGTGACCGCTGGCCGTCGGCATCGCGCTGAGCAAGACTCTGCGGCGACAATGCACGGCGCAGGGCCATGGCGCCGTACCACAGCAGAAACACCACCCCGCCCCAGCGCGCCACCGCCAGCAGCGTCGGGTTGTGGGCTAGCACATTGGCCAGCCCGAACACACCGGCGGCCACCAGTACGGCATCGCACACGATGCACAGCAAGGCCACGGAAAGGTGGTGTTCGCGACGCAGACTTTGCGCCAGCACGTAGGCGTTCTGGGTGCCGATGGCCATGATCAGCCCGAGAGAAACCAGCAGGCCGTTGAGGTAACTTTGCCACATGATGTCGGGCCTCGATCAGTTCAGGAATGGGCGGGATCAGGCGTTCGTCGCTAGCGAGCGCAAGGTGTCCATGGCCTTCAGCGCATCGTCCTTACCCACGAAAAGATGGTCGTGGTAAAAGCCTGCGACCACGTTGCAACTGATGCCCGCCTGGCCCAGTGCGCTGGCGAACGCGGCGGTCAGCCCGACGGCCGCGAGTGAGGAGTGGACGGTCAGGGTGATCCAGGCCATGACGTAATCGCAGTCCAGGCCCAGTTGCTGCGCCTGTCCGCGTTCGAGGATGACGGTCAGGCCTTCGCGCTCCCGGAAGCTGCCGATCACCTCAATGCCCTGCACGTGGCTGCCGTCAGCCACGGTGCAGAACACGTAATCTCCGTCGTTCAGCTTGGGGTTCATGCTGCGCAGCAACGCACTGAGGGAGGTTTCGCCAGTCATTGATCGTTCGCCGTCCATTAAGAGTGTGCCGTGAATCAGTGGTGGCGATTGTCAGTCGAGAGCGGGTATAAGAAAAACCAATAACGCTCATCACCCATTAGGGAAACTGATGTTCGACTACAAGTTGCTTTCCGCGCTGGCGGCGGTGATCGAGCAGGCCGGCTTCGAGCGCGCTGCTCAGGTACTCGGCCTTTCGCAGTCGGCGGTGTCCCAGCGCATCAAGTTGCTGGAAGCGCGGGTCGGGCAGCCCGTGCTGGTCCGGGCGACGCCGCCCACGCCGACAGAGATCGGTCGGCGGTTGCTCAACCATGTTCAGCAGGTGCGTTTGCTGGAGCGTGACCTGCAAAGCGTGGTGCCAGCCCTGGACGAAGGCGGCATGCCCGAACGTTTGCGCATCGCGCTGAACGCCGACAGCCTGGCGACCTGGTGGGCCCTCGCGGTCGGGGACTTCTGTGCCGCGCATCGATTGCTCACTGATCTGGTGGTAGAGGATCAGGATGTCGGCCTTAAACGCATGCGCGCCGGTGAAGTGGCCGCGTGTCTGTGCGGCAGTGAACGGCCCGTGGCGGGAGCGAGAAGTCTATTGCTCGGCGCCATGCGCTACCGGGCGTTGGCCAGTCCTGACTTTATTGATCGGCATTTCCCACAAGGCGTTACGCCCCAGGCGGTGGCTCGATCGCCTGCGCTGGTGTTCGGCCCGGATGACTTCCTGCAGCACCGCTACCTCGCTTCGCTGGGAGTCGAAGGCGGCTTTGAGCATCATTTGTGTCCTTCGTCCGAAGGGTTCACGCGCATGGTCGAAGCCGGAATGGGCTGGGGACTGGTGCCGGAACTGCAGGTCCGTGGGCAATTGGCGAGCGGTCAATTGGTCGAGTTGCTGGCTGACCACTGCATTGATGTGCCGTTGTACTGGCATCATTGGCGCAATGGCGGTCGGCTGCTGACAGAGCTGACGGACCATCTGGCGAAAAAAGCGGGGCAATGGCTGGTGCCGTTGCAGCCTGAGTGAACGTCAACAGGCGATGCAGCAGAGTGTGGGATCGTTCGCAGAACAGCCGCGGCGATCACTGGCAAAAGAAGATTAAACGGAGCAGGCAATGAAAATTCTGGTCACCGGCGCAGGCGGCTTCATCGGCGGACGCTTCGCGCGTTTCGCGCTGGAGCAAGGCTTGAACGTCCGGGTCAACGGCCGCCGTGCTGAGGGTGTCGAGCATCTGGTACGGCGCGGCGCCGAGTTCATTCAGGGCGACCTCTGTGATCCGGAGCTTGTTCATGCGCTGTGTGACGACGTCGAAGCCGTGGTCCATTGCGCGGGAGCGGTGGGGACATGGGGACGACGCCAGGACTTCCATCAGGGCAACGTTCAGGTCACTGAAAACGTCGTCGAAGCATGCCTGAAACAAAGGGTCCGGCGGCTGGTGCATCTGTCGTCGCCGTCGATCTATTTCGATGGCCGGTCGCACCTCGATATCCGCGAAGAGCAAGTGCCCAAGCGCTTCGGCAATCACTATGCCGCGACCAAATACCTGGCCGAGCAGAAGGTGTTTGGTGCTGAAGAGTTCGGTCTGGAAGTCATCGCCTTGCGCCCGCGTTTTGTCACAGGCGCGGGGGATACGAGCATTTTTCCGCGACTGCTGGAGATGCAGCGCAAGAATCGCCTGTCGATCATCGGCAACGGCTTGAACAAGGTCGATTTCACCAGCATTCAGAACCTCAATGAAGCGCTGCTCAGCAGTCTGCTGGCAGCCGGGTCAGCGCTGGGCAAGGCTTACAACATCAGTAATGGCGCGCCGGTCCCGCTCTGGGACGTGGTCAATTACGTCATGCGCCAGATGGAATTGCCGCCGGTCAGGCGCTATCGGTCTTACGGCCTGGCATACACCGCCGCGGCCATGAACGAGGCGGCGTGCCTGATCTGGCCGGGGCAACCTGAACCGACGCTGTCGCGCATCGGGATGCAGGTGATGAGCCGGGATTTCACGCTTGATATCAATCGCGCCAGGCATTATCTGGATTACCAGCCCGACGTCAGTGTGTGGACCGCCCTCGACGAGTTCTGCGGTTGGTGGAAAGCCCAGCACGGCGGGGCGTTGTAAAAGGCATCAACATCCGTGGTTATACTGCGAGCCATTCAGATTCAGCGGTTTTTTCAAAGGTAAACCCATGCGCAAAGATCCCTATGACGACGTCGACGACGTCCCGAGCCTCAGCGCCAAAGACGATGACGATGATTTTCTGCCGCCACCGGGTGCCCGCGAGCGCACGACCGTGTATTCGCGCGATACGCCGGTGGTGAAGGTTAAGGCGCCCGGTACCGGTGCGTTGTGGACGCTGATCGTTGTGTTGTTTATCGCGTTTTGCGGCCTGGGCTGGTGGAGTTTTCAGCAGGTCTCGTTGATGGAGCAGCAGTTGGTGGCGACCCAGGAAAGCTTCGCGCGGATCAGCGAGGAGGCGGCGGGACGCTTGCAGGATATTTCCGGCAAGGTGGTGGCGACCGAGTCGATGGCGAGCAGCAGCGAGGCGTTGAAGGCGCAGATCAAGCAGTTGCAGGATCAGTTGGCTGATCAGAGCAGGCAACAGCAGGGCGTGGCGGGTTTGCAGGGCGGTCTGGACAAGCGTCTGGAGCAGATCAGTACGCAGAGTGCGCAGCAGCAGGCGGTCAATCAGCAGTTGCAGGATCAGTTGAAGGCGGTGGCGACTGAGCTGGCGGCGTTGAAGGCGGCGGTGCCGGATGGCAAGTCGGCGCAAGCTGAGCAGGAGCGGCTGGAGACGCAGTTGAAGGGTTTGACTGCGGATGTGGCGAACCTGAAGAAGGCGAACGGCAGTCAGGCGATCGAGCAGCTTGAGCAGGATATGGTGGTGGTGAAGAGTGAGTTGGAGAATCGTCCGGCGGCGGCTGCTTCGTCGGGAGCGAGCCTGCAGGAGTTCGATGCGTTTCGTGCGCAGATGACGCGGACGATCAATACGTTGCAGAGTCAGATTCAGACGTTGTCGCAGCAGATTAATGCTCGACCTTGAAGCTCCCCCGATGACGTCGCTGTTTGTGACGTCATCGGGGAAGTGACGCAGAGAGAAGTTGCGGGTAAATGTTTAACTCCGCCCTGTAGGCCATTTCCGATTTTGATATTTCATTGGGTTTTTGAATTGCGTTTATTTTGTTTTGAATTATGGTTCTATCCAGTGATTCGCAATAACGCTGTTATTTATGACTCACTCAGTGAAGCGATTCAATAACGAAGCGCTTTTGAAGAACGGATGCCCCTCCAGCGGGATGTTTCGTTACAACAGTCAAGGATGACTAGAATGAATGAATTCAAGACTAAAAACGGTCAAAGCCGCTCGATCGGTAAAAGCATCGTCAGCGGTGCAGGCCTTGCCCGAAATGCCGCGAAGCCGCCCAAAATCAAACCTCCCGTGACAAAGCCACCCGTGACGACGCCACCTGGTACAAAGCCTCCGGTTACTAAGCCACCTGTGACGACCCCGCCCTCGATTAAACCGCCGGTCATACGACCTCCGGCTGTAAAACCAGTGAAACCACCGCAGTCGGCCGTTAAACCGCGTCCTCCCAAACCTGTCACCCCGGGGCCGGTCAAGCCACCCGCGTCGCTGGTGCTGCCGCCCAGGCCGCTGATCCCACCTCGTCTGGCTGAAGTGCTGTCGGTGGTTGATACGATTACCGGTGTCGTCTCGCTGCTGTATCCGTTGGGGACTTACCTGCTGTCGAATGGAGACAAACAGTTGCCGGACGGCCGCGTAGCCGATGCCGGAGGCGAGTACGTTACGGATGCCGATGGCAACGTCCAGTATCTGGACGGAACCATTGTTTACGCAGACGGGACGATCAAGTTCCCGGACGGCACCTATCAATATACCGACGGCAGTTACATGCACCCTGACGGCACCGTTAGTTATCCGGATGGTACCTGGCGGTTCCCGGATGGCACTGTTACGGATTCGGAAGGCAATGTGTTGGCTACTGATTATCCGGAGCTGTAAGTTGAAACGTCAGTTGTAAAAAAAAGCCCCGGCTCTTTCCGAGTCGGGGCTTTTTATTATCGTTTTATTACGTTATGAGCGGTGCAGCTTACAGCGTCGGGTAATCCAGATAACCCTCGGCGCCTTTCCCATAGAAAGTTTCCGGATGCGGCTCGTTCAGCGGAGCATCCTTGGCCAGACGTGCCGGCAGGTCAGGGTTGGCAATGAACGGCACGCCAAACGCCACTGCATCCGCCTTGCCGCTCGCCAGCCACTCGTTGGCGCTGTCCTTGGTGAATTTCTCGTTGGCGATGAACACGCCGCCGAAGGCTTCTTTCAGGCGTGGGCCGAGGCTGTCGTCGAGTTCACGTTCGCGGGCGCAGATGAAGGCGATGCCGCGTTTGCCGAGTTCGCGGGCGACGTAGGTGAAGGTCTCTGCCGGGTTGGCGTCGCCCATGTCGTGGGCATCAGCCCGGGGTGCCAGGTGTACGCCGACACGGCCAGCGCCCCAGACTTCAATGGCGGCGTCGGTCACTTCCAGCAGCAGACGCGCGCGGTTTTCCAGCGAACCGCCGTAGGCATCGGTGCGGGTGTTGGTGCTGGTTTGCAGGAACTGGTCGAGCAGGTAACCGTTGGCACCGTGGATCTCGACGCCGTCAAAGCCGGCAGCCTTGGCGTTCTCGGCACCGACGCGGTAGGCGTCGACGATTTCTTCGATTTCCGCCAGTTCCAGCGCGCGCGGGGTGACGAAGTCAGACAGCGGACGCACCAGGCTTACGTGACCTTTTGGCTGGATGGCGCTCGGCGCGACCGGGGTTTCGCCGTTCAGGTAGGTCGGATGGGAAACGCGACCCACGTGCCAGAGTTGCAGCACGATCTTGCCACCGGCGGCGTGCACGGCTTTGGTGATGTTGGACCAGCCGCGCACTTGATCGTTGGACCAGATGCCCGGGGTGTCGGGGTAGCCAACGCCCATCGGCATGACCGAAGTGGCTTCGCTGATGATCAGGCCTGCCGAGGCGCGCTGAACGTAATACTCGGCCATCATCGCGTTGGGTACGCGGCCTTCGTCGGCGCGGCAGCGGGTCAGCGGCGCCATGATGATGCGGTTGGCCAGTTCCAGGTCACCCATCTTGATCGGATCAAAAATCGTGGTCATCGTGAAATCCTTAGTGCAATCGGTAAAGGTGGATCCGCAGGTTTCAAATTCGGGGAATCAGTTCGTCACGGCGGCCAGTTCGGCATCGTTGCGCTGACGGAAGTTGATCAGCGTGACCAGCAGGGCAAGCACCGCCAGCACGCCGGCCGCCAGTGGCACGGTGGTCAGTCCCAAACCATGGGCGATGACGCTACCGCCGACCCAGGCTCCCAGCGCGTTGCCGACGTTGAAGGCGCCGATGTTCAGGGTGGACACCAGATTGGGCGCGGCCTTGCCAAAGGTCACCACGTTGATCTGCAGGGCAGGCACGGCGGCGAACGCGGCGGTGGCCCAGAGGAACAGGGTGACCTCCGCGGGGATCAGCGCCGTGCTGGTCCAGCTCAACACCGTGGAGATCACCGCCATGGCGATGAACACGCCGATCAGCGTGGCGGCCAGTCGGCGGTCGGCGAGTTTGCCGCCGATGATATTGCCCAGCGTCAGACCGAGGCCAATGAGCATCAGCGTCCAGGTCACGCCCAGAGGCGAGACGCCGGTGACTTCGCCCAGCAGCGGCGCGACGTAGGTGAACAGCGCGAACACGGAGGCCGCAAACAGCGCGGTCATGCTCAGCGACAGCCAGATACCTACGCCTTTGAGTGCAGCCAGTTCGGCGCGCATGTCGAGTTTCTCTTCATCGCGTTTGCTCGGCAGGAAGCGGATCAGGCCGATGAAGGCGATGACGCCAATCACCGTCACCGCGAAGAAGGTCGAGCGCCAGCCGGCTTGTTGCCCCAGTGCGGTGCCCAGCGGGACGCCGAGGACGTTGGCCAGGGTCAGACCGGTGAACATCAGTGCAACGGCCGACGCGCGGCGATTGGCCGGGACCAGATTTGCCGCTACCACCGACCCGATGCCGAAGAACGCGCCATGGCACAACGCGGTAACCACGCGGGCGAACATCAGAATGTTGTAGTCAGCCGCCACAGCGCAAAGCAGGTTGCCGATGATGAAGATGCCCATCAGCGTAACCAGTGCACCTTTGCGCGGCAGTTTGGCGGTGGCCATCGCCATGAACGGCGCGCCGATCGCGACGCCCAGGGCGTAGCCGGTGACCAGCCAGCCGGCGCCCGGGATGCTGACGCCCAGGTCGCTGGCGACGTCGGGAAGCAGGCCCATGATGACGAACTCGGTCGTCCCGATGGCAAAGGCGCTCAGGGCCAGAATGAGTAGTGAAAGGGGCACGTTGCGTCTCCTGAAAGGCGAGTGTGTGGCGCAGGGCTCAGAGCCGCTGCGCCAGTTGCTGCACGAACGCCTGAATGACGTCTTCGTTGCGCTTGAAAAAATGCCACTGGCCGTGTTTCTGGTTGGTGATCAGACCGGCCCGTTGCAGCGTTGCCAGATGGGCGGAAACGGTCGACTGCGACAGACCGGCACGCTGGTCGATCTGCCCGGCGCAGACGCCGCCATCAATCGTGTGACGCTGATCGGGGAAGGTCGCAACCGGGTCTTTGAGCCAGTCCAGAATCTGCCGGCGAACCGGGTGGGCGAGGGCTTTGATGATTTCGTCGATATCGATGTCGGTAGGCATGTCGTTCTCAGTGCAGGTGCGCTGTATCGCGATGGGGCGAACCTTATATCTATAAATCGCGATATACAAATATGATTAGGTGCTTAGCAGAGTCCGAATCGTTATATCGGGTTATAACGATATGGGATCGACTGCGGTATTGCGACAGTATTCAAGGGTATTCCCGCTTTACAGGCGCAGGGAATGTCGCGACTGTACGAGCGACATTGCGCATGAGTCCCCGCACATTCGGCGGGATCAGGCGCACAAAGAAGGCTCGCAGCGATAGGCAAGCACCATGAATTACCTCGCACACCTGCACCTCGGCGGGCAGGCTCCGGCGCAATTGCTGGGCAGCCTGTACGGCGATTTTGTCAAAGGGCTGCTGCCCGGGCGTTTCCCGGCGGACATCGAAAGCGCGATTCGTCTGCATCGGCGCATTGATGCATTCACCGACTCGCACCCGTTGATCAAGCAGGCACTGGGACGCTTTCCCGATGGCCGACGCCGCTATGCCGGCATTGCGCTGGATGTGTTTTTCGACCATTGCCTGGCGCGGGACTGGCATGAGTATTCCGACGAGCCACTGGATACCTTTACTCGCAAGGTTTACCGCGTGCTGTCCGAAGAGCTCGCGTTGCCGGAGCGTCTGGCGCTGATTGCGCCGCGCATGGAGGCACAGGACTGGCTGGGTTCATACCGTGAATTTTCGGTGGTGGGCGATGCATTGGCCGGTATCTCGCGTCGCCTGTCACGCCCGGAAGGGCTGGCCGGGGTCAACCAGGAGCTGCACGCGCTGTATCGACCGTTGAGTGACGATTTCAGCGCGTTTTACCCTGAGCTTCAGGCGTTTGCTCAGGCGGCTTTGGCTGCGGAACGTACCATCGCCGGTTGAACCGCCTCGCCGAACAGCGCGACCTGCACCGCCTGCTGCGCTTCGAACGCCAGCGCTGCGCGCTCCTTGCCGTGGGACGCGATGGGCGAGAGCAGTTGGATGTGCACCTCACTTACCTCATTGGCAAACAGTCGACGCAGGTGCGAGAGCAGGTCGTCGTCGCCAATGAACGGCGCGATCTGATCCGGCTGGCCGTCGCGCACATACTGAATGGCAACCGGCTGCACCGGCACGCCGGTTTCAATCGCGCTCGACAGCAAACGGCCGTGGAAGGTACGCAAGCTGCGGCCGTCGGTGGTGGTGCCCTCGGGGAAGATCACCAGCGAATGCTTACCCAGCAAATGCTGACCCATCTGCTTCTGAATCAGCTTGCTGTCGCCCGAGCCCCGGCGGATGAACAACGTTCCGGCTTTCAACGCCAGCCAGCCCGCCACCGGCCAGGTGCGCACTTCGGCCTTGGACAGGAACGACAGCGGCGCCAGCATTCCCAGCAGCGGGATGTCGGTCCACGATACGTGATTGCTCACCCACAACATCGGCTCGCTCGGCAACTTTCCGCTGACTTTCACGCGAAACGGCAGCGCGGCACTCAAGCGCGCCATGAACCAGGCGGTCCAGCGCTGGCGTCGTGCCATGGAATTGCCGATGCGCAGGCGTTCCATCAGGGCAAAGGTGCCGGCGATGCTCAGGCCCAGCGCAATCACCCACAGCACCCGCACCACGCGCGCATGACTGCGCCAGGTGCTCATCACACCGCTGCCTTGAAATGGCGGGCGTAGCGTGGGCACAGCTCGTCGCGTTTGAGCAGGATGAAGACATCGGCGACCTGGAAGTCCTCGTCCCAGCACGGTTCGCCGCAGATCTTCGCGCCCAGGCGCATGTAGGCCTTGAGCAGCGGCGGCATCTCACAGATGACGTTGTTGGGCAGGTCCAGCGTCGGCAGAGGATTCTTCGGTTCGGCGCGCAGGTGCTCGGTGCACAGATAACGTTCGCGCAGGCGCTGCATGATCGCGTGGGCCTGAATGCCGCCGTCCTGCATCGGGATGCTGGCGCAGCCCATCAGGTAGCTGTAGCCGCCTTCGTTGAGGATCTCGGCCAGTTCGCTCCACAACACGGCGATGGTGCCGCCGTTGCGGTAGGAAGGATCGACGCAGGTCCGACCCAGTTCCAGGATCGGGCCCTGCAAATGCCGCAGGCCGTGCAGGCTGAATTCTTCTTCGCTGTAGAATTTGCCCAACGTGTTGGCGGCTTTGTGGTCCAGCAAACGGGTGGTGGCGACCAGACGACCGCTGCTCAGGTCGCGCACGCCGATGTGCATGCAGTGAACGTCGTAATCATCGATATCCAGGCCCAGCTCGGCGCCCTTGAGCTTGGCGTTGAATTCGCCACTGAACACACTGAAGCGCAAAGCCTGTGCTTCCTGCAGGGCCTTCTCACCGACCAGGCGTTCTGCCTGCAGGCGACGTTCGGTTCGGGTGTCTCGAATGCTGGCGATCTGAGTCATGCGGCGTCTCCGTAATCCCGCCTTCGTCCAGGCGGGTCGACTGATTGTTCGAGCATTGCTGTCCGAATTCAGGCTAGGGAGAGGCCGTGTCACCTCCATTAAGCTTTGGTGATGGTTGCGTGACAGGGGTTTGTGTTCAATCGGCTGTCATTATTGAGTGCTAGGGTTGCGTGCATCCGAGCCCGAGTCCTGTCCATGACCCGTCTGCTGTTAACACTCGCGCTGTTCCTCATCAGCTGTTCAGCAGCTGCCGAAACCTGGCCGACGCCGGATTGGTCCGAGCGCTTGCTCAGTCAAAACGCTGCCATTACTGCCCTCGACGCTTACGCCTTCCCGACCCGCGACGAGGTCGAACGCAAGGGCGTGCGCACAGACGCGCTGTTGATCATTCACGACGGCGAAGTGGTGTATGAACGCTACGGCGGCGTGACCCGGGCAGACACCCCGCACCTGACCTGGTCGATGAGCAAAAGCATTCTGGCCAGCGTGCTGGGCGTCGCATTTGGTGAAGGCCGTTTCAAGCTTGAAGACCCCGTCGCCAGGTTCTACCCGCCGTTCGGCGCGCATCCGGATATCAAACTTCAGGACCTGCTGCACTGGGCTTCGGGGCTGGACTGGCAGGAGGATTACGAATACGCGCCGCTCAACTCCTCTGTCGTGGCGATGCTTTACACCCGAGGGCGCGGCGATATGGCGCGGTACACCGCCGAACATGCCGTCGCCAGTGCGCCCGGCACTTCATACCGCTATTCCAGCGGCGACAGCACCGTCCTCGCCGCCGCACTTAAAAGCATGGTCGGTGACAGCGCTTACGCCAATTACCCGTGGACCGCCTTGTTCGACCCGCTGGGCATCACCAGCGCCACGTGGGAGCGCGACGCCGCCGGCACTTTTGTCGGGTCGTCCTACGCGTACATGACGGCCCGCGATCTGGCGCGCATCGGCCTGCTGATGGAGCGCGGCGGGCGCTGGCAGGACCGGCAATTGCTACCCAAGGCCTGGGTTGATTTCAACCTGACGCCGTTCAAATCCCTGACCCCGACCCCTACCGATGAAGCCCCCGGCGGTCACTGGTGGCTGAACAAGACCGCCGACGGCAAGCCCGGCCCGTGGCCCGACGCACCGCCCGACACCTTTGCGGCCCTCGGCCATTGGGGACAGGCGCTGTACGTGATCCCCAGCGCAGGACTGGTGATCGTTCGCTACGCCGACGATCGCGACGGCAGCTATGACCACAACCAGTTGCTCAAGCTGGCGCTGAACGCTTTGGCCGGGGAGGGTGGCAAATGATCGCTCGCAAAGCATTTATCCGACGCCGCCCGTTCAGCAGTCTCGGCCTATTGGTGCTGCTGATCATTGCCGTGCTGATCTGGAACTGGCGCGTTCAACTGCAGGTGTTCCCCAGCATCATCAGCGCCTACACCGCCAAGGAATATTGCTCGTGTCGCTTCGTCATGAATAACCCGGCGGACTATTGCCGCAGCTACGTGAAGCAATGGCTGGCGAGTACGATTGACGAAGACGCTTTGGGCAAGCGCGTCACTTCGACAGGGCTGGGCCGCGAAAGCGAAGCCCGCTGGGAAGGCCACCGCCAGGGCTGCCGGTTGTCGCCGCCGGTGCCGTAGAACGTTGAAGTTTGCCTGCGGTCAGACAGCCGGATAGGGTTGCGTATCGCACCCTCTGGAGTCCGCATGCCCCTTCGCCTTCCTTCCTCTCTTGCCTGTGCGGCAAACACCCTGGATGCCTGCGCTTCGACCGCCACGGCGAGCCGCCCATGAGGGGCGCGATTTTTCCTTGGCGTGAAGAAAACCAGTTCAACCTGCTGATCGACGGCCCTGCGTTTTTTCCGCGCATGATTGCCGCGATCGAAGGTGCGCAGCAGCAGATCGAGCTCGAGCTGTATCTGGTCGAGGCCGGCGCCTGTGCCGAAGCGATCGTGCAGGCGCTGATCAGCGCGGCGAGTCGCGGGGTCATCGTGCGTTGTCTTTTCGATGGCTTCGGCTCTGCGGCGTTTACGATCAGCCTGCGCAAGCGACTGACCGACGCTGGCGTGATCCTGCGTTTCTATAATCCTGTGCATTGGCGGCGGGGCTTGCGCAACCTCTACCGCGACCACCGCAAACTGTTGCTGGTCGACAAAGAGCTGGCGGTGGTGGGCGGGACGGGTGTCACCGACGAGTTCTGGCGCCCGGACCTGAACAGCAGCGAATGGCATGAGGTGATGGTCGAGATCCGTGGGCCGCTGGTGATCGACTGGCAGGCGCTGTTCGACCGCCAGTTTCATGCCAACCCCCGGCGGCGGGCGTGGCGGCCGGCTGAAAACTTCGGTCTGCCGCGCTTGCCCAAGGCACCCGTCAGCGGGAATGGACTGGGCCGTGTGGCCTATGCCGATTCCCGCCAGCATCGCGACATCGTCCAGTCCCTGGTGCGTTCGCTGAACACCAGCAAGACGCGCATCTGGCTGGCGACGCCGTATTTTCTGCCGACCTGGAAAGTCCGCCGCGCGTTGCGTCGTGCCGCCTCCCGTGGCGTCGACGTGCGCTTGTTGCTCACCGGGCCGCGCACCGATCACCCCTCGGTTCGCTACGCCGGCCACCGCTATTACCCGCGCCTGCTCAAGGCCGGGGTGAAAATCTTCGAATACCAGCCGTGCTTTCTGCACTTGAAGATGGTGCTGATTGACGACTGGGTCAGCGTCGGCTCCTGCAACTTCGATCACTGGAACCTGCGCTTCAACCTGGAAGCCAACCTCGAAGCGATTGACCCCGCGCTGACCCACGCCGTGGCCGCCAGCTTCACTAAAGATTTTGCCGTGAGCAGTGAAATCACCCTGGACGGCTGGAAATCCAGACCGTTGTGGCGACGGGCTCAGGAGCGGGTGTGGGGATGGCTGGATCGGTTGGTGGTGAATGTGCTGGATCGGCGTGGGTGAGCGCTTTACAACTCATCGCCCACAAAAAAGCCCGACTCACAGGTCGGGCTTTTTCGTTTTAGCGATTGAAACGGTTACTGCACTTCTACCGCCAGGCTTTCACTGATCTTCTTCTGCCAGATGGCGGGACCGGTGATGTGAACCGACTCGCCCTGGCTGTCTACTGCAACCGTGACCGGCATGTCCTTGACCTCGAACTCGTAGATCGCTTCCATGCCCAGTTCCGGGAAGGCCAGCACTTGCGACTTCTTGATCGCCTGAGCAACCAGGTAGGCAGCGCCACCCACGGCCATCAGGTAAACGGCTTTGTTGTCCTTGATCGCTTCGATGGCGGTCGGACCGCGCTCGGATTTACCGATCATGCCCAACAGGCCGGTCTGCTCGAGGATCTGGCGGGTGAACTTGTCCATCCGCGTCGCAGTGGTCGGACCGGCAGGCCCCACCACTTCATCACCGACCGGATCGACCGGGCCGACGTAATAGATGAAGCGACCCTTCAGGTCCACCGGCAGGGTTTCGCCCTTGTTGAGCATCTCGACCATGCGCTTGTGCGCCGCGTCGCGACCGGTGAGCATCTTGCCGTTGAGCAGGACGGTTTCGCCCGGCTTCCAGCTCTGCACGTCTTCCGGCGTCAGCGTGTCGAGGTTGACGCGGCGCGCCGACGGACCGGCTTCCCAGACGATCTCGGGGTAGGCGTCCAGCGGTGGTGCTTCCAGCGAAGCCGGGCCGGAGCCATCGAGCACAAAGTGGGCATGACGGGTGGCGGCGCAGTTGGGGATCATGCACACCGGCAGCGATGCGGCGTGGGTCGGGTAATCCATGATCTTGACGTCGAGCACGGTGGTCAGACCGCCCAGGCCCTGGGCGCCGATGCCTAGCTGGTTGACCTTCTCGAACAGCTCCAGACGCATTTCTTCCAGACGGTTCGACGGGCCGCGCGCCTTGAGCTCGTGGATGTCGATGGACTCCATCAAGACTTCCTTGGCCATGACCGCAGCTTTCTCGGCGGTACCGCCGATGCCGATGCCAAGCATGCCCGGTGGGCACCAGCCCGCGCCCATGGTCGGCACGGTTTTCAGCACCCAGTCGACGATCGAGTCGGACGGGTTGAGCATCGCCATCTTCGATTTGTTTTCCGAACCGCCGCCCTTGGCCGCCACGTCCACTTCCACGGTGTTGCCCGGGACGATGGAGTAGTGAATGACCGCCGGAGTGTTGTCCTTGGTGTTTTTGCGGGCGCCGGCCGGATCGGCGAGGATCGAGGCGCGCAGGACGTTTTCCGGCAGATTGTAGGCGCGACGCACGCCTTCGTTGATCATGTCGTCCAGGCCCATGGTCGCGCCATCCCAGCGCACGTCCATGCCGACGCGGACGAACACGGTAACAATGCCGGTGTCCTGGCAGATCGGCCGATGGCCGGTGGCGCACATGCGCGAGTTGATCAGAATCTGAGCCATGGAATCCCGTGCGGCAGGGGATTCTTCACGCAGGTAGGCCTCGTGCATGGCCTGAATGAAATCAACGGGGTGGTAATAGGAGATGAACTGCAGGGCGTCGGCGACGCTCTGGATCAGGTCATCCTGCTTGATCACGGTCATGGGCGTTCTCCTCTCTCAGGCGGGAACTTTGAATAGGGCTGTTCGCGCAGGGTGTAATGGACACTCGCGTAAACGGCCTTTGGCCCGGCTGCCCATCAGGCGCCGCGGCAGGAAAAGGCGCGGCAGTATAGCGCCTGACCGCCGGCGCGACACCCTGCCGCAGGGTAAACGTTGGTATTAACGGCAGGGGGCGCTGAATGGCAGGGTGCCGGCGCTGCTTCAGCCCGTGCAGCGCTGCGGCGCGGGCGAGTCAAGCGGGAGAATAGGTCCGCGGCGTGGCGAATCCGTAATTCGGGCCTAAGTGAAAACCCTGATCTCTTCCGCCTTTCAACCGTTTGAGGGGCAGGGTCGTCACGATGCCGGTAGGGGTTTGGTGGTACCCAAACGATCCAATATGGCTGGGACCGCCCACGTAAATGACCTCGTCGTAGCCGATGACCGGCCTGCGCAGTACGTTGGCGATTTCCTGTGCGGCGCCGCTGGATCCACCCTCGCACGCCAGCAGCACCAGTGGCCGGTGAGCCTCGTATTCGGCCAGACGAGGCGCTATCTCCCGTTTTGCGACATTGGCAGCCGGCTCGAAGATCCCCTTGGCGTTCATCAGGTAGCCTTCTGGCGTGCCGTGTGTTTCAAAGCCCTTCAAACCGCTCTCTCCCCAGAGTGCTTTATGAAACGTCACATCATGTTCGCCGCGGGTTTTTTCAAAGAGTATTTCAGCGCTGGACTCTCGACGCACTGGCACAGAAGGGCTGCCGGGTTTGCGCCCTCCGATCCTGGCGACCGATCCGGCGAGGCCGCTCAGCGCGCCAGCCGCCAGCCCTGTCCCAAACGAAACCCAGCCCAGCACGTTGCCGACGCTCTCATCCGCGCCGGTGGCCTGGCTTATCAGCCCTGCAACCCCTGTGGCGACGGACGCGACGTCCAGGGCGCCCGCGCCGATGATCATCGCTGCACTCGGCGTCAGTGCGGCCCATCCGGCATAACCGAACGAGGCGATGACCGTAGACGCCGCTCCAAAGCTGGCGACCGCTGCAGCGATACCAATCGCCAGACCTGCCCCTGCCAAGAGGTAATTGACCCAGCTGTGGCCGTCAGGGTCGATCCGATTGACCGGATCCCCCGCACAATAAGCGTAAGGGTTGATGCCGCCCTTGCCGAAAGGGCTTTCGCTGTCGGGGCTTAAAAAGCACATCAGCACCGGATCGTATGGACGATAGTCCCCCAGAATCTGAATGCCGGTCAGCGGTTCGTGGCGCTGGCCTGCGTAGCCGAATGGCACCGCGTGTGTATTTCGGGACTCCATACCGTAAGCGCTGTAGCGGCGTGTTCGCACCGTGCTACGGGACTCAAGGCGCACGCTTCCCTGCCCATCTGCTCCCAGCAACGTGGTTTCGCGCAGAGCCGCAGTGACTTTACTGACGGCAAACAGGCCCGTTTCACCGGAGTTGAATTGCAGGCTGACGTCGCCCGTCATTTCGTGGGTCAGTTCTTCGCCGCTGTAAAAGCTGCGGCTCAGCGTGCCGTCGACCGTGCGATCGACCAGACGGCCATGAGCCGTGTAGCCGTACTGGCAGGACCGGCCATCCTGGCGGATTTCAATCAGGCGATCCTGGGCATTCCAGACCATGCGACGTCCCAGGCTGTCACTGACGACGCGCCCGCAGTCGTCATAGTTGAGCTTCACTTCCCCGGGCCATGACGGGTGGGTATGGGTGACCAACTCCAGCTGAACCGGGTTGTGGGTGGCGTAGGTGAAGCGGGCCTCATCGACGCTGGTGTCGGCATAGGTGGTCACCACTTTTTCATGACCATTGAGGGAATTGTAAGTGAAGGCCTGGCTGATGATGGGATTGCCGAAGGGGTCTTCCGGGGCTGCGTCGGCGTCTGCGGCAAAGCCGACCAGGCGTCCCCTGATGTCGTATTCGAAGGTCTCCTTACGGGGCCGGGAGTCTTCGGTCCAGATGCGCGAGGTGATCTGGTCCAGCGCCGAATAGCTCAATGTCTGAGTGCAGATGTGCGACTGGCCGTCGGGCGTCACGGCGGTGAAGGTCCGCGTGTGCTCGCGTCCCAGACTGTCGTACGTCAGTGCGGTGGTCAGTTTTCCCGCGTCGAGCTGATCCATGACGGAGATTTCAGCGAGGCGGGAAAGGGCGTCGTAGCGATAGCGGGTAACGAGATGACCGACTCGGGTTTCCGAAACCCGACCATGGCTGTCGAAACTGCGCCGATGTGGCGTGCCCATCGCGTCATCGAACCCTTGAAGCAAGCCGTTCAGCGAATAATGCCAGCGGGTCCCATGGCGGGCATCTCCAACGGTCCACGTGTCCTGATCGGGCTGCCCGGACGGGGTAAAACCGAAGGACTCGGTACCCAGCGCACCGCTTGCCGAGGCGGGCATGCCCAAGGGGTGATAGGCGATGGTCTGCGCTGGCTGTTCGTGAGGAGTGACACTGAGCAAACGGTTGTTCAATTCCGGCTCGTAGGTGAATTCGACGCGTTTGCCGTCGGCCAAGGTGTTGGCCGTCGGCGGAAGTTGTCCTTTGGCGTAATGAAAGCGCGTGAGATAGCCCGCTGCTTCCACCGAAAGCTGACGACCCAGGCCGTCGAAGGTCTGACGACCGATTATCGTGGCGTTGTTCATGTTTTCGATCCTTCGAAATGTCCCATCCAGTGGGAAGCCTGCGGTGTGCCGCAGGCTTCCCGTTCATGACTTCGGGTGCTCGGATGCCGTGCTCAAGACGCCAGGGTGACGAGGGGCGCGGTGACGGCGATTGACTCAGGGTGGTTGTCATCGCTGTGAGCGGCGAAGGTCCAGTTCACGACCGTGTCGTCAGCCAGCCGCTGCTCGACGATGCGCCCGTATGCGTCCAGCTCAACGCACGTCACGCGATCTGCCTCGCCAGGTACCCGGAGGGTTGTTCGGGTAATACGGTCCAGTCCGTCCCGCTGCCATTCTTTGGACCGAATCAATACACCGTCGGCGTCGTACAGCTGTTCCTTGATCGCGCTGCCAGCCGCATTGTGCTGCGTGAGCGTACTTGGCCCCTTGAGTGATCCACTCTGTTGCCAGCTGTTGGCAGTGAGGCTCACCGGGTTGTGCTCGGTATGACTTTCGACACCCTCGGGGGTAATGCTCAGGCTTGCCTGGCCCCAGTCATCGTAGTGCGTCCGGGTCGTCAGTCTGAGTGCGGTCACGGTCGCCGGATCTTCCGGATCGCGCAGCCAGTCCTGCTGCGTTTCGCTGACCGTGCGGCCTTCGGCGTCGAACACACAGCAGGCAATTTCACGGAACACGTCAGGGGCGTGGTCGATGTCTTCAAGCTCAACGCGGACAGTGCGGCCCTCGCCATCGAGCCATTGGCGACGACGCTGACCCGTCGAATGACGATGCTCGATCATCACCGGATTCTCGTTTCCGGTCCTGCAATCGTGTGCTTTCTGATCGTTCACATGGTAGGTGGAAGTGCGCCGGGCTTCGTAGCGGCTGTCATCGGCGGTCACCGCAAGCGTCACGCGACCGAGCGCATCGTAGACGTAACGGGAGACGACGCCAGCCTGATTCCGTTCCCGTGTAAACCTTCCCGTAAGGAGCGATCGGGCGCCGCTTTGAGTCGCGCGCACGAGTGCGGTGTTCTCGAAACCGGTGAGAGAGGTGTGCGTGCTCAGCTCGTCCTCGCTCAGCTCATAGCGGAAGCTCGTCGTGGTGGCTTTGCCGTTGAGTGTCGTGACTTTGCTGTCGAGGCGTCCATAGTGCGGTCCCGGTTCAGTCACGTAGGTCTGAGTGGTGGTTTCCAGCAGGCGCCCGCGGCTCTCTTCCCGAACGGTCTCGCTGTTTACCACGACAAACGCGGGTCCGCCTTCAAGCTTTGAGGCCAGCGCTTCGTAGGTGTAGGTGGTGGAGATGACGGGCGCGCCGCCGTAAGTGCCGTCATCGAGGCGCGCAGGTTTGATGGTCTTCTTCTTCAGATGCCGGACCATGCCCAGTGCGTTGGGCGGACAACCGGTGCCATCGGCCGAAGCGGGGGTGCCTTCGGCGGGGTAATACTCGCTGTGCTCTTCTACACCGGCGGGCGATCGGGTGAATATGAGGTTGCCCGACACGTCATAGCGATAGTCGGTGTGCTCGCTGCGTTGCAGACCTGCGCGACTATGGTCGATGTAGGTGACGGTCTGCTGATGCGGCAGTTGGTACCACGCGGGCTGGCCGTCCCAGTCGGCCTCGGGGTCAAGGCCGAAAGTGGTTTCGATGCGGCTCTCGGCGCTGCCCCGGCGTGTTACTTCGCGGGTCATTAAGTGGAAGCGGTTCCACGTCCGGGTGAGGGTCGCAAGTGTGTCACCGTCAGGGCCGGCCAGGGTTTCAACGACTTCGTAGTCGTAATCCTGATCGACCTGATAGAGGTTGTCGCGGCCTTGCTGCCAGTCGAATGCCTGTTCGCTGCCGAACCCCAGGAAGTTATGGGCGCCGGACCATTCGTAGGAGCGGGTGAGCGCGGTAGCGTCCGTTCCCGCTGAATGAGTCCACTCCAGAACCCGGGGCAATACCTCGAAGGGTGCACCGGGCGGCAGACGGTGGCCTTCTTCGCCGGTGGCCCAGATCACTGAATCGGTCGCGCCCAACGGGCTGGAAAGGCGGGTGGGCAGCAGAAGGTGGTTCTGGGCGTCGAGGGCATGATGGTCGTAGACGATGGAGAAGGGCGTCTCGATTCCAGGCAGGTGGATGTCACTCAGTTTGTCGTTGGCCAGTTGCAGGCGCACCGTCTCGTCCTCGCGTCCCGGCACCGAAAATACGACTTCGGCGCCATCGGTTTTCACCTCGAGCAGAACCCGGGTTTCATCGCGGATCGTTTCAAGGATGAAGTCGTCATTGCCATGAGGCGCCCATTCGACGAATACGCGATTGCATTCCGGGCTTCGCAGCTCGGTGGTCAGGTAGCGCGCGCTGTCGTGCTGTCGGGTGAGTATTTCGGTCTGACCGTTTTTCTGATCCACGCGGAACACATCTTCCTGCTCGCACGTCACCACCATGGATTTGAGTTTGGCGTCGAACAGCTTGAGCTCACTGCCCGGTGTGAAAGTGGTGTCGTCCAGGTCGACGGCGAACTGTTCACCCGTCGACAGGCGCAACGTCGGCGCATCCTGTTGCAGATCGAGTTCGCTCAAGTCCAGCGACCAGCCCAGTCCGAACCCTTTGTTGCGGGTCGAGCCGAGTACACCGAACGTGAGGGTGGGCGTGAGAGCCGGGCCGGCCAGATTGTTGGCCGGCAATAGAGGCAGTTTGAAAGCGACGGTGAATTGTCCGGTGCGGGCATCGACACCCGTCTTTATACAGTCCATGAAGTTGCTGGCTTGGGTATGAATGCTGGACATGCGAATTCTCTTTAGTGGTAAGCCATTAAGTGAAAAAAGCGCGTCAAGAGGGGCGATATGACGCGCCGGCTCAAGTTCGACTTACATGTCATGCATGATGAAATCTATCTCATTGCCCGAATTCTTTTGGGTCATTTCAATGCCGTGCCAATTACCATATTGGTCAAACACTATCCAGCGCTTCGGACCGTACGCCGGGGCGTCGGGCGCCAAACCGGCCGGGCCGATCAGCTCCATGCGTAAAAAGCTCATCGCCCCGGGACGAGTGTTTATTGCGACGGAAACATTTTGATAGCTGAAGTCTCGTGCAGCTCCAGGTTTGAATCCGTAGTGAAACTGGGTTTCGTTGTAGTGGATGCCGGTGAGTGAAAAAAGCGGGTCGGCGTTTTTCCAGTCGTCGTAATAATAAGTGCTCTGGTCGCCATCCAGCGGGACGCCGTGGACAATCCTCAACGTCCGCTCGGCAAACTGCAGGTAATAGACGTCAATGTCTACGGCGGTCTTCTCGTTGTCGGTGGAGCCTTCGAAAGCATGGACTCGCTCCAGCGTAAAGTCGGTGCGTCTGCGGCGCGGGGAGCTGAGGGTCTCCAGTTCGACATGCGAGTTGAAACGTGACGTGCTGGTAGCGTACTGAACCCCCTCTTCTTTCATGATTGCCGCATAAATCTTGTAACGTTCGCCACCATGGGCCAGTGTGGAGATATAGAAATCCCGGCTCCGCGCTGCGGACTCGCGCAGATTGTGAGGCGCAAAACCCGACGCGGCGTAGTATTCAAACTGTGTATTCTTTTTGAGCGATACCCTGAAAAAATCTTCCGGCTCGGCGTTACTGTTTTTCGCCCATTCTGAACTCCCGGCACCTTGGCCGAAGCCACCGCCCAGATCGCGATAGTCGCTGCCGTCCTTAATCAGGAAGATCCAGATGCTGTCCATCTGTTGATCGGTAATTTCCTGTCCTTTGATGGGTGTCAGGCTGACCGTGACTTTGACTTGCTGATTGCCATTGTTATAAAGCTTGTTCGAGTTGGACGTGACGTCAATCTTGAATTTGCTCAGCCATTTGGCGTCATCTTTGAATTCGATTTGCATGGGTAACCTTCCGTGGTTGTTGGGTGCAACCTGAGGTTATGCGTATGAGTCGTCCGAGCTGGCATAAATATATATAGAGTGCATCACGAGGTTTAACATGATGTTTCGTGCGAAAGTCGCCCCCCACCGGACACGGTCGCGTCGAGTCGTACCAGATTCCTTACACTCAAACGGTACTATCTTCGCGTCGGGCGACGGGCGCGTTGGCGAAACGCGCCGTTTCCTCTACATTGGCACTCTTCCCGGATGATCGAAGCGTTCGCTTGCATCTTCGACCAGCGGCGCGAAGCAGGCCCCTGTGGCCGGACAGGACGAAACCCTACACGATGACCAACCAGCCTCTTTTAGACGGATCTATCCAGCGCTTGCGGCTAAAGCGTTTTGGCCTGGCAACCGGCACCTACGTGTTACTGATCGTGCTCGTCATGGTTGCGTATTGCACCGGCTACTACCACTCGACTTTTTTTGGCGTCTGGCTCGCCAGCGTCTCTGTGCTTCTGATGCAGGGCGTGCTGAGCCTGGTGTTCTTCGGCGGCTACAACCAGCGTTTCAAGGATCCCAGCCTGACCGAATTTCAAGTGCTCATGGGGCTGTGCTGGCAGACGTTTGTGCTCGCCCATATGGATTCGGCCCGAGGCACTTTTCTGGTGTTCTATGTGCTGGTGTTGCTGTTCGGTCTCTTTCACCTGAGACCCAAAGTCTTTCTTCGCTGCTCAGTGTTCGCCTTGCTGGGCTTCATAGGGCTGAACCTGTGGGATGCGGCGCACGACCAGCTCGACGATCCGGGGCTCGCCGCGCTGCAGACCTGCGCGCTGTTTATCATCTTCTCCTGGCTGTGCCTGTTCGCACGCTTCGTCCAGAACTCGCGCAACCGCATGCACCAGCGACGGATCACTCTGCAGGCGCATCAGGAAACCTTGCGCGGCATGATGTTGCAGCTCGAAGAGCTGGCGTCCACCGACGAGCTCACCAACCTCTATAACCGCCGTCACTTCCTGCGCATCGCCACCCGCGAACTCGAGCTTATGAACGGCAACTACACCGCAGGCCTGGCGCTGATCGACCTGGACCACTTCAAGCGAGTCAACGATCTTCATGGTCATGCTGCGGGCGACCGGGTGCTGCAGATCTTTGGCCAGACCGCCGCTCAGTGCCTGCGGGCCGATGACATTCTGGCCCGCTATGGCGGTGAAGAGTTCGTGTTGCTCATTCCGCGCTGTACCCGCGCTCAACTGATCGACTGCTGCGAACGCATCCGCCTGGCCTTCACCCACGTCACGCTGCCTGAATTTCCAGAGCTGGATCTGAGCCTGTCGATCGGGATGGCCATCATTGAGCGCGGTGACCGCATGGACCGCGCTTTACAGCGTGCCGATCAGTCGCTGTATCGCGCCAAGCACCAAGGCCGCAATCGCTGCCACGGCGCCTGGGATTACGCCGATGCCTGAGTTGCAGGTAGGCGACCGGAGATGGTCGGTCGCACCCGGGAACAATTTGCTCGACGCCTTGAACGACGCCGGTCTGTCCGTCCCCTACAGCTGCCGTGCCGGCAGTTGCCATGCCTGCATGGTGCGCTGCGTCAGTGGCGAGCCTCTGGATACACAACCTGAAGCACTGGACTCGACGAGGCGCGGTCAGGGCTGGCGGCTGTCGTGCCAGTGTCAGGTGGTTGGCGATCTGACGGTGGAAGTCTTCGACCCGTTGCGCGATGGCCTGCCAGCGACCGTCGTCGGTGCGGACTGGCTGAGTCCGTCGGTGCTGCGCCTGCGACTGAACCCCGAACGTCCGTTGCGCTATCGCGTCGGCCAGCATCTGGTGCTGTGGACCGAGAGCGGCGTAGCGCGGCCTTACTCGTTGGCGAGCGTGCCAGGGGACGATCCCTTTTTGGAGTTTCATATCGATTGCCAGCGCCCGGGCGCTTTCACTGATGTGGCGCGTACGCTGGAAAACGGCGATCCGGTCCGCCTCGGCGAACTGCAGGGCGGCGCGCTGCGTTATGACCCTGACTGGCAGGACCGGCCGTTATGGCTGCTGGCAGCGGGTACCGGGTTAGCGCCGTTGTGGGGAGTGCTGCGCGAAGCGTTGCGGCAGGATCATCAGGGCGACATCCGCGTGTTGCATCTGGCGCGCGATGCGCAGGAGCATTACCTGACGGACGCCTTGAGCGAGCTGGCGACCCGGCACTCAACTCTTTCCGTGGAGTCGATTGAACTGCCGGCCTTTGCGGCTGTGCTGGGCGGATTGCGCGTGACATCCCGCCAGACCATCGCGCTGGTGTGCGGATCACCCACCAGCGTCGAGGCGTTTTCGAAGCGGCTGTTTATCACGGGGTTGCCCCGTGGTCAGGTGCTCTCTGACGAGTTTGTCGAGAGAGGCTGAAGTCCGCCAACCCTTTGCCGGCTCCTCACACCATGCGCTCAGGCGAGAATACGCGTGACGAAGCTGCCGCCGGCTAGCAGAATCCTTTCCTCGACGGCTTTTACGTCATACGGAGTTGAAGACTCGGGTATGCCGGGGTAGTCGAGGCGTACCCAGCCTGAATCGGTCCCGAACGCACGATCGAGAGAGCCATCGGTGTTGTAGCGCGCGACAATGAGGTAGCGGGGGTCAGACGTATGCCCTGCAGCGACGAGTTTGTCTCCGTCGTACGCTGCACTGAGCCACTGGAACAGATCGGGGACTGGGTCGGGGTTAAACGACTCATCAATTCTACCGTCCTTATCAAGACCAATAAGCGCTGCATTGCCGTTTGCACCCCGACCGCAAATGATCAGGTTCCCCTGCGTCGTTTCAATGCAGCCGTTTACACGAAAACCGGCATAGTTCTGCAGTGGAAGTTCTACGAAACCGCTTCCGCCATTTCCAAACCCAACATCCAGTGCCCCCGTATCGGTGTACCTGACCAAAAACGGGTAGAAGTCGCCGGATTCACTTCTATGCTCGCCGACGGCCAAGATCTTTCCCGACGCCAAGACCAATAACGCATCCAGTGAGCTGGACCCCAGCGCCTCAGGGTAATGCACGTAGCCCACCTCATTGAAGGAAGTGTCCAGTTGGCCGGTGTCATCAATCCGGTAAATAACCGTTCTTTTCTCGACGGAGTACCACCAACCGACTATGAGCTTGCCAGAGGGTGTTAATCCGGTTCGCATGGGTGACGGGAGTGAATAACGTTGGCCTTCAACATCCGGCATAGGGTCGTTATCCGGTATTCCGTCGTTGCTTAGGGTGCCAGGATAAGGGAGCTGCAAGATGCCGCCTTGTCCATAGTCCGGGTCCAGGGTGCCGTCGTGTGAGTATCGCGTTGCACAGGGAATAATCGGGCTACCAAGGGTCGTGGTGGTCACCACAATTAACGTCTTATCCTGTTCGGCCTCGAAAGCGCCGATTGCCACAGATCTCTGTTGCGCCATGACCTGATCCTGAATAACGCCGTTTTTGCCGAAGCTTGCGTCAACGGTGCCATTGTTCAGCAAGCGCGTTACAAGAAACTTCCCTTCCTCAGTACTTGAAGAGCCCCCAACCAACGGGCTAGTCCCGGGCGCCCAAGTCAAATTGCCTGCATATCCCATGGAAGCCGGTAAGTTGGCCAGTCCATCGGTACCGAAGTCTGGATCCGGCCCTCCACTGACAAATGCGTCCTTGTTCATTTGATTTCCCCTTCCGATGGTGTTTTGAAAACTTGACTGTAGGCCTGTGCCTGTGCCGAATCTACTGGCATAAATGACAGTCGAAAGCGCCTGTTTGAACTGACTCTTGCTCAGACAGACTGTGATGGTCGGCCTGCATCTGCCCCACCGCAGTCAGGGCGGGACAGAGGGAATAAAAAAGCCCCGCACTCTCACGAGGCGGGGCTTTTTGGTGTTGCGGTGCCGCTTAAACCATTGGGTCGCCGACGTGCAGGATCTTCATGCCGTTGGTGCCGCCGATGGTGTGGTAGCTGTCGCCCTTGGTCAGGATGACCCAGTCACCTTGCTCAACCAGACCGCGCTTGACCAGTTCGTCCACAGCCGACTGGCTGACCTGACCTGGCGGCAATGCCGCCGGGTCGAACGGAATGGTGTAAACGCCACGGAACATCGCCGCGCGCGCCTGGGTGCCGCGGTGCGGGGAGAACGCGTAGATCGGTACCGATGAGCGAATGCGCGACATGATCAGCGGGGTGTAGCCGCTTTCGGTCAACGCGATGATCGCCTTCACGCCAGGGAAGTGGTTGGCGGTGTACATGGCCGCCAGCGCGATGCTTTCGTCACAACGGGTGAAGGAGTGACCGACACGGTGGCTGGAGGTCTTGCCGGTCGGATGACGCTCGGCGCCGACGCAGATACGCGCCATCGCTTCAACGGCTTCGACCGGATAAGAGCCGGCGGCACTTTCAGCGGACAGCATCACGGCGTCGGTGTAGTCGAGCACGGCGTTGGCCACGTCGGACACTTCAGCGCGGGTTGGCATCGGGCTTGAAATCATCGATTCCATCATCTGCGTGGCAACGATCACCGCCTTGTTATGGCGACGTGCGTGCAGGATGATTTTCTTCTGGACGCCCACCAGCTCGGCGTCGCCGATTTCCACGCCCAGGTCGCCACGGGCAACCATGACCGCGTCACTGGCGCGGATCAGCGCATCGAGGGTTTCGTCGTCGGCAACGGCTTCGGCGCGTTCGATCTTCGCCACCAGCCAGGCCGTGCCGCCGGATTCGTCACGCAGCTTGCGCGCGTATTCCATGTCGGCCGCATCACGCGGGAACGAAACGGCCAGGTAATCCAGGTCCATTTCTGCAGCGAGCTTGATGTCCTGCTTGTCTTTCTCGGTCAGCGCCGGAGCCGTGAGACCGCCGCCGCGACGGTTGATGCCTTTGTGATCCGACAGCGGGCCGCCGATGGTCACGGTGCAATGCAGTGCATCGGCGGTTTGCGTGTCGACGCGCATGACCACGCGCCCATCGTCCAGCAGCAGCTCGTCGCCGACGCCGCAGTCCTTGACCAGATCGGGGTAATCGATACCGACGATGTCCTGGTTGCCGTCAGTCAGAGGATGGCTGGTGGAGAAGATGAACTTGTCACCTACCTTCAGCTCGATCTTCTTGTTGACGAATTTGGCGATGCGGATTTTCGGGCCTTGAAGGTCACCCAGCAACGCGACGAACCGGCCGTTCTTGGCGGCGATGTCGCGGATCAGCTTCGCGCGAGCCTTGTGCTCGTCGGGCGTGCCGTGGGAGAAGTTCAGGCGGGCGACGTCCAGGCCAGCAAGAATCAGCTTCTCGATGACTTCTGGCGAATTACTGGCAGGGCCCAGTGTGGCTACGATTTTGGTGCGGCGAACGGTCATGCACAAACTCCTTAAATGAAGCGCAGCGAGAGGCTACTACTGTATTGCGCTGTAGTCATTGTTCCTTTGCACTACCTGACCCCCTGATCGCTGGGCAATCGGCAGGCCGGCGGCGCTCAAATCGGCCTTGAAGAAATCCCGGAATACGCCGATACAAGGGCTGAGCACAGGAGACTCTCATGCGAATCGTGATGATATTAGTGGCGCTGCTTGCCTTGGGTGGCTGTACCCGCTGGGCAATGAACAGCCATTTGAACAATGCCAACCGCGCCTACGCCCAGGGCGACTGTGACGCGGTGATGTACAACCTGTCGAAAGTCGATCGGGAAAGCCGTTCGCGTCGCTACGTACAGCCCGAAGTGTCGATGTTGCGTGGCCAGTGCCTGGAACGCCAGAAGTTCTACATGGATGCGGTGCAGACCTACCAGTACATCATCACTCAGTTCCCGGAAAGCGAGTATGCGTTCCGCGCCAAGGCCCGTCTGGACACCCTGCATCAGCTTGGCCATGACAACCTGGCGCCGCCCGCCACACCGCGCGCTGCTTCACGCTAGTTACACCCGAGTGGATATACGGTCACGTTTCCGGGTGGATATCGGGAGAACCTGAGCTAGGCTGCGATGAGTAGGGACCTAAGTGTTTTGACGAACGTGGCAGCGCCACTGATCCGAAAGCGGGGCGATAGGTGTGGTTATCGCAAATCGGCCGCTCGTATCAGTGACTTTTGCCAGTGCCGGATGAGTCAGATGTCGTCATCGGTTTTTCCACTGATGGATTCTGGCGACACGGGTCTGGCAGTTCCGTGCAACCGAATCCCAAAGCACTAGCGCGGCCATGCTCAATGGTCATCTCAGGGCGAGTGTCCGAATGCTTAATGAAAGACGAATAGAACGTCACCAACTGCCTTACTACCTGCAAGTGTTCAACCGGTACACCGATAAACCGTTGGGTTGCCTGGGGAACGTGTCAGAGCAGGGCTTGATGCTGATCAGCGATCTGCCCATTTTGGTGGGGGCCGAGTTTCAGCTGCGCCTTAAAGTGCCCGACGGCAAGAACGGCCTCTACAACATCGATATCGACGCCAGCTGTCTGTGGTGTCATGAGGACGAAACCCCGCGCATCTTTGATTCCGGCTTCCGCCTGCAAGCGGCGCCTGCGGAATACTTCGTTCTCATTCAGGCCTTGCAGCACTACTTCAGTTTCTATCCGCTGGAAGCGTCTGCCTGAAGCCAGGCGCCCTACAGGGCGCCGGCCTTCTTCCAGCTCATGTATCGGCTCACCAGCTCCGGCCCCAGCTCTCTGGGGCGCACATCCAGCACAGGGATTCCATGGGCGATCAAACGCTCGTGCAGTCCGCTGCGTGCGTTGAGCAGGTCGACCGTTCCGCAATAGTCAACGGCCTGTTGCCAGGTCTGCACCGGCGTTTGACGAAGGTCGTCCAGCACGGCCTCCCGCAGACTGGCAATCAGCACCCGGTGATGGCGACTCAGCTGTTTCACCGCTTCGAGTAATTGCTCGTCATCCTCGTCCCGCAGGTTGGTGATCAACACCACCAACGCCCGGCGCTTCTGCCGCGCGAGGATGTTTCGCATCGCCACCGCGTAATCGGCGGGGCGCTGGGTCGCGTTGACGTTGTAGAGGTGATTCAACAGCACGTTCAGCTGGCTGGCGCCTTTGGCGGGCGGCAGATGTCGGTCCTGTGCGCCCGCGAAGGTGGAAAGACCGACCGCATCGCCCTGACGCAAGGCCACGTAGCTCAGCAGCAGACAAGCGTTCAGCCCGTGGTCGAAGTGGGTCAGCTCCCCGTCGTGGCTGCGCATGCGTCGGCCACAGTCGAGCATGAACAGGATCTGCTGGTCGCGCTCATCCTGATATTCCCGCGCAATGGGCGCGCGATGCCGGGCCGTGGCTTTCCAGTCGATCTGACGCAGGCTGTCGCCTTCACGAAATTCGCGCAGTTGATGAAATTCCAGGCCCAGTCCCCGACGCGGTTGCTGGCGAATGCCGATCTGCCTGAGCCAGTTCTCGACGCCCAGCAGTTGCCCGTTCTGCAAACGCGCGAAGTCCGGGTACACCCGCACGACGTCATGGTTGGGCACATAGCGCCGGGATGACCACAGGCGCAACGGGCTTCGCATGAGGACCTCGGTCCGTTCGAAGGTGAAATCCCCCCGACTGGCCGGGCGCAGTCGATAGGTCAACTGGGCCGTGCGTTGCGGGCGCAGCACGACGTCCTGAGGCAGACTTTCGGTTTCATAGCGGGCGTCCGGCTCTGAGGGGCCATGATCAAAAAGAGTCATGTGCAGCGCGCGGGGTGAATCGTATTCCAGCTCGACCCGCACCTCGCTCCAGCGTCCCATTCCCAGACTGCCGGTCAAGTGCCGCTTGACCCGAGGGGAGGGCAGGCGCCACAGCCAGGCCGCATCCAGCCCCGCAAGGGCAGCCATTCCCCACAGCAGGGTCCAGAAAAGGCCGTCCAGACGCGCAACGGGACCTCGTCCCAATGCCTGCAGAATACCGAGCAGCACCGAGACGCCGAGCAGAACGGCCAGCCACCAGAGCATCCGTGTCGACGGCTTGAGCAGTTGCTTCATCGACGCGGCGCTGCCACCTGATCCAGCAATTGCTTGAGCACTTGATCCACCGACAACCCTTCGATGTCCAGCTCCGGCGCAAGCCTCACGCGATGACGCAGCACCGCCAGGGCACAGCCTTTGACGTCGTCGGGCACCACGAACTCGCCGCCACGCAACAGTGCCCGCGCGCGGGCTCCCCGAATCAGTGCGATGGACGCACGCGGCCCTGCGCCGAGTGTCAGGCCCGGCCAGGTGCGGGTGGCGCGGGCCAGCCGCACGGCGTAATCAAGGACCTGTTCATCCACCGGCAGATCGCCAGCGATGCGTTGCAGCGCCAGCACATCTTTTGCCTGCATCAAGGTGCGCAGGGGCTGGACGTCGAGCATGTCGGAGCGCGTCGAACGGGTGACCTGGCGGACCATATCCAGCTCTTGATCAGCCTGGGGATAATCCATACGCACTTTGAGCATGAAGCGGTCGAGCTCGGCTTCGGGCAGTGGGTAAGTGCCTTCCTGCTCGATCGGGTTCTGCGTCGCGAGCACCATGAACGGTTGCGGCACCGGCAGCGCGCGGCCCTCCAGGGTGACCTGACGTTCCTGCATCGCCTCAAGCAGCGCGGCCTGAGTCTTGGCCGGTGCGCGGTTGATCTCGTCCGCGAGCAGCAGATGGGTAAACAGCGGCCCCTTGCGCAGCTTGAACTGCTCGCTCTGCATGTCGTACACGGCATGGCCGGTGACATCGCTGGGCATCAGGTCAGGGGTGAACTGAATGCGCGCGAACTCGCCGCCGAAACACCGGGCGAGCGCCCGCACCAGCAGCGTCTTGCCCAGCCCGGGCACGCCTTCCAGCAACACATGGCCACCGCCGATCAGCGCTGTCAGGACATCATCGATCACCGCGTCCTGGCCGATGACGGCTTTTTGCAACTCGTGCCGCACCGCCTGCGCCAGATGAATCGCACGCTGGCGCTGCTGCGCCGGATGGCTGCCCGAAGCGGTGGCCGGCTCGCTGTGCTTGTGGTCCGCGGCTGCGGGTTCAGGGATGGGAAGGTGATTGGCCGCGTGGCCTGGCTCGGTCGGTTGATCGCTCAGCGATTCATGAACCTTGCCGACTGTTGAATCTGTTAGATCTGTCATTGATCAGGTGCTTACCTAATTCAGCGGGTTTCGAGAGTGTAATCGCACTTTATCAACGCAACCCGAAATACCACGCAGCAGCACCCGAACACGCCTCGAATGGACTGATTTCACGGTGTATACAGATGCGCGACCGGTGGGCGTGGCGATCAGCCCGCACCTTCACCCCTCCAGAAATCCGGTGTGCAGCCGACATTGTGTGGAACACTGCCTAAGGACGGCGGCCCTTCCGATCTCCGGCACGGTGTAAACGCGATGATTCTTGCTTCTCTCCATAGTTTACGGGCGCAGGTCGCGATCGTTGTGGCAATCCTCGTGCTTGTCCTGAGCTGCATATTTGGCGCCGTCATCGGTGAATCCTCGATTTCCAGTCTGAAGGAGCAGACCGGGCTGCAGCTCACCGAGTCCGCTTATTTAATGGTGGACCGTCTCGACTTCGACATGAACGCCCGTGCCAAAGAGCTTGCAGTGCTCAGTGACCTGGAAGCGCTGCGTGACCCGGCACGCGCGGGCCAGGCGCGCAGGCTTTTAAATAGCCTCAGCCACAACTTTCCCAGTTATTCCTGGATCGGTCTTACTGACGCCCACGGCACGGTAGTCGCTGCTACCAACAGCGTGCTGGAGGGCGTGGACATTTCAAAACGACCTGTTTTCGCCAATGGTGTCGACAAGGTCTTTATCGGCGATGTACATGAGGCGGTACTGCTCGCCAAGCTCCTTCCCAATCCCTCCGGGGAAGCCATGAAGTTTGTCGACATCAGCATGCCGGTGCGGGATGAATCCGGACGGCTTGCAGGTGTTCTCGCCACTCACCTTTCCTGGCAGTGGGCCTATGAGGTGGGCAGGACCCTGTTGGAGCCTTTGCAGCGGCGTTTACCGAGTCTGGAGTTCCTGGTCATTGGCGAGGACGGAACAGTATTGCTCGGGCCCCGGCAACTGATTGGCCAACCCCTCGGCCTCCAGCTCCCCCGGGTGGTCAGCAAAAGCGGCTCGGTTGAAACCTGGCCGGACGGTATTCAGTACCTGACCGGCGCTGCCAAGAGTGTGGGGATTGGCGATTACGCCGGCCTGGGATGGACGGTGATTGCCAGGCAACCTGTGACCGTTGCGTTTGCCGAAGCCTTGAAGGTGCGCAGCGAGATCTTTGCCTGGGGCAGTGCACTCTCCATCGCCTTCGCGATCATTGGCTGGTTTGCGGCAGGGATGATCACCCAGCCGGTCAACAAAATCGCCGACGCGGCTGCTCGCCTGTCTGAAGGCGCCAATGTGAGTATTCCGTTACTTCACGGTTCGCGGGAAGTAGAAACACTGAGTGTCGCGATCCGCCACCTCGTCGACAGTCTGACGTCGAAGAGAAGCCAGTTGGCGATGGTTGAAGGCATTGCCTACCGAGATGTGGTGACCGGCCTGCCTAACCGAGCGGCGCTGGAAAAATATGTCGAGGCTGTGCGCAGCGAATGGAGAGAGGGACTCAGCTACGGCGTTCTGTGTCTGGACCTGGACGGATTCAAGTCCGTCAATGACCGTTTCGGGCATGCCACGGGTGATGCGCTGCTTCAGCAAGTCGGAATGAGGCTTTTGGCCACGGTACGTGATGGGGACATTGCCGTGCGTCACGGTGGCGACGAATTCGTGCTTCTCCTGGCCTTGCGCCCAGGTGAATCGTTATCCAGCGTTCAGCGCGCCGCTCAACGGGTGATAGCGAAACTTGCGGAACCGATGACCCTCTCTGGCGAGGTTATTAACGTCAGTTCCAGTATTGGTGGGTCTGTCTGGACAGGCGGTGCTTTTACCGACGTCCTGGCGCAGGCCGATGAGGCGCTGTATCGGGCCAAGCGTGCGGGAAAAGCTCAGGCACAGTTTTACGATATCGCCGGTCTGTCACCTGTTTCCGATGCGTAAAACGCTTGGCTGGCCTGGCATGACTGGAGATTCACGAGGCTGGTTGTCCTGGAATGGATCGCCACCGTTGCCACGGTGCCAGATCATAAAGCGTTTCTCAGGGTTTGCAGGTACGCAACCTGTCGGGTGAATTCGCTGCTGGACAGGCGTTGCTCGGGCCGGGGTCTTAACGCCTGACCTATGTTGCTGGTGGACTGACGCGTCATGCGCGCCAGTGTCTGCCACTGCTCGGTAACGGCCAGGGTTTCAAAACCGGGATGCCGTTGCCGGGCGCGGCGCAGGATGTCCTGCTGCAAGGCGCGCAACGCGGCGTGCTGACCTTCGCGGCGGAGCATGAAGTCGGCGCTTGCGCGCAGGTGTTCGCCGAGCTGACGGCGGCCGCGCGACAGGATGGGCAGCATCGGGCCATGGCGCATGCCGGCATGCCACAGCGTTGCGATGAGGCACAGCGCCAGAGCGAGCAGGGCCTGTGGGAAGTATTTCCAGAGCAGGCCGAACAGGTTGTCGTGCTCAGTGCGCAGCACCATCGTGACGGCGCTGTCCTGGCTCAGGTACCAGAGCAGCCAGGCATTGTCGTATTCGCCGATGGCGTGGGTCTTCCAGAGGTCGGCGTCGGTGACGACAGTGATCAATCCGGAGCCGTACACCATTTGCAGCAGGTGCGTGGCATCAGCGCTGTTGGCCCATGACCGTGCATGATCCTCGGGGTCATCCAGATGGAAGGCGGGGTCGAAGCTCATGTAGGCGGGGTCGTCTTCGTTTTGCACGAACAGCCGGGTCAACTCGGGCCACGGCGTTTCGGGGCCTTGAATGTCCGGCGTGCTCAACGGGATGACCGGCTTGAGCTGTTCGCGCTGTCGTTCGCGGTCCTGCTCCAGCAGGTCCTGGGTAAGGAATTGATGAATCTGCAATTGATCCAGCAACAGGTCGCCGCTGCTCCCCTTGGCGGGGTCCCACAACTGTTCGGCAACAAACAGAAGGCGGCCGCCTGACCGGGCCCAGGCCAGCAAGCGCTTGACCTCGGACGGCGTCATGTTCTCGCGAAAATCCAGCAGCATCAGCGTTTGCGGCTGATCCTTGATGTCAGGAAGAGAGGCGAGGGTTTCGGCCGTCTTCACCGGAATGTTTCGCTGACGCAGGAACGTCTGAGCGGCAAGGTAGGGGTTGGCCATCGCCTCGGGAGAAGGGCCCTGGTCGACGGTTTCCTGATAACGCTCAAGCCGCTTCAGCACAGGCACACTGGCAATGACGATGCTTGCCAGCATCAGCGCGGCGACCAGCCCGATGATCCAGCGCCGGCTCATGCCCCTGCTCCCGGTGCGAACAACTTCCGCCAGCCTGAACACAGCGCCTGTCGTGCCTGATCCGGCGGCAGCTGATGCCCATAGGCGAGATTCTGCCAGTGGCGCGTCAGCTCATGGCTGAAGTCATCGAGGGATGACTGCTTGAGCTCGGCGATACGCGCCAGTATCTGGCCCTCGGTGTCCGCGCTTTTCAGCGGCAACTGGTAATCGGTCAACAGGCGGCTCAGCAGTGCGCGGTAAAGCAGACTCAATGCCTCGCGCGGTGACTGTTGCCACAGCCTTTCCGCTGCATCGGCGACATCCGTTGGCAGGGTTTCAGCGCGGACCTGCAGGCCAAAGAGTTGGTGAGGGATGTCTTTTGGTGCAGTTGGCTTGCGTGGGCTTTTACTTACGAAGGTGGCGAGCCAGGCGCGATACCGCCAGATCACCCACGCGACCGTGAGGCCGAGGAGCGTCCATAACAGCGCCCCGAAAACAGCCGACAGGGTTTTGCCCACGTTGAGCGCGCCGACGACCAGTCGCGCCAGCCAGTTGGGTGTCTCGGCTGACTTGGCATCCTGCGTGGCGTCATGCTTGGCATCGTGTTTGGGCTGGGCGATGCGCCACCCGGACACTGGTTTGGGATTTTTGAACGGCGGCTGTTCAAGCACGGCATGGATGGCGTTCTGTGACGCCTGGCTGGTCAGCGGCTGATTGAGCAGACGAGGTGAATCGGGCGGCGCCACGTCTTCGTCAGTCTGCGGGTTGTCCAGCGGCGGCAGCGGGCAGCTATTGCCCGACTCGCTGGGGATTTCGTCTGCCACTGACGGGTCTGTCATCGAAGGGTTAGACGCCGACGCTGCCATGGCTGAAGACGGTAGCAACGTCAGCGCGAGGACGCCGCCCAGTAACAACGCCAGTGCGCTGCCGAGCACGCGCTGACGCAGCTTGCGGAAGCCCAGTTCGATGTCCCACGCCTCCAATGCGGTTCGGCGATTGAGGTACAGCGCAAACCCGCACGACACATAAACCGGCCCCCAGACGATCAGGACCAGGGCATAGAACCCGTTGGTCAGATGTTCCAGCCAGCTCCACTCACCCTCGATGTCCAGCAGGCTGCGCCATGACCAATCGGCTTCGATCTGCGGCGGAATCATGGCGTAGAACAACACCATCAGGCCGATCCAGAAAGTCATTTCAAGCGTGCTGCCCAGGGCGGTCAACAGACGCGCCGCCCCGGAATCCTTCTGGCCAAGCACGGCAATCCGCTGGGCACGCGGCAACCCGTCGAGCCCTTCCAGTTGCTGCACCGGCTGATAGAAGCTGCGGCTAAGGCTCAGACGCCGCCATGTCAGGCTCGCTATCAACTGCGGTTTGAGTGCGGACGGAAAACTTTTCAGCGCCTGCCTGAGCGAAGGTGCCGAGCCAAACAGCGCCTGGGACAGAATCAGCAGCGGCAAGCGTTCGTAGGCTGGCTTCAGCCACCAGAACACCAGCACAGCCACTGACGGGTAATCCCACAACAGCAGGGTCAGCAGCGCGAAGATCGGCAAGGTGACGATCGCCCAGCTGGTCATCAGCAAGGCGCGGTGCCGTTGCGCCAGGAGAACGCCCAGGTCGATGGCCTCCCAGGATGTACGTGGGCGTATGACAACGCTGGTGTCAGTCAGGCGCATGGGGCGTCCGTCCAGCGAGAGTCAGGTAGGCGCCGACCAGTAGCCACAAAGTAGCGCCCACCCCATATTTGGCCGCCGCTGGCGGCCAGCTCATCGACGACCAGTACGCTTCAATGAATGCAGCGATGAGCAGGAACATCATGACCCCGCCAACCAGTCGCACACTGATCCGGGCAGCGTGGCGAAGCGCCTCGCCTCGCCGCAGTCTGCCGGGAGCGACCAGCGCCCATCCGAGTTTCAGCCCCGCCGCACCCGCCAGCATGATGCCGGTCAGCTCGAAGGCGCTGTGCCCGACCACGAACGGCCAGAAGGTTTGGCCCATGCCGGCGTCAGTGAGATGGCCTGCAACCGCGCCAATCATCAGCCCGTTGAAGAACAGAAAAAACAGACTGCCGACGCCGAAGAACAGGCCGCTGGCGAAGGTCTGGAAAGCAATGCCGACGTTGTGCATGACGTAGTAACCGAACATCAGCCAGTCAGTACTCGAGGCGCGTTCGGCTGTCTGCCCGATGCGCCGTGCGGCGGGCTCGTACATCGCGTGCATTTGGGCGACATCGGCCGGGCTGACGACGCTGTACACCAGATCCGGATAGCCGTAGACCAGCAGCGCCATGAGCGTCAGGCTTCCGAAAAACAGCAGGCCGGCAAGGCCGACCCATCGCCATTCGGCACGCACCAGCCGCGGGAAGTCTGCCAGCACAAAGCTCAGCAATTGCGCAGTGAACCGGCTTCGGTGGCGATACAACTGCTGGTGGCCGCGCATCGCAAGCTGTTGCAGTTGTTCGACCAGATAACGGGCGTACCCACGGTCAATCGCCAGCGCCAGGTGTTGGCAGATCTGACGGTATTCGCGGCTGAAGCCCGCGCCGGATTCGCTTTTGCGGCGACTGCGTTCCAGCGCCTCAAGGCGCGTTTCAAAACGCTGCCAGTCTTCTGCGTGACGTTGTTCGAACAGGCTCTGTTTCATGATGAACCGGCCAGGCTGCGAGCAATGCCATTCAATTGCTGGACCGGAGAGTGCGGATCTGGCGAGGTAGACAGCTGCAACGGCTGCGTGACGATCGCGGCGAGCTCCTGAGCCCTCGCCGTAGAAAGTGTGCCGTGTCGCTCGGCAAAGGCTTGCAGGGTGCGCTGCTCCTCCAGCAAGAGGGGCAGCGGCGGATTGATCGCAGTGGCTTGAGCCAGTGGCGGTCGTTGCGGGGGTAGATCCCGATAGATGACCAGCGTGCCGGCCGCCAGGTCCCCAAGGCGCTTGAACAGCGGGTGCTGCAAACAGGTGAACCCGCCAACGCAGTAGCCAAAGGGCAACATGTCGACGAAACGCAGCAGGTTGCGCAGCACCGAAGCCGACCAGCCAATCGGCGTGCCGTCATCGTGAATGACCCGCAGCCCCATGATCTGTTTGCCCGGGGTGCGCCCCTGATGCAGCACCTCGAAAAGCACCATGTAACCCCAGGTCCCGAGAAACAGCGCGAGCATGAACAGTCCGGTGCCGAAGTCGCCCAGTGTTCCCAGCACAAAAAACAGCGCACCCAGCAATACGCCACGAATCATCAGGTCGATGCCGAACGCAATTGAGCGGGACAATAAACCGGCGGGGCGCAGGATGAGGTCGATGCCCTCGGGCGTTTCCAGGTGAACACGGGTGTCCAGCAGGGCAAGCGGTGCAGCACATCCTGGCTCTGCATGGGAAAGGGACATAAGGAAAGGTACGCCGGTGAAAGAGGTTTGATGCTAGCCACGCTTGAGTGGGTAAGCAACAGGATGATTCTGGACGCTGTGTGGGAAGGGTCCTGTTACAACTTGCTGTCCATCGACAGCCGCCACTTTCGCACAAACTGTGTCGCAGTATCCCGGGCCGTGGGGTGTCTTCGCTGGCGTCAGACGTGCAAGGGCATCTGTTAAACTCGCCCGGTCTTTTGTTCAGGATCAGCCCGTGACTTCCAGCATCTTCTGGTACGACTACGAAACCACCGGGATCAATCCACGCAACGACCGGCCGCTGCAAGTGGCGGGCATTCGTACGGACGATCAGCTCAACGAGATCGGCGAACCGATCAATCTCTATTGCCAGCCCGGCGATGACATCCTGCCCCATCCGGCGGCGTGTCTGGTGACAGGCATCACGCCTGACCGGCTCGCGGAAAAGGGCTTGTGTGAAGCGGATTTCATGACGCGATTGCACGCCGAGATGTCTCGCCCCGGTACCTGCAGCGCGGGTTACAACACGTTGCGTTTCGACGACGAGATGACCCGCTACAGTTTTTACCGAAACTTCTTCGACCCCTACGCCCGCGAGTGGCAGGGCGGTAACAGCCGCTGGGATCTGATCGACGTGGTGCGCACGGCCTATGGGTTGCGTCCGGAGGGCATTGTCTGGCCGCAAGAAGAGGGACGGGTCACGCTGAAACTCGAGCGGCTGACGGCGGCAAACGGAATCGACCATGGCCATGCCCACGACGCGCTCTCCGATGTCCGCGCAACCATCGCGCTGGCGCGTCTGGTCCGCGATAAACAACCCAAACTTTACGATTACCTTTTTGAACTGCGCTTCAAGCACAAGGTGCAGGATCAGATTCGATTGATGCAGCCGCTTGTGCATATATCGGGTCGGTTTTCGGCGGCGCGAAGTTATGTGAGCGTTGTACTCCCGCTGGCCTGGCATCCGGTCAACCGGAATGCATTGATTGTCTGCGACCTGTTCCATGACCACAGCCCGTTGCTGGACGAAGACGGCGAGACCTTGCGTCAGCGTCTATATACCCGTCGCGAAGACCTGCTCGAAGGCCAGCTCCCCGTTCCGCTCAAATTGCTGCATGTTAATAAATGCCCGGTCATTGCCCCATTGAGCGTCCTCCGCGAAGAGGACCGTGAGCGTCTGCAACTGGACATGGGTGTTTATAAGACACGCGTCGCTGCATTGAATGAAGGCCAGACGATCTGGCAGGACAAGTTGAAAAGCGTGTACGCCAGCGACAACTTCGCTGCCAGTGAGGATCCGGAACAGCAGTTATACGATGGCTTCATCAATGATCGGGACCGCCGACTCTGCGAGCAGGTGCGAATTGCCGAGCCGCAGCAGCTGGCGACCGATGTCTGGCCGTTCGATGATCCCCGACTGCCTGAGTTGTTATTCCGCTATCGCGCCCGCAACTTTTCCGAAACCCTGAGTGTTGCCGAGCAACAACGCTGGTTGGCGTTTTGTCAGTTGCGCCTGAGCGACGCTCAGGCCGGCGCGCCCATTACGCTCAAGGCATTCAGCCGTGCGCTGGTCGAGCTCTCACTGAAGGCCACGCCCGAGCAACTCAAGGTGCTTGCCCAATGGCAGGATTACTCTCTTGTGTTGAAACAGCGTCTGGGGCTTTAAGCGAAGAAGGGTTAATGGCAGGCAATAAAAAACGCCAGCAGTAGCTGGCGTTTTTTGGGTCGAACGTTTCAGTGCGACGGCTGACTCTAAATCCGGGAATTAACCCAGCAGAGTTGCCCAGCCTTCAACCTCGTCGCCGCCCCACTTGGCTTTCCACTCTTTCAGCGTCTTGTGGTTGCCGCCTTTGGTTTCGATGATTTCACCGTTGTGCGGGTTCTTGTACTGCTTGACCTTGCGAGCGCGCTTGGTGCCGACCGGCTTTACAGCAGCGCCACGTGGCGCCTTCATTTTAGACTCTGGGTCCAGCAGCGCGATGATGTCACGCAGGGATTTCTGATATTCGCCCATCAACGTGCGCAGTTTGCCTTCGAACTCAAGTTCTTTCTGCAGTTTGTCGTCTTGTTGCAGGTTTTGCAGGCGGGCTTGCAGTTCTTTGATGGCTTCTTCTGTTGCGCGGTATTCGTTGATCAGTGACATGGGGATTACCTATGTTGTGATGGGCTTGATGCGATGGGCGCATAATAATCAGAGTGTTTGCGCAAGTAAACATTTAAGAAAAGTTTTATCCGTAGCATTTTGAAATAGCCTCGGACATACCGTCGATTTACATTCACATGTTGCGTTAAAGAACGCCAATGACCCTGGAGTTTTTAGTGATGTATCTGGCGTCGTGTTTCCGTCGCCGATGAACCGGTCCGGCACTTACGCGTTAATCCCCGCCGGGTGCGCTTTTTTGCCGCCTGAAATGAGCGGCATACGGGTACTGCACAGTCCTCAGGTAATCGCTAGAATGGCGGCCTTTGCGAAGTTCTGGAGTTTTTCACATGCGCACTTTTCGTCTGGTGATTGCTTGCCCGGACCGTGTCGGTATCGTTGCCAAGGTCAGTAACTTTCTGGCGTCGTACAACGGCTGGATTACCGAAGCGAGCCATCACTCTGACAACCTCAGCGGCTGGTTTTTCATGCGCCATGAAATGCGCGCCGATACCCTGCCTTTCGACCTCGAAGGTTTCCGCGAAGCCTTTGCGCCCATCGCCGAAGAGTTTTCGATGGACTGGCGCATTACCGACTCCGCGCAGAAAAAGCGCGTCGTGCTCATGGCAAGCCGGGAGTCCCACTGCCTGGCCGACCTGTTGCACCGCTGGCACAGCGATGAACTGGACTGCGAAATCGCCTGCGTGATTTCCAACCACCAGGACCTGCGCAGCATGGTCGAGTGGCACAACATTCCTTATTACCACGTGCCGGTTGATCCGAAAGACAAAGAGCCGGCGTTCGCCGAAGTCTCGCGTCTGGTCAAACACCATGAAGCCGACGTTGTTGTGCTGGCGCGTTACATGCAGATCCTGCCGCCGCAACTGTGCCGGGAATACGCGCATCAAGTCATCAACATCCACCACAGCTTCCTGCCTTCATTTGTCGGCGCCAAGCCGTATCACCAGGCGTCGCTGCGCGGCGTGAAACTGATCGGCGCGACTTGCCACTATGTCACCGAAGAACTGGACGCCGGTCCGATCATCGAGCAGGACGTAGTGCGCGTCAGCCATCGCGACAGCATCGAGAACATGGTGCGTTTCGGTCGCGATGTGGAAAAGATGGTACTTGCTCGCGGCCTGCGCGCGCATCTGGAAGACCGCGTGCTGGTGCATGACAACAAGACAGTGGTCTTTGATTAACCAGTGATTGAGCGTCTTTGGTGTGCCGCTGAAGTTCAGCGGCACACTGCAACGCGATTGTGTCCGAACCATCAGGCTTCTACGGCAAGACAGGCGGAATCAACATGACCAACCCCCTCGACAAAGCCACCTCCAAAGCCCCTCCGACCCTTGGCGAGGGATGCCTGAGCCGTTACGACGTCGACGCAATGTCGCCGGAAGACGGCACGGACTTCGAAGGGGCTGAAGCGTTATGGAAAGAACTGACGTCTGCCGAACAGCAAGACGAATCAGACGGTCTTGATCCGCAGTAACTTGTTCAACAGGGGGCGCCCGACCATTAACAGGAACACCGGACCTCCCGCGACCAGGTAAAAGTAGTAGGTGACGATCCGCCAGATAAGGATCGCCGCCGCTGCCGTCGACTTGCCCACCATCGGCGCCAGCAAGGCCGCCGACGTCAATTCCGCCGCTCCGGCACCGCCCGGCGACAGACTGAACTGCCCGGCGCTCAGCGACAGCATCTGCACCAGAAACGTCCACGCCCAGTCGATATTCACGCCCAACCCTTGCAGCGCCAGGTACAGCACGCTGTAACGCAGACTCCAGTGCACGCAGGTCAGCGCAAACACTTGCAGCAATATGCGGTGGGGCATCTTCCAGGTTTCAGCCAACGCGTCGCGAAAATGCAACAGCTTGCGCGCCCAGCGAATACGCGTGGTGTTCTTGCGTTTCAGGCGCTTGAGCACCCGACCGTTGAACAGAATGATGCGTCGGTGATACCGCGCGAAACCCGCGCACGCGCATAGCCCGGCGCCGATCAGCAGGGCGCTGGCAATGAGCATCCACTCGAGGTTTTCGCTGAGCTGGTGGAACACCGCGTAAATCAGGATGCCGATCAGTGCGAGCAGGAAAAAAACCAGGTCCATCAGTTGGTCAGTGGCGAAGGCCGCGGTGCTTTTCGCTGGACCAATGCCGCTGCGCGAAAGCAGCGCGACCAGCGTCAAGGGAGCGCCGCTGCCCCCGGGCGTGGCGCAGTAGGCAAACTCCGTGGCCATCACCACAGCGAGACTTTTGCGCATGCCGATCCCGCTGGCGGCGTCGCCGAGCAACAGGCGCAGGCGCATTGTGTTCATGCACCAGCCCACCAGCACCATGACGAACATGCCGATCAGGAGCATCACCGGGAAGTTGCGCAGGCGATGAAACATGTCCGCGCCGCCCATGAAGAACGGAATCAGCAGCGCGAGTATCAGTGCTGCTGCGAGCCAGCCAAGTCGCCTCACGCCGCAGACCTGGCGGCATTCAGCCCCTGTAACCAGGCAAATTTGCTCGTCGGCGTACGGCCGTCGTTCAGCAGGCGCTCAAGGGCTTGCAGCCAGTAACGACGGGAAAAGTCGTGGCGCATGTCTACAGGGTGCAGACCCAGACGAATAGTTGCGGCGTTGTGCAATTGAGCCTCACGGTGGTTGCTGACGATTTTCGATACCCCCCGGCGCCAGGCGCTGCGAGCGCTCCAGACGATGCCGGGCGCATCGATCTCGGAAAAGTCCGGCAGACGATACAAGTGTTGGGCATCACTTGTGTAGTCCAATGGCAATTTTCCCAGGGCATTGCGCGTACCTTCGCTCATCAGCCAGGCGGGGGCGACGAACCCGTGAAGCGGCCAGTCGTTGCGCCGGAACACTTCCATGCCGGCTTCGAGTCGCTGCATCGCCTGCTGCTCGTCGAGGGTGTAGAACTCGCCTTCCCAGGTGTAAATGCGCCGCATGAAAAATTCCTGCGGCGTGCGCGGGGCAGGGCTGTCGTCGCAATGGTAGTAACCGTGCAGCGCCAGCTCATCGCCCCGTGCAAGACGGTCATGCATCAAGCGCTGGAAGCCCGGGTTGGCGTCGATCGGGTCGTGCTTGTGGAAATCGGGCACCACCAGCCAGGTGATGGGAATGTTGCCTAGCGTGTCGACCGCCTCAACGAAGGGGCGATAATCCGGCCAGGTCTGCGGGGCCACGTCGTGGAGCACCAGCATCAGGCTGCGCTGCGTGTTTACGGGAATCTCAGCCATGGGCATAGACCGGCTGATGGGCGCCGAGCACCGCTTGATAATGGCCGAGCAAGCCGGCGACCACGGTGTCCCACGCGTAGTGCGCCTCGACATGGCGCCGCGCGTTTGCGCCCCGGCGTGCCGCGTTCTCTGCAAACAGCTGACGCACGGCTGCCGCCATGGCCAGCGGATGATTGGCTTCGCACAGCAGGCCGCAGTCCGCAGGAATGATTTCGCGGAACGCGCCGGCATCCACGGCGACCACCGGAATCCCGCTGGCCATGGCTTCGATCACCACCAAACCGAAGGTCTCTTGATCCCCTGCATGCACCAGCGCATCAGCGCTCGCCAGCAGACGCGCGACTTCTAAGGCAGGGCGGAATTTATCCACAACCGTCACGTTTGTGGGCACGCCGGCTGGCATATGGGAACCCACCAGCAACAGGTGATAACCCGCGCCGAGCGCCTTCATGCAGTCGAGGAGAACGGTCAGGTTTTTCTCTTTCGAGCCTCGGCCCGCGAAGATAAGCAGGTGTGTTTCTTCTGTCAGGCCCAGCTCGGCCTTGAGACCAGAATCTCGCCGAGAGGGATGGAACGTCTGCAGATCGACCCCCAACGGCTGTACATGAACATTCTTCACACCCAGGCGGATCAGCTTGTACGCCATCGCGGCGCTTGGCGCCAGTACCCGGTCGAAGTTGCCGTAGAGCTTGCTGACGTAATTCTCGACGTTGGCGCCCAGCCAGGTGCCGATGCGGTTGCTCACCAGCAGCGGCAGGTCGGAGTGGTAGAAGCCAATGACCGGCACGTCCAGTTGACGTCGGGCATCCAGTGCAGCCCAGGCCGTCAGGTAGGGATCGCCGACTTCAATGAGGTCCGGCCGCAGGCTTCGCAGGGCCTCTCGCCAGGGACCGACGCGCAGCGGAAACCGATAGCCGTTGCCAAAAGGCACGGGCGGCGCCGGAACCCGGTACACGCCGTCTTCATGACTGCTTTGCGGACCGGGAATCAGCAGGCTGTGTCGCACGCCCGGGTAAAGCGCGAGGCGATGGTGTTTGGCGTCCAGATACGTGCGCACGCCACCGCTGGCAGGGGCGTAGAACATGGTCATGTCAGCGATATGCACAGGATGCCTCCGTCCATTGATCGGTCCTTCTGGTTGACCATCCACAGATACAGATGTTCGGTTGCAGATCGTCGCATCCACGCCCACGACCATGACCATGGACGAGCATTGCGCCGCTTGCGCTAGAGTAGAGAGGTGGCCTGAGGCCTGATCAGCGGTTCCGGTCCATCCGGGCGGCTGCCGCAGTACTCTCGGGAATATCAAATGCGACGCTTGGGTGAACGGATGCCTGACTCACGACAGATTCTTATTGGCGCTGACCTCAAGGGCCAGCCGATCGGGCAGGCGATGCGCCTGGCCAACCGCCACGGGCTGGTGGCCGGCGCGACCGGCACCGGAAAAACCGTCACGCTGCAGCGCCTGGCGGAGGTGTTCAGCGATGCGGGCGTGGCGGTGTTCGCGGCGGACATCAAGGGTGATCTCTGCGGGCTCGGCGCCCCGGGCGAGCCTCAAGGCAAGATCGCCGAGCGCATCGCCGGCATGCCCTGGCTGCACCATACACCTCAGGGCTATCCGGTGACGCTGTGGGATGTACAGGGTGAAACCGGCCATCCGTTGCGCACGACCCTGTCAGAAATGGGGCCGCTGCTGCTGGGAAGTTTGCTGGAATTGACGGACAGCCAGCAGTCGGCGCTGTATGCGGCGTTCAAGGTAGCGGATCGGGAAGGGCTCTTGTTGCTGGACATCAAGGACCTCAAGGCGCTGCTCAACCATCTGCGCGACAACCCCGAGGTGCTAGGCGACGACAGCGCGCTGATGACCACAGGTTCCAGTCAGGCGCTATTACGTCGGCTGGCGGTCCTTGAGCAGCAAGGCGCCGAGGCCTTGTTCGGCGAGCCGGCGCTGCAAATGGAAGACATTTTGCAGCCCGCCAGCGACGGCCGCGGGCACATTCATCTGCTTGATGCCAGTCGGCTGGTGCACGAGTCGCCTAAGGTCTATGCCACCTTCCTGCTGTGGCTCCTGGCGGAGTTGTTCGAGCAATTGCCTGAGCGCGGCGATGCCGATAAACCCTTGCTGGCGCTGTTCTTCGACGAAGCGCATTTGCTGTTTGCCGATACGCCGAAGGCGCTGCAGGAGCGTCTGGAACAAGTGGTGCGGCTGATTCGCTCGAAGGGTGTCGGTGTGTATTTTGTCACCCAGTCGCCGGGGGATCTGCCAGACAGCATTCTGGCCCAGCTCGGTTTGCGGATTCAGCATGGCCTGCGCGCGTTCACCAGCAAGGAGCAACGATCGCTGAAGGCCGTGGCGGACGGTTTTCGTCCCAATCCCGAGTTCGACGCGCTCTCGGTGCTGACCGAGTTGGGTATCGGTGAGGCGCTGGTGGGTACCCTGCAGGACAAGGGCACGCCTGAAATCGTCCAGCGCGTATTGGTCGCGCCGCCGCAATCGCGCATCGGTCCGTTGACCCAGGCCGAACGCGCCGCGCTGATCGCCCGGTCGCCACTGGCCGGTCGCTATGACAAACCTGTGGATCGCGAATCGGCTTACGAAATGCTGCTGGCGCGCAAAGGCGCATCGGTAGATTCCGCACAAACACCGGCCGCTGAAGAGAAATCAGAAGGCGGCTTTGCCGACATGGCCGGTGGATTTCTGGGCGGACTGGCGGGGCAGGCGGTCAAGAGTGCGATGCGCCAGGCCGCTACCCAGATAGGCCGCGAACTGGTGCGGGGGTTGATGGGTTCGTTGCTGGGCGGCAGCAAGAAACGCCGCTAGGGCACGCACAAAAAAGCCCATTCAATGAATGGGCTTTTTCAGATCAGGCGGTGCAGCCAGGTCAGGCCAGCGCTTTGGACGCCAACCAAAACAACCCTGCCGACAGCGCGACCGTGGCGGGCAGGGTCAGCACCCACGCCAGCAGAATGTTGCGAACCGTGCCGCCCTGCAGGCCGCTCTTATTCGCCACCATGGTCCCGGCCACGCCGGACGACAGGATGTGAGTCGTTGAAACAGGCAGGCTGAACACGTTTGCCAGCGCAATGGCGCTCGCGGTGGTGATCTGTGCGGACATGCCCTGAGCGTAGGTCATGCCTTGCTTCCCGATCTTCTCGCCGATGGTCAGCACGACGCGTTTCCAGCCGACCATGGTGCCGATACCCAGCGCCAGTGCAACGGCGAAGATGACCCAGAACGGCGCGTACTCAGTGGTCGCAGTCAGGTCCTTGCGCAGCTTCTCCAGATCCGACTTTTCACGGGCATCCAGGGCTGGCAGCTTGCCGACCTTGCGTGCCGTGTCGTCCAGGCACAGCAAGTAGCGACGCACTTCGATGCGACGCTCCGGTGCGAGGCTGTGGTAGTCGTTGACGCCCTTGAGGTTATTCAACAGGGCATCGATGGTCGGCTCGGTCTGTTCAGGGTTGCAGCTAAAACGCTCAGGCAAGTCGCCCGCCGCCGATTTGCCCAGTGCAAGGTACTCGCCGAGCGTCGCGTTGTTGCGCTGGTAAAACTGGCTCAGGTGCTGGGTCGCGTCGCGGGTGCGTTCGATCTGGTAGGTCGTGGTGCTCAGGTCCAGCACGAACTGCGCCGGGACGATACCGATCAGCACCAGCATGATCAGGCCGATGCCTTTCTGACCATCGTTGGAGCCGTGCACAAAGCTCACCGCCATCGCCGAAATCACCAGAACCAGGCGATTCCAGAAAGGAGGATGCTTTTTGTCGTCGAGCTTGCGGCGTTGTTCCGGGGTCTTGTGCATCTTGGACAGGGGGCGCCAGGCTTTGAGCCCCAGCAATACCAGAGCTGCCACGATGAAACCGGCCAGTGGCGAGAAGACCAGCGAAGCGCCGATATCGATCGCTTTCTGCCAGTTAACGCCTTCGCCCAACGGAATGTTGTTGATCAGCGCGTTGGCCAGGCCTACACCCAGGATCGAACCGATCAACGTGTGGGAGCTGGACGCCGGGATACCGAAATACCAGGTGCCGAGGTTCCAGGTGATGGCCGCAGCCAGCAGCGAGAACACCATGGCCAGACCATGACCGGTGTTGACGTTGATCAACAACTCGACCGGCAGCAGATGGACGATGGCATACGCCACGCCGACGCCACCCAGGAGCACCCCGAGAAAATTGAACACACCCGAGAAAAATACCGCCAGATGGGGCGGCATGGCCTTGGTGTAAATGACTGTCGCCACCGCGTTGGCGGTGTCATGAAAGCCGTTGATGAACTCGAAGGTGAGGACAAACGCCAGGGCGAGCAACAAGCTCACAATCACCCAAGCATCCAGTCCGCTGAATAGATCGATCATGGAAGGTTTTCTGACCCGGTCTTAAGGGGGCGGGATTATGACAGAAAAAAAACTGCGCGATAGGCGCGCTGGTCATTGGTAGCAGCCTGCAACGAAATTTCTGTCCCGCCAGCCCGTTGACTTCCTGTCGTGAAGGAGAGTGCTAAGCATCCCTGACCTGAAGACGAGTCTGTAAAACCTGGCTTTTAAAGCAGTTGAAACGCTTGCCGTCGGTTGATTGAGTCAACGACAGGCAAGCGCACGGCTCACGGCTCTTCCTTGAGTTCTTCTTCCATCTTTTGCAGCTCTTGCTTGAAAGCCTGGTCGAGCAGGCTGGCCCTTTTGCGCCACGGCTTGCGCTCTGGCTCGGGCTGGGCGGCGTATGTTGTGACTTCGCCGCCGTACACTTCCTTGTAACGTTGTTCCTGGCGCTCTAATTCTGCGCGCAGTTCATCTTTGGTCACGTTAATACCTGATCGGGTCGAGTTTAATCCCGGTGATGACGCCGAGTCTGAAAGTGTCGGACCTGATGATCGCAATGTATCGGATCAGGAATAATCATCGGGCAGGGGCGCTGCGCAAGATGATTCACACTTCAACCAAGGGCGGCTACGTGCACCAGAATGACAAATCTGTCGTAGCAACATTCTTTATTGATTGCCTGCAGGATGGCAAATGACCAAGGTATTGGCCTGCCGTCGCCGAGCATTGCGATCGATTCGAGCAATGCCTGCGTGAGTTTGGATCCATGCCAGATAAGGCAGAGGATTAAACCGCGCGATAGCGTTATTGGGCTTCAATGACGGCCACTATCGCGAAGATGCGCAGGCGAGTCAACTGTCGAGACTGTCGCAGTCGGGCAACTGAGGATTTATACCTTTTTTATGTACGAAGATTCCTAAGTTGCACTGTCCGATTTATGACGGAACTTGGGGAGTCAAATGTTTAACGCTACAGGCAGTTTTCTGGCGACGTAAATTCACGGGTCGTGAAGGCGCGAATAGCCGATGTGTATTTATACGCTTACAGATAAATGCGGAGGCGAGAGACAAAAACGGCCTTGGGTTAGCAAGGCCGTGCCTGGGACTTCTCAGTGGGTACCTGACCAGTAATCCAAAGAAGCCTCATATGGCATGTGAAAGGTATAAGCAACCGTACGGCCGGTCAATTGCGATTATCGCCCACTCGTTCGATAATCGCCCAAAGCTGGCTTGCCGTGGGTTCAAAAACAGGCGAGAGTGGCGTTCTACAAGGCTTTCGCGGCCACGACGAACGGTGCCAGCATGAACGATCAATTGCGTAATTCTTTCACGTCACTTGCGCCGCCGATTGTTGCGTCCCCTGCTAAAAGGATTCAGGCGCTCACGGGTGATCCGGACTTCATGACCTCCCTGGCGCGAGGGTTGGCGGTCATTCATGCGTTTCAGGAGCGCAAGCGGCACCTGACCATCGCGCAGATCAGCCACCGTACGGAAATACCCAGGGCGGCGGTTCGTCGTTGCCTGCACACACTGATCAAGCTGGGTTACGCCACCACTGACGGCCGCACGTACTCGCTGCTGCCGAAAGTGCTGACCCTCGGCCACGCCTATTTGTCGTCCACCCCCCTGGCGGTCTCGTCGCAGCCGTATCTGGACCGCATGAGTGATCAGCTGCACGAGGCCTGCAACATGGCCACGCTGGAAGGCGACGACATTCTTTATATAGCCCGCTCCGCCACGACTCAGCGCTTGATCTCCGTGGATCTGGCAGTGGGCGGGCGTTTGCCGGCGTACTGCACGTCCATGGGCAGAATCCTGCTGGCGGCGCTGGACGATGTGTCATTGCAGGAATACCTCGATCATGTCGACCTGCAACCTAAAACCAGCCGCACCTTGCGCACACCCGAAGCCTTGCTCGAATGTCTGCAGCAAGTCCGGCAGCAGGGCTGGTGCATCGTCGATCAGGAACTAGAGCAGGGGTTACGCTCCATTGCGGTGCCGGTCTACGACGCATCGGGTCAGGTGCTCGCGGCACTGAATGTCAGCACCAGCGCGGGTCGGGTGACGCGTAACGAGCTGGAGCAGAAGTTTCTGCCGATCATGCTGGATGCCAGTCGCGACCTCAGCACGCAGCTGTTTACCTGATGGCTCAAAGTACCGGTTAACCGCAGCCGGTTCACAATCACTACTCTCTGTTCGGTGATCGAACACTTAGTCGGTTATCGGATTGTTCCGCCCCGTCCCCAGGCATAACCTCATGTGCAACGCCGCCTTTATCGAGGATTGGCAACCGAGTGTGAACCTGGAGCACCCCATGGCTGCAATTCTTTCCCTCCACGAGGCCGTGAGGCAGTTCGTCAACGATGGCGACACTGTTGCACTGGAAGGCTTCACCCATTTGATTCCTACAGCAGCCGGACACGAGCTCATTCGTCAGAAGAAGAAAGATCTGACGCTGGTGCGCATGACTCCCGACTTGATCTATGACCAGCTAATCGGCGCAGGCTGTGCGAAACGCCTGATTTTTTCGTGGGGCGGCAATCCCGGCGTTGGCTCGTTGCACCGGCTTCGCGATGCGGTCGAACGGCAATGGCCGCAGCCCCTGGAGATTGAAGAACACAGCCATGCCGACCTCGCCAACGCCTATGTGGCGGGGGCATCGGGGCTGCCTTTCGCGGTGTTGCGTGCTTACGCCGGTTCCGACCTGCCGAAGGTCAACCCGCTGATCAAATCAGTCACCTGTCCGTTCACCGGAGAAGTGCTGGCCGCAGTGCCGGCGGTGCGGCCGGACGTTACGGTCATTCATGCGCAGAAGGCGGACCGCAAAGGCAACGTGTTGCTGTGGGGCATCCTGGGTGTACAGAAAGAGGCTGCGTTGGCGGCCAAAAACTGCATCGTCACAGTCGAGGAAATTGTCGATGACCTCAAGGCTCCGATGAATGCCTGTGTCCTGCCAACCTGGGCGCTCAGTGCGGTTTGCGTCGTGCCGGGCGGCGCGCATCCTTCCTACGCCCACGGCTACTACGAGCGCGACAACCGTTTCTATCAGGCGTGGGACGCCATCGCCCGTGACCGTGAGGCGTTTACCGCCTGGATCGACGAATACATCCATGGCACCCGGGATTTCGGTGAGTTCAAGCACAAGCTGACCCACGCGGCGGAGACCAACCAATGAACTATTCCACGAGCGAAATGATGACCGTCGCCGCCGCGCGCCGGTTGAAAAATGGCGCCGTGTGCTTCGTCGGCATTGGCCTGCCCTCCAAAGCGGCCAATTTGGCGCGCCTCACATCTGCGCCTGACGTGGTGCTGATTTACGAATCAGGGCCAATTGGCGCTAAACCTGACGTGCTGCCGCTGTCCATCGGTGACGGCGAACTGGCGGAAACCGCTGACACCGTGGTGTCCACCAGCGAGATTTTCCGGTACTGGCTGCAGGGCGGTCGGGTCGATGTCGGGTTTCTCGGCGCGGCTCAGGTCGACCGGTTTGGCAACATCAACACCACGGTGGTCGGCGATTATCACGACCCGAAAGTGCGCCTACCGGGTGCGGGGGGCGCGCCGGAGATCGCAGGCTCCGCCAAAGAAGTGCTGATCATCCTCAAACAGTCGCCGCGGACGTTCGTCAATAAGCTGGACTTCCTGACCTCGGTCGGCCATGGCGAAGGCGGCGATTCGCGCAAGCGTCTTGGCCTGCCAGGTGCAGGGCCGGTCGGCATCATCACTGACCTGTGCATCATGGAGCCGGAAGCGGGCACCCATGAATTTGTCGTGACCACGCTGCACCCGGGCGTGACCCGCGAGCAGGTGATCGCCGCGACCGGTTGGAACGTGCGTTTTGCCGACACCGTTGCGAATTCCGACGCGCCGAGTGAGTACGAACTGAACGCGCTGCGTGATCTTGAAGCGCGAACCGCGGCCGCCCACGGCCAGACGCCGGGAGAAGCATGATGCGTGATGTTTTTATCTGCGATGCGATTCGCACCCCTATCGGCCGTTTTGGCGGCGCCCTGGCGACCGTTCGGGCGGATGATCTGGCAGCGTTGCCCATCAAAGCCCTGATGGCGCGCAACCCGTCGGTCAACTGGGATGAGCTGGATGAAGTGTTCCTCGGCTGCGCCAATCAGGCCGGTGAAGACAACCGCAACGTCGCCCGTATGGCCGCGCTGTTGGCCGGGTTGCCGACCAGCGTCCCGGGCGTGACCCTCAATCGGTTGTGCGCCTCGGGCCTGGACGCGGTGGGTTCTGCGTTCCGCGCCATCGCCTGCGGTGAAATGGAGCTGGCCATCGCTGGTGGCGTCGAGTCAATGTCCCGCGCGCCTTTTGTGATGGGCAAGGCTGACACAGCTTTCGGCCGCAGCCAGAAGCTGGAAGACACCACCTTGGGCTGGCGTTTCGTAAATCCGCAGATGAAAGACCAGTACGGCGTTGAGACCATGCCGCAGACCGGCGACAACGTCGCTGAGGATTTCGCCATTTCTCGGGAGGACCAGGACGCGTTTGCCCTGCGCAGCCAGCAGCGCACGGCGGCGGCTCAGGCCTCGGGCTTCTTCGCCGAGGAAATCGTGGCCGTGCGCATCGCCCACAAGAAAGGCGAGACCGTCGTCGACACCGACGAACACCCGCGCGCCGACACCAGCCTTGAGGCGCTCGCCAAGCTCAAGCCGGTCAACGGGCTTGGCAAAACCGTCACAGCCGGTAACGCAGCAGGCCTGAACGACGGCGCGGCGGCGATGATTCTGGCGTCCGCCGAAGCCGTCAAGAAACACGGTCTGACCCCACGCGCCCGCGTGCTGGGCATGGCCAGTGCCGGCGTAGAGCCGCGCGTCATGGGCATTGGTCCGGTCCCGGCGGTGCGCAAGCTGGTGGCACGGCTGGGGCTGGCGGTCAGTGATTTCGACGTCATCGAGCTGAACGAAGCGTTCGCCAGCCAAGGCCTCGCGGTGTTGCGTGAACTGGGCATCGCTGACGATTCACCCAAGGTCAATCCCAACGGCGGGGCGATTTCCCTCGGGCATCCGCTGGGCATGAGCGGCGCGCGGCTGGTGCTGACCGCGTTGCATCAATTGGAGAAAACCGGCGGCAGCAAGGCGCTGGCCACGATGTGCGTCGGCGTGGGGCAGGGGCTGGCCCTTGCGATAGCGCGCTAAACGACCTCCTCGCAAATCAACCACCCGAGTCATCGGTTGCCTTCATGAAAAGGGCAACTTGCTGACTCGGGTGGTTGTCCTTGTGATGTCGAAACGTTACTGCTTAAGTCTAAATGTTGCAGGTTATGTCTTAGACTGGCGGACCTTACTAACACCTGGGGAGATAATAATGACAACGACTCACTACACCGGAGAAGAGCGGCGCAAGCGGATCTTCGCCATCGTCGGCGCCTCATCGGGCAACCTCGTCGAATGGTTCGACTTCTACGTCTACGCCTTCTGCGCCATCTATTTCGCGCCTGCGTTCTTTCCTTCCGATGACCCGACCGTTCAGTTGCTCAATACAGCGGGCGTCTTCGCCGCAGGCTTCTTGATGCGTCCCATCGGCGGCTGGCTGTTCGGTCGCGTGGCCGACAAACACGGCCGCAAGAACTCGATGATGATTTCCGTGCTGATGATGTGCGCGGGCTCGCTGGTCATTGCCTGCCTGCCCACGTATGCATCGATCGGTGCCTGGGCGCCGTTTCTGCTGCTGATGGCGCGCCTGTTCCAGGGCCTGTCGGTGGGCGGTGAATATGGCACCACGGCCACGTACATGAGCGAAGTCGCGTTGCGGGGGCAGCGCGGGTTTTTCGCTTCGTTTCAGTACGTCACCCTGATCGGTGGTCAGCTGTTGGCCGTGTTGACCGTGGTCATCCTGCAGCAGTTTCTCACCGCCGATGAGCTGAGAGCCTACGGCTGGCGGATTCCGTTCGTGGTCGGTGCGGTGGCGGCAGTGATCTCGCTAGTGCTGCGTCGGTCACTGAAAGAGACCACCACCGCTGAAGTGCGTCAGAACAAGGATGCGGGCAGCATGTCTGCGTTGTTCCGCGATCACAAGGCGGCGTTCATCACCGTGCTGGGCTATACCGCCGGTGGCTCGCTGATTTTCTACACGTTCACCACGTACATGCAGAAATACCTGGTCAACACTGTGCACATGGATGCCAAGGTCGCGAGCTACATCATGACCGGCGCGCTGTTCCTGTACATGTGCATGCAGCCGGTGTTCGGCATGCTCGCCGACAAGATCGGTCGTCGGGCTTCAATGCTGTGGTTCGGCGGGCTGGGCACGCTCTGCACCGTGCCGCTGCTGCTGACGCTGAAAACTACCACCAACCCGGTCATGGCCTTCGTGCTGATCACACTGGCGCTGGCCATCGTCAGTTTCTACACCTCCATCAGCGGGCTGGTGAAAGCCGAGATGTTCCCGGTGCAGGTCCGTGCATTGGGCGTCGGCCTGGCCTATGCCGTGGCCAACGCGATTTTCGGCGGCTCGGCTGAATACGTGGCCTTGGGCCTCAAGAACATGGGCATGGAAAACACCTTCTACTGGTACGTCACCGTGATGATGGCGGTTGCTTTCCTGTTCAGCCTGCGACTGCCGAAGAAGCCGGCTTACCTGCACGAAGATCACTGATCCCGGATCTTGAGGCGCGCGTCCTTGCAGGGCGCGTGCTACCCCTGTTCATCACACTTATTCCACGTGTTTAACGGAGCGACTGCCATGGCGTTCGTACAACTCGAAGACGGTGAGCTGCATTATCAGATTGATGGCCCGGTAGATGCCCCGGTGCTGGTGCTGTCCAACTCGCTGGGCACCGACCTGCACATGTGGGACGCGCAGATCCCGGCGCTGAGCAAGTCATTCCGCGTGTTGCGTTACGACACGCGTGGCCACGGGAAGTCCCTTGTCACTCAAGGGCCTTACACCCTCTCGCAACTGGGGCGAGACGTGCTGGCCCTGCTCGATGCGTTGAAAATTCATCGCGCGCATTTCTGCGGATTGTCCATGGGCGGCCTGATCGGTCAGTGGCTGGGCATCCATGCCAACGACCGGCTGCACAAGCTGATTCTGTGCAACACCGCCGCGAAGATCGGCGACACGGAAACCTGGGCGCCGCGCATCGCGCAGGTGGAGAAAGGCGCCGAACGGGCAATGAAAGAGATGGCCGTTGGCGCCATAGGTCGCTGGTTTACCCCGGGCTTTGCCAGCCAGCATCCCGACAAGGTCACGCCCGTCACCGACGTGCTGGCAGTAACTTCTCCCTTGGGTTACGCCGCCTGCTGCGCGGCTGTCCGGGATGCCGATCTGCGCAACGAAGTCAGTTCGATCACCGTGCCCACGCTGATCATCTGCGGCAGCCACGACGTCGTGACCACGGTCGCGGACGGGCACTTTTTGCAGAACCACATCCACGGCAGCGAACTCTCCGACTACTACGCTGCGCACCTGTGCAGCGTTGAGCTGGGCGAAGTCTTTGCCCTGCGTGTGACGGAGTTTTTGTTGGCGTAACCGCTGTGGCCATTGCTTGAAACAGCCTGAAAACAGGCAAAAAAAACCCACCAATCGGTGGGTTTTTTCATGGGTGCTGGATCAGAACAAACGGGTAGAGGGCACATCACCCGCGGTCGGCTGACGCTCGCCGGTCGGGGTCTGTTCGTACCAGCCGCCGCCCAGGGCGCGGTACAGATTGACCTCGCTGTTGAGCTGCGACAGGCGATCGGTGATCAACGACTGTTGCGCGGTGAACAACTGACGCTGGGCGTCGAGGAAGGTCAGGTTGCTGTCGATCCCGATGCGATAGCGACGCTCGGCCAGACGGTAGTAGTCCTGGTTGGCGTTGACGAAATCGGTCTGCGCTTTGAGCTGATCGTTGTAAGTCTTGCGCGCGGCCAGACCGTCGGAGACCTCCTGGAACGCGGTTTGAATCGCCTTCTCGTAGTTGGCGACGCCGATGTCTTTCTGGATCTTCGAGTAGTCGAGGCTGGCGCGCAGACTGCCCGCGTTGAAGATCGGCAGATTGATCGTCGGCTCGAACAGCCACGTACCCGAACCGCCTTTGAAGAGGCCGCTCAGATCGCCGCTCGCCGTGCCGGCACTGGCCGTGAGGCTGATGCTCGGGAAGAACGCGGCACGTGCAGCGCCGATATTGGCGTTGGCCGCTTTCAGGTTGTATTCGGCCTGAAGAATGTCCGGACGACGCTGAAGCAATTCCGACGGCAGACCCGCTGGCATTTCGTTGAGCATGTCAGCGCTCAACGGCTGCGAAGCGGGCAGGTTGGCCGGCAGACTGGTGCCCAACAGCAGCACCAGATTGTTCTCGTCCTGGGCGACCAGCCGCTGGTACTGGGCCAGCTTGACGCGGGCGCTCTCGACGGAGGTGCGCGATTGCGCCAGGTCCAGCGCCGAGGCCACCCCTACTTCACTGCTGCGAGAGGTCAGACGCAGGCTTTCTTCGAAGGCGCCCAGGGTGTCCTGGGTCAGCTTCAACAGCTCTTTGTCCGCTTCCCACGTCAGGTAGGCGTTGGCCACGTTGGCCACCAGACTGATCTGCGTGCTGCGACGGCCTTCTTCACCGGCGAAGTAGGTTTGCAGCGCCTGCTCACTCAGGCTGCGCACCCGGCCGAACAGATCCAGCTCATAGGAACTGATGCCCAGACCCACCGAATACTGACTGGTGATACCGGACTCGCCCGTTTGCGACAGGTCGCCCGGCACGCGCTGACGCGTGCCGGTGCCCGAGGCTGCCACGGCCGGGAACAGGTCCGCACGTTGAATGCGGTACTGCGCGCGGTAGGCGTCGATGTTCAGTGCGGCGACGCGCAGGTCACGGTTGTTCTGCAGCGACGTCTGAATCAGCTGCTGCAGTGCCGGGTCATGGAAAAACTGACGCCAGCCTTGCTCGGCCGCCGCCTGGTTTGCCGCCTGAGCCGGCGAGTACGCCGGACCTTGCGGAAACTGAGCCGGCACCGGTGCGGCGGGCTGCTTGTAATCGGGGATCAACGAGCAGCCGCCGAGAATGAACGCGGTGACCGCCAGCGAGATCAGGGACTTGCTCATTGGCCAGCCTCATCGTGTGGAGTGTGTTTCTGTTTGCCTTTGAACATCGAGGATATCGAAACGAAGAACAACGGTACCCAGAAGATCGCCAGAATAACCGCGGTGATCATACCGCCGATTACGCCTGTACCGATCGAATGCTGGCTACCGGCACCGGCGCCCGAGGAAATCGCCAGCGGGACCACACCGAGGATGAACGCCATGGACGTCATCACGATAGGCCGCAGACGCATCCGGCAGGCTTCGATGGTCGCCTCGACGATGTCCTTGCCCTGCTCGTGCAGCTCCTTGGCGAACTCGACGATCAGAATGGCGTTTTTCGCCGCCAGACCCACCGTCACCAAAAGACCTACCTGGAAGAACACGTCGTTGGACAGACCGCGCAGGCTCGTTGCGATCAGCGCACCGATAACCCCAAGCGGGATGACCAGCAACACTGCGATCGGAATCGACCAGCTTTCGTACAACGCGGCCAGACACAGGAACACGATCAGAATGGACAGCGCGTACAGCGCCGGCGCCTGAGAACCGGACAGACGCTCTTCATAGGACAGACCCGTCCACGAAAGACCCACGCCGGCCGGCAGCTTCTTCGCCAGTTGCTCGACCTCGGCCATCGCCTCACCGGTGCTGTAACCCGGCGCAGGAGTACCCAGCACTTCCTCGGCCGGCACACCGTTGTAACGGGACAGCTTCGGCGAACCGAACACCCACTCGCCGGTGGCGAACGAGGCAAACGGCACCATCTCGCCGGCGGTGTTGCGCACGTACCACTTCTTCAAATCTTCCGGCTTCATCCGCGCACTGGCATCGCCCTGCACGTACACCTTCTTGACCCGACCGCGGTCGATGAAGTCGTTGACGTAGTTGCCACCCATGGCGATGGACAGGGTGGTGTTGATGTCCGACAGGCTCAGGCCCAGGGCCTGCGCACGCTCATCATCGATGATCAGTTGATACTGCGGCTCATCGTTCAGACCGTTTGGACGCACGCCCGCCAGAATCTTGCTCTGTGCCGCCATGCCCAGCAGTTGGTTACGCGCTTCCATCAGCTTGGCGTGACCCACGCCACCCTGATCCTGCAAGTACACGTCGAAACCGGTGGCGTTACCCAGTTCCAGTACCGCAGGCGGTACGACCGCAAAGGTCATCGCATCGCGGAAACCGAAGAAGTGCTGCTGCGCCCGTTTGGCCAGCTCGAACACGCTGTTGGAGGCATCACGATCGCCCCACGGTTTCAGCATGATGAACGCCAGACCGGAACTCTGACCGCGACCGGCAAAGTTGAAGCCGTTAACGGTGAACACCGAGTTGACCGCGCCGGATTCTTCTTCAAGCAGGTACTTGCGCATGTTGTCGATGACGGTTTGCGTACGTTCTGCCGAGGAGCCCGGTGGCGTCTGCACCTGGGCGAAAATGACACCCTGGTCTTCTTCCGGCAGGAACGCGCTCGGAATGCGGGTGAACATCCAGATGGTGCCGCAGACGATCAGCGCATAAACGATGAAGGCCGGAATCTTGTGCTTGAGCATGTTGCCGACGCCGCGCTCGTAGCTCACGACGCTGCGGTCGAAGGTGCGGTTGAACCAGCCAAAGAATCCACGTTTCGGCTGCCCGTGCTTCTCGTGATCGATCGGCTTGAGCAGGGTGGAGCACAGCGCCGGAGTGAAGATCAGCGCGACCAGTACCGAAAGCGCCATCGCCGAAACGATGGTGATCGAGAACTGACGGTAGATCACACCCGTGGAGCCGCCGAAGAACGCCATTGGCAACAGAACCGCACACAACACGAGTGCGATACCGACCAGTGCGCCCTGGATCTGCTCCATGGACTTGATGGTGGCATCCCGCGGCGAAAGTTTATCCTCCGCCATCACCCGCTCGACGTTTTCCACCACAACGATGGCATCGTCCACCAGCAAGCCGATGGCGAGAATGACCCCGAACATGGTCAGCGTGTTGATGGTGAAACCGGCGGCGGCGAGGATCCCGAACGTACCGAGTAATACCACCGGCACGGTCATCGTGGTGATGATGGTGGCGCGGAAGTTCTGCAGGAACAGATACATCACCAGGAACACCAGGATGATCGCTTCACCCAGGGTGTGAACCACACCGGTAATCGATTCCTGAACCACTGGCGTGGTGTCGTACGGGTAAACCACTTTCATGCCAGGCGGGAAGAACGGCTCCAGCTGCGAGATCGTGGCGCGGATCGCCTTGGCAGTGTCCAGCGCGTTGGCACCGGTCGCCAGCTTGATCGCCAGACCGGAAGCCGCCTTGCCGTTGAACTGCGCGTCGATGCTGTAGTTCTCGCCACCCAGACCGACCTTGGCGACGTCTTTGAGGCGAACCTGCGAACCGTCCTGATTGACCTTCAGCAGGATGTTGCCGAACTGCTCGGCGGTCTGCAGACGGGTTTTACCGATGATCGTGGCGTTCAGCTGCTGACCCTTGAGCGCAGGCAGACCGCCGATCTGTCCGGAAGACACCTGAACGTTCTGGGCAGTGATGGCCGTCTTGACGTCGACCGGGGTCAGCTGAAAGTTGTTCAGCTTGGCCGGGTCGAGCCAGATACGCATGGCGTACTGGGCACCGAAGACCTGAAAGTCACCCACACCGGAGGTACGGGAAATCGGGTCCTGCATGTTCGACACGATGTAGTTGGACAAGTCTTCCTTGCCCATGCTGCCGTCTTCGGAGACCAGGCCGACGACCATCAGGAAGTTCTTCACCGCCTTGGTCACGCGGATACCCTGTTGCTGCACTTCTTGGGGCAGCAGCGGGGTGGCCAGGTTGAGCTTGTTCTGCACCTGAACCTGAGCGATGTCCGGGTTGGTACCCTGGTTGAACGTCGCGGTGATGGTCATGCTGCCGTCGGAGTTACTTTCCGACGACACATAACGCAGGTTGTCGATGCCGTTGAGCTGCTGCTCGATCACCTGAACCACGGTGTCCTGCACGGTTTGCGCGTTGGCGCCCGGGTAGGTCACGGCGATCGCGATGGCCGGCGGCGCAATGGCCGGGTATTGGTTGATCGGTAGCTTGAGGATCGACAGCGTCCCCACCAGCATGATCACGAGGGCAATTACCCACGCGAAAATTGGCCGGTCGATAAAAAATTTCGACATGAATTACTCCCCTTTGCTGCCTGCGGCATTATCAGTTGCCGGGGCAGGCGCCGGGTTAGCTGCATTGACGTTGGTGGCTTCGGCCACTTTCACTTCAGCACCTGGCTTGACGTATTGCAGCCCTTCGGTAATCACGCGATCACCTGCGTTCAGGCCCTTCTCAACCAGCCAGTCGCTGCCGATGGTGCGGTTGGCAACCAGGGTGCGGGACTCGACCTTGTTGTCAGCGTTGACCACCAGTGCGGTCGGTGTGCCCTTCAGGTCGCGGGTCACGCCTTGCTGTGGAACCAGGATCGCGTTCTCGGCCACGCCCGATTGCAGTCGTGCGTGCACGAACATGCCTGGCAGCAGCGTGTGGTCCGGGTTCTGGAACACGGCGCGCAGGGTCACGGAACCGGTGGTCTGGTCGACCGACACTTCCGAGAACTCAAGCTTGCCTTCGATCGGGTAGAGACTGCCGTCTTCGAGTACCAGCTTGACCTTGGCGGCGTTGTCGCCGGCTTTCTGCAGCCTGCCGCTTTCCAGGTCGCGACGCAGCTTGAGCATTTCGGCTGAAGACTGGATCACGTCGACGTAGATCGGGTCGAGCTGCTGAATGGTGGCCATCGCGTCGGCCTGACCATTGCTGACCAGCGCGCCTTCCGTCACCAGCGAACGACCGATGCGGCCGGAAATCGGCGCGTAGACCTTGGTGTAGCGCAGGTTGATCTCTGCAGTCTGCACCGCCGCCTTCGCTTCCCGAGCCGAGCCCACCGCCGTGTCGTATTCCTGACGGCTGACCGCTTGCTCGTTGATCAGCTGCTTGTAGCGGCCAGCGAGCGAGTTGGAGGACTCGTAGGTTGCTTTGGCGCTGTCCAGGGTGGCCTGGTAAATCGCCGGATCGATCTGGTACAGCTGCTGACCGGCTTTGACGTCTGCACCTTCAGTGAACAGGCGCTTGAGGATGATGCCGTTCACTTGCGGACGCACTTCGGCAATACGGAACGCAGTGGTTCGGCCGGGAAGCTCGGACGTCAGGGTGTAGGCCTGGGTTTTGAGAGTAACGACGCCGACCTGAGGGGGCGGTGGTGCTGGGGCCGCTTCTTCCTTTTTGCTGCATCCGCTGAGCAGCGATGCAAGGGCGATGGCAGTGACCAGTACGGTAACAGCTGGCTTGAATTGCATGAAGATCCTCGGGTCAGGAGCCTGAACTCATGAAAAGTGGAAAGGTGCGGGAAGGGGTTCCTGCTGGATAAATAGCATGCTAATGAATATACTTACGTTCACGGCTGTTTGTAAACACCCAACGCTGCGACAATCCAACGCAGCAAGGGCATTAATTGTAGATCCGGGACAAGGCATTACAACGGCCGCCCGATGTGCTGTGCAGGCCGCTCGACCGGAGCGCCTGAAGCATTTTTAGAGAGGTATTGACTGCCATGGTCCGACGTACGAAAGAAGAAGCTCAGGAAACACGCAGGCAGATTCTCGAAGCTGCCGAGCAAGCTTTCTACGATCGAGGGGTCTCCCGCACGACACTCGCGGACATTGCAGCGCTGGCTGGCGTTACCCGCGGCGCGATCTATTGGCATTTCAGCAATAAGGCCGATCTGGTCCAGGCGATGCTCGACAGCCTGCACGAGCCTCTTGAAGAAATGGCGAGGGCGAGCGAAAGCGAAGACGAAGTTGATCCGTTGGGATGGACGCGCAAGCTTCTCATTCATTTGTTTCAGCAAGTTGCCGGCGATCCCAAGACCCGTCGCATCAATGAAATTCTGTTTCATAAATTCGAATTTACCGACGAAATGTGTGACATGCGGCGACAACGTCAATTTGTATGGCTCGACGCCAACGAGCGAATTGCGCTGGCGCTTGGCAACGCTTCCCGTCAGGGACAGCTCCCGGCTGACCTGAATCCGCAACGCGGCGCCATCTGTTTGCATGCTTATATACACGGCATTCTAGGGCAGTGGCTGCTGGTCCCGGAAAGCTTCTCCCTGCAGGAAGAGGCCGAGCGTCTGGTCGACGGCGTTCTCGACATGCTTCGCTTCAGTCCGGCGTTACGCGACCCGGTATCTCGCGCATCCTCAATCAACTGAACCTGCCTGAAGCGGCAAATGTTCGCTGTGTGGCGCTTGGCCTGTATCTATACCGCGCCTGAGCCTTCCTGAACAGGCGGTTTACCTTCGCTTTACTCAGCGAGTCTGGTCATTCAGCGCTCATTCAGGCACTGCTCCCATCGAAGTGCCGAATGCTGCCCTATTCCGATCTTGCGTCTACGCTCCCCCCATAACCAATACGAGTGGGGGCGAAGCCATGGCTGTCGTGTCAAAAAACGCATGCAGAAAACTCCTCTTCGGTGGGCTCGCCGCCCTGTGCATGGGGCAAGGCTGGGCAGCGGGCGACGAAGCGCAGGAAGCGGCAGCCGCCAAGTCGCTGCTGGAAAAAGCCGTGGCCCGTTACCGCGTCCAGGGGGACAAGGCGCTGGCCGAGTTCAGCCGCCAGGGCGAGTTTGTCGATGGCGAGCGTTATGTGTTCGTCACCGATACCAAAGGGATCATGCTGGCAAGTGGAGGGCCATCGGTGGCGTTGATCGACCGTGACGTATCGTCGGTGCTTGATCCGGAGCTGCAAAAAAACTTCAAACAGGTGCTGCAAACCCCTGAGAGCGCCGGCGTTCAGCAGGCCGAATATCGCTGGCAGAACTGGCGCGACGGCAAAGTCGAGCGCAAGCGCGTGTATTTTCAGCGCATCGGCGATCGGGTTCTGGCCGTCGGCTACTACTTGCCCCGCGCTTCGCCGGAGCAGGCGAGGACGTTGCTCGACAAGGCGTCCAGGGCGCTGGAACAGGATAAGGACGGCACACTCCGCGCGATCAATGACCTCAAGGGCGGATTTCTGCAAGATGATCTGTACGTCTTCGTGGTGAACGTCGACACCAAACGCTATCTGGCCCACGGCACCAACCTGCGGCTGGTGAATACTGACTTCAGCAAGGTCAAGGACCCGGAAGGCAAGCCGGTCGGCATTCCGATGCTTGAGCTCATCAAGAAACAGTCCGAAGGCGAATACGAATACCGCTGGCGCAACCCGGTCACCAGCAAGATCGAACACAAGCACGCATATGTGCGCAAGGTCGGTGAACTGTTGGTGGCGGTGGGTTATTACAGCGGCTGATCGCCCTGACAGGTCCGTTTACCGGTCCTTGTCGTCTCGCCCGCGCAGCAGGTTATTCGGCATCGCCAGCGCGGCCGACAGCCCCAGCAGCGAGACCGCCGCGCTGCCCATCAACAGGTGCTGAAAGGTCATCGACAGTTGCCCGCGCAGCATTTCAAGTGCGGGGCCGCTGGCGGCGTGCAGGCTATCCATCAGCAAATTGCCCGAACCTTCGCCCGCCGCTGAGCTGCCTCCGACCTGGGCAATGCCGGAACCGGCGAGCATCGCCAGCAGCAGCGCCGACATCGTCGCTACACCGACCGCGCCGCCCAGTGAACGAAACAGATTGGTCGTGCTGGTCGCCACGCCCATGTCTTTGACCTCCACCGAGTTCTGCGTGCCCACCAGCGAGGTCGGAAACTGCATGCCGCTGGCGATGCCGGTGAGGACCATGAACAGGCTCGTCAGAAGGGCCGACTGCGGCGGCGTGAAGGCGATGCCAAGGATCGCCAGCGGCATCAAGGCTGCGCCGGTGAGGATGATCGGTTTGTAGCGGCCCGTCAGTGAAGTGCGACGGCCGCCGAAGTACGCGCCCATGGGCATGCCGATGGCCAGTGGCATCAGGTGCAACGCCGCGCTGTCGGCCCCTGCGCCGGTGACGGTCTGAAAACGCAGCGGCAGCAGCACGATCAGCGAGATGGCCTGAAAGCTGGTGAAGAAAATCGTGCACCAGCAGAGCACGGCACTGCGGTTGGCGAACAGGTGCATCGGCAGCAAAGGCTCGCGGGTGCGCCGCTCATACAGCACAAAAATCAGCAGTGCGAGCAACGCCACCGACAGTTGCAGGACCACCGACTCGTCGCGCCAACTGTGGCCCTGCCCGATTTCGGTGATGCCCAGCAGCAGGGCGGTCAGGCCGATGATCATCAATACCGTGCCCAAATAGTCGATCACCGGTTTGCGCTGGGGAATCGGCAGGCCGACCAGCGTCTTGCGCGCCACCCACCATGCTGCCATTCCCAGTGGCAGATTGATGATGAACACCCAGCGCCACGACAGGTACTCGGTCATGAAGCCGCCAAGCACAGGGCCGGCCACGCTGGCCGCGGCGTACATCCCGCTGAAGTAACCCTGATAACGACCGCGTTCCCGGGGCGGGACGATGTCACCGATGATCGCCTGGCTCACGGAAACCATGCCGCCGGCGCCGATGCCTTGAAGCACCCTCGCCAGCACCAGTTGTTCCATGCTCTGGGCCATGGCGCAGAACAGCGAGGCGAGGGTAAAGGTCGCCAGCCCGAACAGCATCAAGCGGCGCCGGCCGTACAAATCCCCAAGCTTTCCGTAAATCGGCACCGCCACGGTCAGCGCGACCATGTAGGCGGAGATCACCCAGGCGAGCAGGTCGAAATCCTGGAACTGAGCGGAGATGGCCGGCATCGAGACCGCGACAATGGTCTGGTCCAACGCGCTGAGGAAGACGGCCATCATCAGCGCAAACAGAATGCTGCGGATGTCCGGACGGGGTTGATTAAGGCTCGTCACAGAAGGGACTCGACTGGCAGATTGACCCGCTGAAGACACGCAGGGATTTGCGCCAAGTCTAGTCCGTTAGCTTGCTAATCGATAGCAGGCTGTGGGGATTTTTGCAGTACGTTGACCCGCGTTAGTTCGACCGGCGTCTGCCGTCAACGAAGGGCACTGAACGTTGCATCAGTGGGCATGCAATGCCCCATCGTGCACACCACCGCCATGCGTGGCGTCTGCCTCATTTGTTCGATTCGGTAAGCACCAGCGGCATACAGGCCCAACACGGCAGCAACGGCGACAACATAAACGCACTGTCTTTTTATTGTGGTTCTCATGACATTTGCCTCGATCCGGTAGGACATCTGTTTCAGAGCGGACACTGTCAGTGTAGGTCGCTATTGGCGTGCGAGCCGGGCGATGGGGATTGAATGTTTGTATCAGTCGGGCCTTTGGGGAAGAGCCGGCATTGCGCCGCTCAGCCCATGCGCCGCTCAGCCGCCTGCAGCGACAGCCAGTCCAGCAGATCCTGAAGGGGAGCATTCATTTCGGCGCGCTTGGGACGCACGAAGTAATACGCCGCGCCGGTCCTGACTTTCAGCTCGAACGGCATCACCAGACGTCCCGCGCTCAGGTCTTCACCGATCAGGGACCAGTCGCCAATGGCAACTCCCGACCCTTGTGATGCAACGGTCATCGCCAGGTCCATCGTGTCGAAGTGCTGGCCGTGCTCGACATGGCGCATCTTCGCCCCGGCGGCCTTCAGCCATAGCGTCCAGTCCCGCTCGTCGAGGGTAGGGTGCAGGAGCATGTGCCCTTCCAGGTCGGCGAGGCGTGTGAGGGGATCGCTCGATGTCAGTGTTGGCGAGCACACGGGCGTCAGTTGTTCATCAAACAGGTGCTGCACGTGGGTGGCGTCACCCGGATGCGCGCCGAACACGACGGCGGCATCGAAATCCTCCCGGCGAAAATCCACCAGGTGGGCGCTGGTCGTGGTCAATTGCACCGGCACGTCAGGCCGTTCTTTCTGCCACTGCAGCAGGCGCGGCAACAACCAGCGGCTGATGCAGGTCGGCGCCTTGATCTTCAGCGCCTTTGGTCTGGCATCGACCTGATCCACTGCCTCTTCGATCAGGCTGAACACCTGTTCGATGCGCGGCAGCCATTCACGGCCTTGGGCGGTCAGGCTCAAGCCTCGAGCCTCGCGATTGAACAGGCGATAGCCCAAATGAGCTTCAAGCCCGGAGATCTGCCGGCTCACCGCGCCTTGGGTAATGTGCAACGCCTCGGCTGCTCGGGTGAAATTGCAGCACTTGGCCGTGATCAGGAACGTGTGTAGGGCAGGAAGGGGAGGGAGGCGTTTCATCGGCGGGCGAGCCATGAGCTGAGAACATGGCTAAGCATGACATTTTTTGCGTTGTGGTCGATACGGCCCTGCGGCTTCAATGGCCGTCTACCAAGCCTGCCGAGCGCGGGCGTCGGGCACGACTGATAACGAGGCGGAACACATGGCGACGTGCGGGGAAGTGCTGGTCAGGTTGCTGGAAGGTTACGGGGTCGAGCGGGTGTTCGGGATTCCCGGCGTGCACACGGTCGAGCTCTACCGAGGGCTGGCGGGATCGTCGATCAGGCACGTCACGCCGCGCCACGAGCAGGGCGCGGGCTTGATGGCCGACGGTTATGCGCGCACCCGGGGCAAGCCCGGCGTGTGCTTCATCATCACCGGTCCCGGCATGACCAACATCACCACGGCGATGGGCCAGGCCTACGCTGACTCCATCCCCATGCTGGTGATTTCCAGCGTGCAGTCGCGCAGCCAATTGGGCGGCGGTCGCGGCAAGCTGCATGAGCTGCCGTCCCAGAGTGCGCTGGTGGCGGGCGTCGCGGCGTTCTCTCACACGCTGATGTCGGCGGCTGAATTGCCGTCGGTGCTGGCCCGGGCATTTGCGGTGTTTCAAGCGGCGCGTCCGCGTCCCGTGCACATCGAGATCCCGCTGGACGTGCTGGTGGAAAATGCCGACGCCCTGCTGCACAGCCTGCCGGTATCGGTGGCCCGCGCGGGGCCGGCACCCGCTGCGATCCGGCAAATGGCGAATCGGCTGGCCACGGCGCAACGGCCTTTGATTCTCGCGGGAGGCGGCGCGATTGACGCCGCCCCGGCGTTGACGCGTCTGGCCGAACGACTCGGCGCGCCGGTCGCGCTGACCATCAACGCCAAAGGCATGCTGCCGGGCGCTCACCCGCTGCTGATCGGCTCGACCCAGTCCCTCGATGCCACCCGTGAGGTCATTGAGAGCGCGGACGTGGTGCTGGCCATCGGCACTGAACTCGCCGAGACCGATTACGACATCACCTTTCAGGGCCACTTCAAGATTCCAGGCGCGTTGCTGCGCATCGACATCGACCCCGATCAGACCGTGCGCAACTTTGCGCCGACGGTTGCGCTGGTCTCTGACGCTCAATGCGCCGCCAAGGCCTTGGTGGATGCGTTGGCCGGCGAAGTGCTGGGGCTCCGCAGCGAAGATTGGGGCGCTGCGCGGGTTGCGGCGCTGAAGACGATTCTTGAAGCGGGCTGGGACGATGCCACCTGTGCGCAGACCCTGTTCTTGAAGACGGTGCTCGACGTGCTGCCGGAAGCCGTGATCGTGGGCGACTCCACCCAGCCCGTCTACACCGGCAACCTGACCCTGGACCTCGACAAGCCCCGGCGCTGGTTCAACTCGTCAACCGGTTACGGAACCCTCGGCTATGCATTGCCCGCCGCCGTGGGCGCCTGGCTCGGCAGTCGCGACGCCGGGGAGTCCAATCCGGTGGTGTGCCTGATCGGTGATGGAGGTTTGCAGTTCACCTTGTCCGAGCTGGCGAGTGCGGTGGAAGCGCGAACACCCGTCGTCGTGCTGCTGTGGAATAACCAGGGTTACGAAGAGATCAAGAAGTACATGGTCAACCGCGCCATTGAGCCCATCGGCGTCGACATCTACACGCCTGATTTCATCGGTGTGGCCAAGGCACTGGGATGCGCCGCGGAAGCGGTGGGCAGCGTTGAGCGACTGACCGCCGCCCTGCACTCAGCCAGCCAGCGTAGCGGCCCGACGTTGATCGAGATCGACCAGACTCGGTGGATGAGCAACTGCGTCTGACGGTTTCACCAAGTGGATCGAGACGGCATATTCACCGCCTGATCAAACCGTGCTGCGCAGGCGCGCCAGGTCCCGCAACGGTGGTGCGCCGAACAGGCGGCTGTATTCGCGGCTGAACTGCGACGCGCTTTCGTAGCCGACCCGGTAACCGGCGGCCGAGGCTTCCAGGCCGTCCGCCAGCATCAACCGCCGGGCCTCCTGCAGGCGCAGTTGCTTCTGGTATTGCAGTGGGCTCATGGCGGTGACGGACTTGAAACGGTGATGCAGCGTCGAGACGCTCAGGTTCACCTCCTTCGCCAGATCTTCAATCCGCAGCGGCTCCTGGAAATGGTCGTTGAGCCACTTGATCGCCTGGGTGACGCGATGGGTCTGACAGTTGGAGATGGCGATTTCATACAGCCGATGCCCTTCGCTCCCACGCAGAAGCCGGTACAGAATCTCCCGGTTGATCAGCGGCGCGAGCATGGGAATGTCTTTCGGCGTGTCCAGCAGGCGGATCAGGCGAATGACGGCGTCGAGCAGCTGTGAGTCGATCCGCTCGACATACATGCCGCGTCCGCTGTGACGCGTTGGCACGCTCATCGGACCGGCTTCGGCGATCAGCGCGTTGATTTCCACCGGATCGATTTCCAGGCGCAAGGCCAGGTGCGGCTCTTCCGGGGTCGCGTAAATCACCTTGCCGCTGATGGGCAGGGCCACCGACAGCACCAGGTAGTTGAGCGGGTCGTAGGTGTACAGCTCGCCGCCCAGGGTCACGTCCTTGCGGCCCTGGGCCATGATGCACAACGCCGGTTGCACCAGCCCCGGCACCGATTGCGAGGGACGATCGTGGCGAACCATGAACAGCGGCTTGATCACCGTCTGGAAACTGCCATCGGCGGGGGCATGCCGGCGGATCAGCTCTGCCAGTTCGGCGCGCTGTTGCGTCATCTGCGCGCTCAGCTCGGCAACAGGTCGAGCATCCGTGGCGGACGGCGCAAAGGCGGATAGCGACATGGGGAATTCCTCTGACAGGGCGTTGATGCAGCACAGCTTATTTTTGGGCAAGCGCAAGCGTTAGGCGAATCCTGCCGGATGCTTGCCTGATTCTGTTACCGCTGTGTTGCGTTGCCATGAACGGCCACTGTTCGTCGGAGATCGTTGCTCGAAAGTCCATGGGCATCACACGGCGCAGCGGCGTATCCGGCCGTCACGATGAGCCTGCCAGCGCAGAATCAGGCAATAACCGGGCAGTAATTGGCTACCGCAGGGTGCGCGCCTGCCCCTAACCTTCACTTCCCGCCGCAGCCTGTTTCATGGATCTCGGAACCCGGAGCGCGGCGCCCCCCCCCAGAAGACAGGCACGTAAAGAGAAGGAGCGCAGAGCATGCTAAATACTTCAGTCGTGAGCCATTGGGTATCCGTCCGCGCTCGCCCCGGACACAGTGCGCAACTGGGCGCCCGTTTGAGCAGCCTGATCAGCCCGTCCGCCGCGGCGTCGGGTTGCCTGCACTTCGCACTGCAGAAATCCCTGACCGACGAAGACCTCTGGGTCATCACCGGCTCCTGGGCCGACCCCTCCGCAATGAACGACTGGTTCGCCGCGCCTGAACTGAACCTGTTCTCCGAACTGGTCACCGAGATGCTGGTGGCGAGCCTGGACTTTCAAACCTTCGCCACCGTGACGGCGGCGCAGGCACAGACGACTCATGCCCCTGTGTGTGCTCGCCTGGCGGGCTAACAGGTTTCGGTGCTATTGCTCGGGGGCAGCCGATAGGGCTTGCGAAGAAAACCTTTCAGGTGTTCGAACGCCTGCGTTTAAAATCTCGCCTTCATTTTTCCAGGCAAGGCGTCGAACCATGGCACGCAAAGAATTCCAGCATCACGAAGCCGTTTCAGCCGCGGTCCCCGGTGACGACGGCTACAGCGCCGCGATCGCCGTCAAGGCACGGGTCATGGGCGGTGCGCCAACCTTTCACCGCGTGCTCGCCGAACAGAAATTCCCTACCGCGCTTGCCGCTGACGACGCCGCCGTAACAGAGCTGGAGCGGCTCGCCGACGTCACGCAAGAGGGCGAACTGGTGTTCGCCCGGGATTGATCAGACTTTTGGCCGGTACATTTTGAACAGCGACTCTGCGCTCAGCTGAAAATAGTCAGCCGGGCCACCGCCGCGCAGGATGGGCTCGCCGGCTGCGGTGTCATACACACCTTCCTTCAGCAGCCGCTTGGCAATATGCACGGCCACCACTTCCCCCAGAATCAACCAGCTCGGTACGACCTCCTTGTCGGCGCGTTGCAGCTGGATGATCTGCGTCACTTTGCATTCGAACGACACCGGCGTTTCTTTGACCCTCGGCACGGAAACGATGCGCGACGGTTCTGCGGTCAGGCCGGCCAGTTCGAACTCACTCACGTCCGCCGGCACGGCTGCGCAACTCATGTTCATCTGCTCGGCCAGGCTGCGCGTAGCCAGGTTCCAGACGAACTCGCCGGTCTGTTCGATATTGTTCAGGCTGTCTTTGCGACCGATGCTGCAGAAACCGATGATCGGCGGCACATAGTTGAAGGCGTTGAAGAAGCTGTAGGGCGCCAGGTTCAGCTTGCCCTCTGCGTCCTGAGACGAGATCCAGCCGATCGGGCGTGGACCCACGATGGCGTTGAACGGGTCGTGGGGCAGTCCATGACCTTTGGACGGTTCGTAGAAATGAATATCGTCTGACATGGTGTGTTCCTGAATGAGGGTGTGCCGGCGAGGCCGCCGCGGTGTGCGCGTGCACGGGATGCAGGCCGACATAGTGCAAGGCATTGAATGAGGATTCCAGCGACCTCCGAACCCCGGGCAAAAAAAAGCCCGACAAGCGTCGGGCTACAAAGGGAGTTCGGGAGGTGAAACATGAAGCGGTAAACATGAGCGGGTAATGCTTAGCTGGCGCGGTTGGCACCGACGCGATCAGCGCCGTCAGAGGCCAGGCGGTTTGCACCGACGTGATCAGAACCGTCAGCAGCCTGGCGGTTGTTACCGACCCGGTCAGCGCCGTCAGCGGCGAGACGATTGGCGCCGACGTGGTCAGAACCATCGGAAGCCTGACGATAAGAACCGGTGTGCGACGCGTTGGTATGAGAAGAACCGCCTTCTGCGACAACAGTGCCGTTAAATGCAGAGTGCTGTTCGGAAGCCGGCAGAGCGAATGCGCTCGATGCCAGAATGGAAAGACTAATACCAAAAATAATATTCGACGTTTTCATGAGTGTTGCTCCAGTAAGTTCAATAATTTTTCAACTTGGGAATGGAGCTAATGTTACGCGCGTACGGATTAAGTTGAAGTTAACGCTGTTGCTAACGACCATCGCTAAAAATGATAGTGGGCTGAGATGCCCGGTTTTAAAGCGTTGCAGAGAGATTTGCGCTGGAATGGGGCAATTTTCATAATAGAAGGCGATTTTGCCTGTTGACGCGAAAGAGATTTATTGATAGCGCGTTGTGGCGGAGGGTTGGGTGGTTGGGCAGAGAGTGAGGGAGATCGAGGTGAGTGCGCCTGCTGCGTTGCTGGAGAAATTCGCCATGCGCCCAGTCAAACCAAGGGTTTCAGGTTTTGTAACGCAGAAAATTAAGCCCGGCACAAAGCCGGGCTGAGAGGACGTCATGGATGTATCAGCTCAGGCGATTTGCACCAACATGATCCGAGCCGTCAGCAGCAAGACGATTGGCACCGACGTGGTCAGAACCATCAGCGGCCTGGCGGTTTGCACCGACACGGTCAGCGCCATCAGCAGCAAGACGATTTGCACCTACGTGGTCAGAACCATCAGCGGCCTGGCGGTTTGCACCGACGCGGTCGGCACCGTCAGCAGCAAGGCGGTTGGCGCCCACGTGATCCGAGCCATCAGCGGCCTGGCGATTTGCACCGACACGGTCGGCACCGTCAGCAGCAAGGCGGTTGGCACCTACGTGGTCAGAACCGTCAGCAGCGACGCGACCGATGTTGGTGTGGGACGAGCCGTTTTCTACAACGACCGCAGCATTAGCTGAGTGGTTTGCATCAACAGCGGGAAGTGCAAAGGCGCTGCTGGCAAGAAGGGAGAAAGCGAGGCCGAAGATCAGTTTGTTAGTTTTCATGGTAGTTGCTCCAGATCGATTTAGTTAGTGGGTAACTCGGTATGGAGTGAACTTTACTCGCCTCGGAATTATTAAGAAGTCAATCGCATTGGTAGCGATCATCGCTGAAATTGATACTGCGAAAAGCGAGCGTTATTCATGCACTTAGCGGCGCCTGCGAATGCAAAAGGGCAGCTCATGTGAGTGAGCTGCCCTTTTTTTGCCCTTTGTAAGCTGAGCGAAGCTGCTCGACAGCTCCGTCCAGATCAGTCGGTTTCGATCCGTGAGTGCTTGCGGGTGTCCTTCATGAACACATACACCAGCAACGACACCGCGATGCAGGCCGTGACGTACCAGTAGTAGCCAGTCTCCATGCCAATGCTCTTGAACCACAGCGCGATGTATTCGGCCGTGCCGCCGAAGATCGACACCGTCAGTGCGTACGGCAGGCCGACGCCCAGCGCACGAATCTCGGTAGGGAACAGTTCGGCTTTCACCACGGCGTTGATCGATGTATAGCCGCTGACAATGATCAGCGCGGCCATGATCAGGAAGAACGCGCCCCACCAGCTCTGGATGGTGTGCAGCGTTGTGAGGATCGGCACGGTACACAAAGTGCCCAGCACGCCGAAGGCAATCAGGATCGGGCGGCGACCAATCTTGTCAGACAGCGCGCCGATTACCGGCTGCAGCAGCATGAACAGGAACAGCGTTGCGGCAGAAATCGTCGTCGAATCGGTGATGCTCATGCCCACCGTGTTCACCAGGTACTTCTGCATGTAGGTCGTGTAGGTATAGAAGGCCAGCGTGCCGCCCATGGTCAGGCCGACGACGGTCATCAGCTCTTTCGGATGGCGCATCAGTGTGCGCATCAGGCTTTCTTTGGGTTTGTCCTTCTTGCGGGTGAACGACTCGGTTTCTTCCATCCCGCGACGCAGGAACAGCGCCACCACCGCACACAACGCGCCAATGGCAAACGGGATGCGCCAGCCCCACGTTTGCAGCTGTTCGGTGGTCAGCGTTTGCTGCAGCACGATGAGCACCGCCAGCGCGATGAGCTGGCCGGAGATCAGCGTCACGTACTGAAAGCTTGAGAAAAAGCCCCGGCGTTCTTTGGTCGCCATCTCGCTGAGGTACGTCGCCGAGGTGCCGTACTCGCCACCCACCGACAGGCCCTGCAGCAGGCGGGCGAACACCAGCATGATCGGCGCGCCGACGCCGATGGTTTCGTAACCAGGGGTGAGGGCGATGATCAGCGAGCCGAAACACATCAGCAGCACCGACGCCATCAGCGCGGCCTTGCGGCCTTTGCGGTCCGCGTAGAGGCCCATGAGCCAGCCGCCGATGGGGCGCATCAAGAAGCCCACGGCAAAGATCGCGGCGGTGTTGAGCAATTGGGCCGTGGTGTCGCCCTTGGGGAAGAAGACTTTGGCGAAGTAGAGGGAGAAGGCGGCGTAGACGTACCAGTCGTACCACTCAACCATGTTGCCGACCGATCCGCTGAAAATGGATTTCAGACGACTTCCGGTGGTTTTCTCGGCGACTGGCGTGGCAGCCGTTCCGTGGGAGGCAGAATTGGGGATGGCCATGGGATTTCCTGCAGGTCATTGTTGTTAGAAGGAACGCTTCGAGGCGGTCTGACGACAGTGATAGCAGGAGCTGTGCCAAAGGCTGAAAGCCCCGGTTTAGAGGGTTTGACGTGGAGCAGATGAGCGGAATTCCGCTTGTTCTATGAAGCTCATGAGCGAAAATCCGCTCATGGCTCGATCTGACAGCGAAGTCTCTTCCCGGCTAAAGCCGGTCCCACTGACACCCCGCGTAGTTTTGTAGGACTGGCTTTAGCCGGGAATGCGTCGGGTGTCACGCCGCAGACCAATTGTCGTGCGCCACATCTGAATGTAGGAGCGCGCTTGCCCGCGAAGGCGTAAGCACGGACGACCAATATGCGTTGGATGTCCCGGCCTCTTCGCGGGCAAG
>NZ_JBNNGV010000017.1:0-115998 GCF_050268485.1 Pseudomonas sp. NPDC078416 | reverse complement strand
GCCGCCGCCCAGATACGGCGCAGCGCCCATCTGCCAGAACAACCAGTTCAGGGTTTCGGTGCGGCCGGCCAGGTCCTTGGGCAGCAACTCGCCAAACTTCTCCGCCAGGTACAGCAGGATCGAACCGGACTCGAACACGCGAAGGTTAGGCTCGACGCTGCGATCCAGCAGCGCGGGGATTTTCGAATTGGGGTTGATGTCGACGAAGCCGCTGCCGAACTGATCCCCTTCATTGATACGGATCAACCAGGCGTCGTACTCCGCGCCGGTGTGGCCAAGGGCGAGCAGCTCCTCAAGCAGAATCGTCACCTTGACGCCGTTGGGCGTGGCCAGTGAATACAGCTGCAACGGGTGCTTGCCGACCGGCAGGACTTTTTCATGGGTCGGCCCTGCCGTCGGACGGTTGATGCTGGCGAACTGGCCGCCGGAGGGCGCTTCGTGTTTCCACACGGTAGGCGGGACGTAAGGTGCCTTGCTCATTGAACACTTCTCCTGAGGGTCAGTTTTAGCGGGAAGGATCGAGGCGCGCTGGCCCCGACCCTTCAACGATGTTTATCGAGCAGAAGACAGCGGTGGCGTGCGCGGCGGGATCTGGCGCTTGCTGCCGATGGCTTCGAACGCCGACGCGAAGCGCAGCAGGGCGGAATCGTCGTAAGCCCGACCGGCAAAGGTCAGGCCCACGGGCATGCCAATGTCGGCCATGACGCCCATCGGCACGGTCACGGTGGGCACACCCAGGTGACGGATCGCGAGGTTGCCATTGGCGACCCAGACCCCATTGCTCCAGGCGATGTCCGCCGAGGCCGGGTTGACGTCGGCATCGGCCGGCGCCACGTCGGCCACGGTCGGAAACAGCACCGCATCCAGCCCGAGCTTCTGCATCCAGTCTTCGAGGTCAATGCGGCGCGTATGTTCCAGCCCGCGCAAGCCGTCGGCCAGGGTGTCGATCTGGTCCCACGACGTGACGCCGCGCTGGGCCATCCTCACGTACTCGTCCATGCCGGCCGCGAGATCGCCCTCGCGGTTGGGCAGGGTGCCGGGGTCGTGGGGGAAAATCAGCGGGCCGTTGACGTCGGCCAGGCGATTCAGTTTCGGGTCGCCGTTGGCTTGTAGAAAGTCATCGAAGGCCCAGGCAGTGAGGTCCCACAGTTCGTGGTGCAGAAACTCTTTGGAGACGATGCCGCGGTTGTACACCGTCGGCGCGCCGGGGCGATCGCCTTCGCAGTTGGAGACCAGCGGGAAATCCACTTCGATGACCTCGGCGCCCTGGGCTTCGAGTGCCTGGCGCGCCTGTTCCCAGAGGTCGATCACCGACGCGCGGGTGATGATGCGCTGGCCGGTAGGGCCGCCAATGCCGGGTGCTTCGGACGTACCCGCTTCAGGGTCGGCATTGATGTACATGCGCGGCACGCCAAAGCGCTTGCCGGCCAGGGTTTGCGGGCTGGCGGCAAGCTCGGCATAGGACGCCGGGCGCACGGTGTCGACCGAGGGAATCGGCACCCACGGCTGCAAGCGCCACAGGTCGCCGCGGGTGTCGGGGTCTTCGGCGACCACCACGTCCAGCACTTCGAGCAGGTCAGCCATGGTCCGGGCGAAGGGCACGACCACGTCCATGGTCGGCGTCAGCGGCCAGTTGCCGCGCACCGAAATCACCCCGCGCGACGGCGTGTAGGCGCACAGGCCGTTGTTCGACGCAGGCCCGCGGCCGCTCGACCAGGTTTCTTCGGCCAGCCCGAATGCCGCGAAACTCGCCGCCGTCGCAGTGCCGGCGCCGTTGGACGATCCGGACGCAAAGGGTGCCGTCAGGAAATCCCCGTTGTAAGGGCTTTCGGCGCGGCCATACACGCCGCGCTGCATGCCGCCATTGGCCATCGGCGGCATGTTGGTTTTGCCCAGGCAGATCGCGCCGGCGGCACGCAGCCGCTCGATGGTGAACGCATCGCGGTGAGCGACCAGTTCGGCAAACGCCGGGCTGCCTGATGCAGCCGTGAGGCCTTTGACCAGATAACTGTCTTTGGCGGTATAGGGAATGCCGTCGAGGGGGCCGAGGGTTTCGCCTCGCGCGCGCCGCTCATCGGAAGCCTGGGCTTGCTCAAGTGCTTCGGGATTGCGCACGACCACGGCATTGAGCGCGGTGGCGGTGTCGGTACCGTCATAGGCGTCGATTCTGGCGAGGTAGGCCTGGACCAGCTCGACGGCGGTGGTCTGACCGGCTTCCAGTGCCGCGCGCAACTGCGCGATGGAGACTTCGGTGACTTCGATCATGACTGCGACGACCGTGAGCCGGGGAGTAGAGAGCAGAATGTCTGAACAAGAATGGGCATATCGCTTCCCGTTGCGCGGCAGGGCCGGGCTGGTTTGAAGCCGACTGAGGCGTGGGTGTGCAACGCGGCTCAGGTCGGCAGGCGTATTCGTGTGAGGCACATTATGCCTTCGCCCTGTGTTTGTCGCGAGGCTTGCGCTGGGGCTGCGACCCGGGCCATGCATCGTGGTGGACAGTTGCAGGACATGCGCTATAGCGAAAGGCTTACACGACGTCGAGCGTTCTCGCCCTGTACAGGCAAGCGCCACAAGCGCAACCTTGGATCCATCAACCGAGGCGCTGGATGTGCTTCGCAGGTCATGGATGATCCACCATTTGCCGGGACGGCTACTGACAGGATGTTGGAATGGTGTTGATAGAAAAGAACCCGCTCAGGCGGGTTTTTTATTGCCCGCGATTAAGTGCGCGGAGCGTTTGAGCAAGGTGCGCGGGACGCTTGTGCAAAGTGCGCGAGGCGCCTGGGCCGACTTCTGTGGTTAACTCCTGCGCATCATTTTCGTCGCAGGCTTTGCAATGACTCCCCATCACGGCGCGCACCGGCAAGTCATCGGCATGTGGTTGATGGCGGGCGTGGCGCTGATGTTCGCCAGTCACGACGCGATCTCCAAGACGCTGATCTATTCCCTGCCGGTGATCTTCGTCGCGTGGGCCCGCTACCTCGTTCACTCGACGCTGGTGACCACCGTGCTGCTGCGCAACGGCGGCGCGAAAGTCTTCCGCACCCGGCGGCCCTGGCTGCACTTGCTGCGCGCGGTGGTCCTGCTCGCCGACAGCCTGTCTTTCCTGTTCGGCCTGACCCACGTCCCGATTGCCGAATCCACGGCGCTGGTCTTCCTGGCGCCTGCATTCGTCACGATCCTGTCGCCACTGATATTTGGCATCAAGGCGGATCGCTGGCAGTGGGGGTCGGTGGTGCTCGGCTTTATCGGCGTGCTGGTGATTATCAACCCGGCCAGCGATGCCTTCTCGCTGTGGATGCTGTTTCCCCTGGCGACCGCGCTGTTCTTCGCGCTGTATCAGCTGCTCACGCAACTGGCGGGGGAGACTGACAGCCCAGCGGTGTGCAGCTTCTATGTCGGCGTTTTTTGTACCCTGATCCTTAGCGCCATTGTGCCGTTCTACTGGGCCGAGCCCGACTGGTTGCAATTGGGGCTGCTGCTGGTGCTGGGCGGTCTGGGTTTGTGCGCGCACTTTCTGATGGCCAAATCCTATCGCTACGCTTCGTCGTCCGTGCTCGCACCGTTGGGTTATCTGCAAATCATCTTCGCCGTGGCTTACGGGATCCTGCTGTTCGGCAACTACCCTGGGGCAGCGTCGATGGTCGGCATCGGGCTTATCTTCCTCAGCGGTTTGATGGTTTACGCCAGACGCCAGCCCGTGGCGCCTGCAAGCGAGCTCTGATCAGGGGTTAACCGGGATTCAGGCGTTTTCATTGCCGGGACGGGTGAAGGAAAAGCGGTGGATATCAACCCGCAACTGCCAGCCCTGGTTCGCCCAATAGGTCGCCGCGCCCGGGTTGGTCTTGAGCACGTCGATGTGGCATTTGTGAATGCCTTCCGCCTCAAGTCTGACCAGACAGCGCTCGACCAGTGCCTGCCCGATCCCCTGCCGCCGATACTCAGGCAGCACCAGCAAATGCTGCAAATACCCGCGACGGCCGTCATGGCCCGACATCACACAGCCGCAGACGAGAGAACCGTCCTCCGCCACAAAGCTCAGTCCGGGGTTGCGCAGCAGATACCGCTCAGTGGACTCCCGCGAGTCCGCGTCGCGCAAGGAAATGCCCGGCGTGTCGCGCATGAGTTGGGTGATGGCGTCGTAATCGTCCAGGGTCATGGGGCGGATGGTGGGCATGGGGGCACCTTCTTTAGATCAAGAGCGTCTGCCTAGGGGCAGACTGTTTCGCCTTCGGCGAGTTACTTGGAAAAGCACCCCAAGTAACCAAGGGTGCCTGCTCCTGGTTGGGCCCGACTTCGTCGGGTTCCTTCACTCCGGTCTCGCTCCGTGGGCCCGCGCCGAACGGACATCCATGTCCTGACGGCGCTCTCGCCGCATCCCTGCGGCTCGGCCCACTGCGCGAGACCTGCGTTCAGCCTGCACCCAAGTCGCGTTTTGCGGTGTTTGGGCTTTTTGCGTATGAAGATCAACGGCAACGGCAACGGCAACGGCAACGGCTTCCCGGCTAAAGCCGGTCCCACTGAGGACGCGCTGTTTCAACGATCTTTGATCGGTCATCGTCGTACCTGACAGAACGCATTTTTTTGTAGGAGCCGGCTTGCTGGCGAAAGCGGTGGGTCAGGTATGAATATATCTACTGACAGAATGCATTCGCCAGCAAGCCGGCTCCTACGGTGTGGGCTGGGTACAGTCAGTATGACCAGCTTTAGCCGGGAAGCTTTTGATCTGCTTTAAACGCGCTTTTGATCTTCTTGCGCAGATAGTTCAGACACCGCCAAACGCGACTTGGGTGCAGGCCGAACGCAGACGACGCGGAGTGGGCCGAGCCGCATGGATGCCGCGAGAGCGCCGCCAGGACATGGATGTCCGTTCGGCGCGGGCCCACGGAGCGTCGTCGGAGTGAGGGAACCCTGACGAAGGAAGGGCCCAACCGAGAGCAAGCACCCTTGGTTACTTGGGGTGCTTTTCCAAGTAACTCGCCGAAGGCGAAACGTCTGCCGTTAGGCAGATGCTCTTGACCTAAACAACTGCCGCGACTCATCTGATCCGTATTTATAAGCCTTACCTGACTCTGTACTGAAACAGCGGCAACCCCCAAAATCACTTCACTCCCGGCAGACCGATCAAGCCGACCGGTCGCCATCATCCGGCTCGAATCCCAGTACTTCATACCTGCGTAGGAGAAACCCATGGCCAAGCTCGCAATCTTCCTGTTCGGCTTTCTCGCCCTGACACTCATGATCGGCGCGCTCGCCACCATCTCCCCGACCTGATCACCCCCGCGCTCCCTGCACCCTGACGGCAGACACAACTCTGCCGTTTCCGCGTTCCCCTGAAAAACGTGAGCCCAAAGCTCCTAACCGCCATTCATCCGCCAACCCCCATTCCCACCCTTGACGCCCATTTGTAACGGGACAATACTCAACGCAGATTCATATAGATGACTACATAACTACAACAGCGAAGCGCCTCCATGAACCAACTCTCCAGCGATGTCCGCTTGCCGCTTTACCAACGCCTGCGCGACCAGCTCGCCGAACAGATCGCCAACAACCGCTGGCGGCCGGGCGAAGCCATTCCCACTGAAGCCGCGCTGTCCAGCGAGTATTGCCTGTCCACCGGCACCGTGCGCAAAGCCATCGACATGCTGGTCAACGAAAACATCCTCGAGCGCCAACAGGGCCGCGGCACCTTTATTCGCCGGCCACAGTTCCAGTCTTCGCTGTTTCGCTTCTTCCGCTTTCAAAGCGTCTCCGGCGAACGCCAGGTGCCCGAAAGCCGCATCCTCTCCATCGAAGCCGTCACCGCACCCTCGGCCGTTTCCCACGCCCTCGGTCTGCCCCTGGACGCGCCGGTGATTCGCCTGATCCGCCTACGTCTGCTCGACGCTCAGCCCGTCCTCGCCGAGGAAATCTGGCTGCCCCAGGTGCAGTTTCAGACCCTGCTGGAAATTGACCTCAGCCGCCAGGGCCCGCTGCTCTATCCCATTTACGAAGAGCAGTGCGGTCAGGTCGTGGCCTATGCCGAAGAGACCCTGACCGCCGAAGCCATCAACGACACCCACGCCCGCTTGCTGCAAGTGCCGGTCAACAGCCCCGTGGTGGTGATCGAACGTCTGGCGCGCAACTACGCCGGCGAGCCGCTGGAATGGCGCCGTTCGCGTGGCCATGCCAGCCACTTCCGCTACAGCGTCGACATCCGCTAACCCGCGCCGTCGACCGCCGAATCTGCACCCAAGCCCGCCACTCAGAGCGGGCTCTACAGCACCTGCTGCTTCACACTATAAGGACAAAAACCATGTTCAACTGGTATCGCCAAGTCACTCCTCGGGAGCGCAAAACGTTCTGGGCCTGCTTCGGCGGATGGTCGCTGGACGCCCTGGAAGTTCAGATGTTTGGTCTGGCGATCCCGGCGCTGATCGCCGCGTTTGCCTTGAGCAAGGGCGACGCCGGGCTGATCAGTGGCGTGACGCTGATCACCTCGGCCCTGGGTGGCTGGGTCGGCGGCACGCTCTCGGACCGCTACGGCCGGGTGCGCACGCTGCAGTGGATGATCCTCTGGTTCTCGTTCTTCACTTTCCTGTCGGCGTTCGTCACCGGTTTCAGCTCGCTGCTGATCGTCAAGGCGCTGCAGGGTTTCGGCATTGGCGGCGAGTGGGCCGCAGGCGCGGTGTTGATGGCCGAAACCATCAACCCGAAATACCGCGGCAAGGTCATGGGTACCGTGCAGAGCGCTTGGGCAGTGGGCTGGGGCCTGGCCGTCGGCGTGTTTACCCTGATCTATTCGTTCGTGCCCCAGGACATGGCCTGGCGGGTGATGTTCCTGGTCGGCCTGCTGCCGTCGCTGCTGATCATCTGGGTGCGCCGCAACGTCGAGGAGCCGGACAGCTTCCAGCGCCTGCAAAAAGACAACGTCATTCCGCAGAGTTTCTTCAAGTCACTGGCCGGCATTTTCCGGCCCGAACTGATCCGCGTGACGCTGCTCGGCGGCTTGCTCGGCCTCGGCGCCCACGGCGGTTACCACGCGGTGATGACCTGGCTGCCGACCTTCCTGAAAACCGAGCGTAATCTTTCTGTGCTCAACTCCGGCGGCTACCTGGCGGTGATCATCGTGGCGTTCTGGTGTGGCTGTATCGCCAGCGGCTTTCTGATCGACCGCATTGGCCGGCGCCTGAACATCGTGCTGTTCGCCCTGTGCTGCGTGGTCACCGTGCAGTGCTACGTGTTCCTGCCGCTGACCAACACGCAAATGCTGTTCCTCGGTTTCCCGCTGGGCTTATTCGCCGCCGGCATCCCGGCCAGCCTTGGCGCGCTGTTCAACGAGCTTTACCCGGCTGACGTCCGCGGGGCAGGGGTGGGCTTCTGCTACAACTTCGGCCGCGTGCTGTCCTCGGTCTTCCCGTTTCTGGTGGGCCACATGAGTGAATCGATGTCGCTGGGTTCGGCCATCGGCATCGACGCCGGGATCGCCTATGGCGTTGCGGTGATTGCCGCCTTGTGCCTGCCGGAAACCCGCGGTCGCAGCCTGGAACCCGGCCCCACGGCCAGCGCCGTCGCGGACACACGCAGCGACACCGCCCGCGCCTGACTTTCCTTCCGCGCGACGCTCTTTGCGTCGCGCATCTTTTGACAGATGAGATCCATGTCCGACCTCTTTTCCGCCTCCCCCGCGTCGATCCTTGGTATCGACGGCCACGCACACGTCTTCAGCAGGGAGCTGGACCTGACATCGGCACGACGCTATTCACCGGACTACGACGCCACGCTGGCGATGTACCGACATCAACTTCATCAGCATGGCCTGAGCCACGGCGTGCTGGTGCAACCGAGCTTTCTCGGGACCGATAACCGCTACTTGCTCGACGCTCTTCAGCAGGCGCCGGAACAGCTGCGCGGCGTGGTGGTGGTCGAGCGCGACATCAGCCGTGCCGCATTGGAAGAAATGGATCAGCTGGGCGTCGTTGGCGTGCGTTTGAACCTGATGGGCGAGGCGCTGCCGGACTTTTCCGAACCGCCGTGGCAGGCGTTTTTCAGGCACATTGCCGCGCTGGACTGGCACGTAGAAGTGCACCGCCAGGTCGCCGATATGCCGATGCTGCTGGCCGGGCTCATGCCGTTCGGGACGAAGATCGTGATCGACCACTTCGGCCGACCTGACGCTCGCCTGGGCCTCGATCAGCCGGGCTTTCGCCAGATGCTGGAACTGGGCCGCAGCGGGCAGCTGTGGATGAAGGTCTCGGGCATTTACCGTCTGGAAGGCAGCGTGCAAGAGAACCTCGATTTCGCCCGTGCCGCGCTGCCGTTGCTGGTCGATACGTTCGGCCAGCAGCGGCTGGTCTGGGGCAGTGACTGGCCCCACACCCAGCATGAAAATGCGGTGAGCTACGGCTCGGTGGTCGAGCAGTTGCAGGCGCTGGGCTGCACCGCGCCATTGATGCGCTCCCTGCTTATCGAGGCGCCCCAGGTGCTGTTTGATTTCGCGCTGCCTGCAATCTGATCGAGGCCTGATCCGGCCAGGGCGCGAGTTTCATCTTGATCACGGCCGGCTGATGTGTGGCCGGTCGGGATCGTCCCCGGGGCTGTGAATGCTGATCCGTCTCGCCTTGGCCCCTTGGGGTTCAACCCGCAACAGGAAGACGATCAGCAAACCGTTCTTGAACGTCGCGCCCTGCACCTCGATGTGGTCGGCCAGATGAAAGACCAGGCGGAACGGGCCGTGGGCGATGCCCTGATGCAGGTACGTCACGCCGCCATCGGTGTGCGCCTCACCCCCGCAAACGGTCAGTACGTTTTTTTCCAGGGTCAGGTCAAGGTCGGCGGCGGCAAGCCCGGCCGTGGCAATCACGATCCGGTAATGATCGGTGCCGTATCGTTCGACGTTGTGAGGGGGGCCGCTGGCGTTGATCTCGCTGTGAAGGGCAGATTCAAAAAAATCGTTGAAGCGATCAAAGCCCACTGATTGCCGGAACAGCGGGGCCAGTGAAGCGGTGGTGGCCATGCCTGAATCTCCTGGAGATTGCCACGGTGATCAAGACGCCGGTCGACGCCGGCTCTGCACTTGATTCTGTCGTTAGAGTTGAGCTCAAGCGCCAGAAAATACAAGCACCTCCGTTAAATACTCCGCTAACAGAATCAATCTATCGTCGCCCAAACATTTGCCTATTAGACGACTGGCCTGAGTCGGCTAGTCTTGTGCGAGTGCTAGCCTGGGCTGTCTGTCTCGTTGATGGCCGAAAGTAAAAAGCAAACAAGAAGGTGAGTAGACCATGTCGACCGAATCGAAATGCCCGATCAACCACGCAGCCGGGGGCGGAACCACAAACCGTGACTGGTGGCCGAACCAGCTGAACCTCAAGATCCTGCACCAGCACTCGCCATTGACTGATCCGATGGGCGAGGGCTTCGACTACGCCAAAGAATTCAAAAGCCTCGACTTTGCCGCCGTCAAACGCGACCTGCTGGAAGTGATGACCCAGTCCCAGGACTGGTGGCCGGCCGACTTCGGTCACTACGGTCCGCTGTTCATTCGCATGGCCTGGCACAGCGCCGGGACCTACCGTACCGCTGATGGCCGTGGCGGCGCCGGGGCCGGGCAGCAGCGTTTCGCGCCGCTCAACAGCTGGCCGGACAACGTCAACCTCGACAAGGCACGCCGGCTGATCTGGCCGGTGAAGCAAAAGTACGGCAGCAAGATTTCCTGGGCCGACCTGATCGTGCTCACCGGCAACGTCGCGCTGGAATCCATGGGCTTCAAAACCTTTGGCTTCTCGGGTGGACGCGCCGATGTCTGGGAACCGGACGAGGCCGTGTACTGGGGCGCCGAAACCACGTGGCTGGGCGGTGAAGACCGCTACGGCGCGCACAAGGACATGCAACAGCCGGGCGAGGGCACACTGGTTGCCGAACCCGAGCACCACAGCGAAGAACAGACCCGCACCGCCAACGGCGAGCGCAATCTCGAAAACCCGTTGGCCGCCGTGCAGATGGGCTTGATCTATGTAAACCCGGAAGGTCCGGAAGGTGTGCCAGACCCGGCGGCCTCGGCGCGGGACATCCGCGAGACGTTCGGTCGCATGGCCATGAACGATGAGGAAACCGTCGCCCTGATCGCTGGCGGCCACGCTTTCGGCAAGACCCACGGTGCCGGTCCCGCTGACAACGTCGGCCCAGAGCCGGAAGCCGCAGGCCTTGAAGCACAAGGGCTGGGCTGGCGCAGCACCTATGGCTCCGGCAAGGCCGGCGATGCCATCACCAGTGGTCTTGAAGTGACCTGGACGTCGACCCCGACCCAGTGGAGCAACGAGTATCTGGAAAACCTGTTTGGCTTCGAATGGGAGCTGACCAAGAGCCCGGCCGGCGCCCATCAATGGAGACCGAAAGATGGCGCTGGCGCGGGCAAGATCCCCCATGCCTTCGACCCGGCCAAGCGCCAGGAACCGCGCATGCTGACGTCCGATCTGGCGCTGCGCGTAGACCCGGCTTACGAGCAGGTCTCCCGACGCTTCCTCGAAAACCCCGACCAGCTGGCCGATGCCTTTGCCCGCGCCTGGTTCAAGTTGACCCACCGGGACATGGGGCCGCTGGCTCGTTACCTCGGCCCGGAAATGCCAAGGGAAGAACTGCTCTGGCAGGACCCGATTCCCGAGGTCAACCACCCGCTGGTGGACGCCAACGACGTGACTTCGCTCAAGGAAAAAATCCTCGCGTCAGGGCTGTCGGTTTCGCAACTGGTCGGCACTGCCTGGGCGGCGGCGTCCACCTTCCGGGGCTCCGACAAGCGCGGCGGTGCCAATGGCGGCCGTCTGCGTCTGGCCCCGCAGAAAGACTGGGCCGTCAACCAGCCGGCCAATCTGGCCGGCGTGCTGCAAACACTGGAGCGTGTTCGCGGTGAATTCAACGGCGCCCAGTCCGGCGGCAAGCAGATTTCGCTGGCTGATTTGATCGTTCTCGGCGGCAGCGCGGGTATCGAACTGGCGGCGAAAAATGCCGGCCGCCACATCACCGTGCCTTTCACCCCTGGGCGCGCGGATGCTTCCCAAGAGCAGACCGACGTCGAGTCCTTTGGTTTTCTGGAGCCCATCGCCGATGGTTTCCGCAATTACCTCAAAGGCCATTACCGCGTTTCGGCAGAGAAACTGCTGGTCGACAAGGCGCAGTTGCTGAACCTGACGGCGCCGCAGATGACTGTCTTGATCGGCGGCTTGCGCGTGTTGGACATCAACGCCGGGCACAGCCAGCACGGTGTCCTGACCGAAAAGCCGGGCACGCTGAGCAACGACTTCTTCAAAAACCTGTTGGACATGGGCGTCGAGTGGAAAGGTGTGTCGGGCGGCGATCAGCTGTTCGAAGCCCGCGACCGCAACACCGGCACGGTCAAATGGACCGGCACCCGGGTCGACCTGGTGTTCAGTTCACACGCCCAGTTGCGGGCTGTGGCCGAGGTGTACGCCAGTGCGGACGGGCAAGAGAGGTTCGTCGAGGACTTCGTCGCCGCCTGGACCAAAGTGATGGAGCTGGACCGCTTTGATCTTGCCTGAGGTCAGGCGTCTTTAGCCTTCAGCGCGTCCTAACCAACGCCTCCCTTGTGGAGGCGTTGTTTTTCTCCACGGATATTGGGCGCTGCCGAGATCCACTGTAGGAGCGCGCTTGCCCGCGAAGACGTCGGCCGACTCAACATCGTACCCGCCTGACACACCGCAATTCGCGGGCAAGCGCGCTCCTACACCCCTGCGGTTCGACACTGTTTTTGGGCTCTGCCGAAATCCACTGTAGGAGCCGGCTCGCTGGCAAACACGGCGTGTCAGTCACGTCGATGGTGGCGGGTAACCCGGGTTCGCCAGCAAGCCGGCTCCTACGGATGTGCGAGGTAACCGGTAACCGTTGTTCGGCAAGGCATCGCATCCGCTGATGCGGAGGTGTGAATGCTCACCAGCGCATCCTGTTTCGTTTTGTGACGTCGGATAGGCGTAGTCCAAACCCTCGCGAATACTGCGCGGCGCTGGATTGTCGTGACTTCATAAAAAAGGATGGGTGACTGTGGATGCAGATGATCGACGAATTTCAGAAGAGGCTGTGGCCTTTGCCAAGGCGAACAGGAAGGAGATAGCAAAGAGGCTGACGGATCCTTTGGTTTACGCGCCCGATGACTGTCCCGTCTCAATCTTCATGGCGGGATCCCCGGGCGCAGGAAAGACCGAGACATCAATCGAATTCCTAAACCGATTCGAGTCATCTAGCGTACGGATTGATCCTGATCTTCTGAGAGCAGAGATTCCGTCCTATACCGGCGGAAATGCCTACCTTTTCCAACATGCCGTTTCAGCTTTGGTTGAAAAACTTCACGACCAGGCACTGAAGCAAAAGCAGTCATTCTTGCTGGATGGGACGTCAGCAAATTTCGATATTGTTTCGCGAAACATCCGCAGGTCCCTTCGGCGCGGAAGATTTGTGCTCATCATCTACGTGTATCAGAACCCGGCTTTGGCCTGGAAATTCGTCACCGCCAGAGAACAGGTCGAGGGCCGCAATATCCCGCTAAGCGAATTCGTCAGGCAGTACTTCAGCGCTAGGGATGCAGTGAACCGGCTGAAAAGTGAGTTCGGCCATGCAGTCACCGTTGATGTGCTTCTCAAAAACGACAGCGGTGGTACTCGCCTTTATGAGGAAAATGTTCAGTGTGTTGACGATCATATCCGCGAAAACTACGATCCCGTGTCACTGCTAGGGATACTCAAATCACACGAGGGATTGAAATGAAATCGTCTGACACGCCTTTACCAAAGCTGAAAAGGACACTTTCCGACTTCGTCCGCAACGCCACCTTCGAGGAGAAGGAGCGGGTTTACCTGGAGGTCATGGAGAAAGCCTGGGCGCGGCAGGAAAAGATCATCGAGCAAGCCCGGAAAATGTAACGCCCCTCTATAGATTAAGCCGCCCTTGAGGCGGCTTTGTCGTCTTCGCTTGCAGCTTGCAGCTTGCAGCTCAACGCTTCACCCCAACGCCAGCACCCGCCGGCATTCCAGCACCAGACTTGCGCCGCCGGACGGGCTGCTGCCGATGCGCAGTTTGAAGCCGTGCAGGTTGACGATCGCGGCGACGATGGACAATCCCAGGCCGAAACCGCTTTGCTGATTGCCGTTTTCGCTGCGATAGAAGCGCTTGAACACCGCCTCGCGTTCGGCGTCGGGGATGCCGGGGCCGGTGTCCTGGACTTCGATGAAGGTGGTGTCACCTTCGGCACGGGCGATGAGCAGCACTTGCCCGCCCGGCGGGGTGAACTTGATCGAGTTGCTCAGCAGGTTCGACAGCGCCTCGAACAGCAGCGCGCGGTCACCCACCAGCGGCGGCAAGTGCTCGGCGACTTTAAGCTGCAACGAGACGCGGCCTTCTTCGGCCAGCGGCAGGTAGAAGTCGTGCAGCTCCTGCAGCAGCGGTTGCGCATCGAGCTGACCGAAGGCCGAACGCCGCTGGTGGTCTTCCAGTTCGGAAATCCGCAGCAGTCCGCGGAAGCGCGCCATCAGCGTGTCGGCATCGGCGATCACCTGGGCCATCTGTTCGCCCAGTGCCGAATCTTCCGGCGACTGCTGCTGAATTCGATAAAGCTGCGCGCGCAGCCGGGTCAGCGGAGTGCGCAGGTCGTGAGCGATGTTGTCGCAGACGCCCTTGACCTCATTCATCAGCCGCTCGATGCGGTCGAGCATGGCGTTGACGATGTCGGCGAGCATGTCCAGTTCGTCGCGGCGGTCCGACACCGGCAGGCGACGGGCCAGGTCTCCGGTGACGATCGCTTCGGCGCTGGCCTGGATCGCGCGGATGCGTCGCAGCGGGCGGCGTCCCAGCAAGTGCCAGCCGGCGATACCCGGAATGATCGTCAGCGAAATCCCCCACAGCAGCGCGCGCAGGATCAGCGTGGTCACGGCGAACAACGAACCGTTATCGCGCACCAGAATCAGCCAGCGGTCATCCAGCGTATGGATCGCCACGGCGTCGCAGCCCGAGCTGGGCAGATCCGGGTCGTCGGAATCGATGCAGGTGTCCAGTTCCTGGATTTCCCCGGTCAGCTTGAGGCCGTCGGGAATGCTCTGGATCGGGCCGCTGATGGGCTTCATGTCCTTGTCGAAGAGCCCGTATGCGTCGACCGAGCGTATGTCGAATTTGTCGCTGCTGCGCAACGCATCGTCCAGCTGCGCGCCTTCAAAGCGCGAGAACAACTGCTGGCGCTGCATCAACGAGTGACGGGCGAGGGTGTTGAGGTAGCTGGTGACTTCCCAGTACAGCACCCCCATGAGGATGCTGCTCCAGGCCACGAACAAAAAACTGTACAGCGCCAGCAGCCGGCTGCTGGAGGAGCGCCAGCCCTTAGACGGGTTCGGCAATGACATAACCTGAGCCTCGAACGGTACGTATCAGCGGCGTCAGGGTAGGGGGATCGATTTTCTTGCGCAAGCGACCGATGTGCACGTCAATCAGGTTGGTGCCGGGGTCGAAGTGGTAACCCCAGACTTCTTCGAAAATCATCATGCGGGTGATGATCTGCCCGCTGTTGCGCATCAGGAATTCCAGCAGCTTGTATTCGGTGGGCAGCAGGTTCAGCGGCTGCCCGGCGCGGCTGGCTTCACGGGTGATCAGATTGAGTTCGAGGTCAGCGACCTTGAGCATGGTCTCGGCCTGGGTCCCTGGATTGCTGCGACGCAGCAAGACTTCCACCCGCGCGGCCATTTCGTCGGAGGCGAAGGGTTTGGACAGGTAATCATCCCCACCGGCACGCAACCCGCGCACGCGTTCATCGACGTCCGACAGCGCGCTGATCATCAGGATCGGCGTGGCAATGCCCAGGGCGCGCATGGTGGTGACAATCGCCAGGCCGTCGACTTCCGGCAGCATGCGATCAAGGGTGATCAGGTCGTAATCGCCGCTGACCGCGCGGACGAGGCCCTCGCGACCGTTGTCGACCCAGTCCACCTGCAGGCCGTGGCTGCTCAGTTCGGCAACGATTTCCTTCGCGGTGACGGCATCGTCTTCGATTGTCAGAATTCGCGTCATGTGAGGTCAGGGCCACGTGAAAGGACAGAAGGCTGCATTTTGCCTTTAAACGTAGTCGGGATTTCTTAAAAATAATTTAAGAAGGGCATGAGGGGCTGTTTGGTGCTAGCGAGCGTGCCGAGGGGCGCGCTGGAGAAATCTGATCGTGCTGTCGATTAGTGGGAGTGAGCTTGCTCGCGAATGCATTCTGTCAGGCGACCATGGTTTGTCTGGTCGGACGCTTCGCGAGCAAGGTGGAGCGCCACCCCGGTCACTCCTACAGTTGCCTTACACGCCTTTGCGATCGGACTCGGCTTTGGGCTCACGCAGCTCTTGCTTCAGCTTTTCGTCCAGCGCTTTCTTCTTGCCTTTCTTTTCCGGCGTTTCGCCTTCGCTTCTGATCTGCGCGTGGCTGATCAACGCGAAAATGAAGCTGCCGCCGATGATGTTGCCGGCCAGTGTGGGGCCGGCGAAGATCATCCAGAAATCCTTCCACGGCAGCTCACCCGCGAACACCAGATACGAGACCTCAGCGGAGCCGACCACGATGTGGGTGAAATCCCCCAGCGCCATCAGGTAGGTGATCATCACGATGATGGCGACCTTGGCGGATTCCATGGACGGGATCATCCACACCATGGTGGCGATCATCCAGCCGGAAATGATGCCTTTGGAGAACATTTGCCAGGTGTCGTTCTCCATCACCTTGCGGCCGATTTCGAGGAAGGCCTGATCGGTCTTGGTGTCGAAGATCGGCAGGTGCAGCATGACGTAGGCCACCAGCAACGTGCCGCACAGGTTGCCTACCAGTACCACGGTCCACAGCCGCAACAGACGCACGACATTGTTCAGCGTCGGTTTGCTCATCACCGGCAACACGGCAGTCAGGGTGTTTTCCGTGAACAGTTGCTGACGGGCAAGAATCACCGCCAGAAAGCCTGCGCAGTAGCCGAGGCTGGCAATGACCTTGAAGCCTTCGGCATCGGGCAGGCGCGAGTTCAGCAAACCCATCGCCATCAATGACAGGCCCATGGTCAGCCCGGCCGCAAGGGCCGACCAGAACAGGGCGGCGACGTTGCGCTCCAGCTCCTGATCGCCCTGCATGCGGATGGTTTCGTGGAGGACGGCGGCGCGGGGCGGCTGGTTTTCGTCGATGTCGCGTTCTTCTTCCGGCGTCAGGCCGGGGGTCTTGCCGTCTGGTTCGTGTTCCATGGCGATCCTTTGGATAGGTCAATGCACGTCTAAGCGTGTTCTTTGTGAGAGTGCTCGGTAGACGAGCGCTCGGGAGGCGGCGGTTCGCTTGTACATGCTTGCTGCGCGGCGCTGATGCTTCAGACACAATCCGTTATCCGTCGTTCGCCAACGGCGGCAGCCTTTTCACTGACTTGGGAGAACCTCTTTTGACCCTTCACATCCGCGACGCCACCCGTGCCGACGCCGCTGTCATTCTGGGCTTCATCACCGAGCTTGCGATCTACGAGAAAGCCGAGCACGAGGTCAAGGCCAGCGTCGCCGACATCGAGCGCAGCCTGTTCGACGAAGCCTCGCCGGCCAAGGCGCTGATCTGCCTGCTGGACGGCCAGCCCATCGGTTTCGCCGTGTACTTCCTGAGCTACTCCACCTGGCTGGGCCGCAAGGGCCTGTACCTCGAGGATTTGTACGTGTCCGCCGCGCAACGGGGCGTCGGCGCCGGCAAAAAGCTGTTGCGCCACCTGGCCCGGATCGCCCACGACAGCGGCTGCGGACGGCTGGAATGGAGCGTGCTTGACTGGAACCGGCCGGCGATCGATTTCTACAAATCGATCGGCGCCGAGCCGCAAGACGAGTGGGTGCGCTACCGGATGGAGGGGGAAGGGCTGAAGCGCTTTGCGTTGGGGGAGGGTTGAGGCGTTTTACGGGTGGAGCGGCGTCGAACGTCGAGGGGCAATATCGGAGCGCGCCACTGTAGGAGCCGGCTGCTGGCGAATGCGTCAGTACAGACACCAAGAGGGCGGCTGGCACACCGCAATTCGCCAGCAAGCCGGCTCCTACAGAGACAGAGGTGAGTCATTCACTTGGGCGGTGACGGGTCTGACGCTTTCGCGGGACAAGCCACGCTCCTACAGGGGATGTTGCGTTCAGTCAGTGAGGTCTACGCTGTCGATCCGGTTAACCCCCGCCAGGGCCATGTCTTTCCAGGCCTGGTCCAGCGAGCCGTTCAGGTCGATGGCCTTGCACGCATCGGCGATCACCCAGGTATTGAATCCCGCCGCCCGAGCGTCCAGCGCGGTCCAGGCCACGCAGAAATCCAGGGCCAGACCGACCACGAACACGCTGTCGATGCCTCGCTCGCTCAGATAGCCGGCCAGCCCGGTGCGCGTCGTGCGGTCGGCTTCGACGAACGCCGAATAGCTGTCAATGTCGGCGTTGCAGCCCTTGCGCAGGATCAGTTGCGCATGGGTGATGTCCAGATCGGCATGCAGCTCGGCACCGTGGCTGCCTTGCACGCAGTGATCGGGCCACAGCGTCTGCGCGCCGTAGGGCAGGGTGATGCTGTCGAACGGCGCGCGGCCTGCGTGGCTTGAGGCAAACGACACATGCCCGCGCGGGTGCCAGTCCTGGGCCATGACCACGTTGCGAAACTGCGCGCCGAGGCGGTTGATCAGCGGCACCAGTGCATCGCCTTCGGCCACGGCCAGCGCGCCGCCGGGCATGAAGTCGTATTGCATGTCGATCACCAGCAATGCGGCACGGGGGGCGGAGGGCAATCGGGAAAGCGGCGTGTTCATCATCTGAGTCCTTCATACAAGGGTGGGGCTTGTTAATGATCCCTGTAGGGGCGACCGGGATGGCGCGCCACCTTGCCCGCGAATTTCCTGTCAGGCGTCACAACATGGCCCCCTGATCAAAGGCCGGCCATTCCTGGAATTCATCAGGCTATTGGGCAAACACCCGAATCGGCGCGCCGGCGTGCCAGGCCTGAATGTCCTCGATCATCTGGCTGAAGAACATCCGGTAGTTGTTTTCGGTCACGTAGCCCACGTGGGGTGTGGCCAGGACGTTTGGCAGCGTGCGGAAAGGATGATCGGCGGGCAACGGCTCGACGCTGTAGACGTCCAGCGCGGCACCGGCGATTTTCTTCTGCCTGAGTACCTCGATCAGCGCGTCTTCGTCGACGATCGGCCCGCGCGCAGTGTTCACCAGATACGCCGTTGGCTTCATCCGGTTCAGCGACTCGGCATCGACCAGCCCGCGGCTGCGCTCGCTGAGCACCAGGTTCACCGAGACCACGTCCGCTTGCTCGAACAGTGCCTGTTTGCTGACGTAGGTCACGCCATGCTCAGCCGCGCGTTCAGCAGTGAGGTTCTCGCTCCAGGCAATCACCTTCATGTCGAAGGCCTTGCCGTATCGGGCGATCTTCTGGCCAATGCTGCCCAGGCCGACGATGCCCAGGGTCTTGCCGTACAAGTCGCTGCCGATGCCGATCTGCCAATCGCCCGCGCGCAGGGAGTTGGCCTCATCGACCAGGTTGCGGGTCACGCCCATGATCAGCGCCCAGGTCAGCTCCGGCGCGGCGTACTTGTAGCTGTCGGTGCCGACCACGGTGATGCCCAGGCGCGCGGCGGCCTTGAGGTCCAGCGCCGCGTTGCGCATGCCGCCCGTGACCAGCAGCTTCAGGTTCGGCAACTGACTGAGGAGGGTGTCATCGAAAACCGTGCGTTCTCGCATCACGCAGAGGATCTGGAAGTCTTTGAGGCGGGCGACCATGGCGTCGGTGTCCGCCGGATAGTCATGCAGAAAACTGACCTCGCCGATCGGCTTCAACACGGTCCAGTCCACAACGTTTTCAGCGACCGATTGCCAGTCATCGAGTACGGCAATCTTCAGCACGGAATCCTGAGTCATTGAGCGAGGCCTCGTTCAGCAGCGATGTTGGATTTTGTGGCGCTCACAGTACGCTTGAGCGGCTTAATCTGGAACCCCGCACCCACTCTGCATACCCGCCTTACCAGCGTTGACTGATTCAACTCGATCTGCAGGAGCCGGCTTGCTGGCGAACCGGTTTCGTCAGTCGACACTTCCGGCTCTGAACCACCGCGTTCGCCAGCAAGCCGGCTCCTACGGTTCTGCGCCTGACCACGAATTATCACGCACCGCAAACCGGTGCAGGAGCGCGCTTGCCCGCGAATGCTTTGCGCAATTGACCGGTTCAACTCGATCCGTAGGAGCCGGCGTGCTGGCGAACCGGTTTCGTCAGTCGACACTTTCGGCTCAGAACCACCGCGTTCGCCAGCAAGCCGGCTCCTACGGATTTGCGTCTGACCACGATGCATCACCTACCGCAAACCGGTGCAGGAGCGCGCTTGCCCGCGATGCTTTGCGCAATTGACCGGTTCAACTCGATCCGTAGGAGCCGGCTTGCTGGCGAACGCGTAGGGTCAGCGGCGAAAATGTTGGCTGTCACAATGGGTTCGCCAGCCATCCGGCCCTGCAAGAACGTCAGTTAAACAGCCCTGCCGCGATGTTGATCGAGAACCCCAGAATCGAGGTATTGAACACAAACCCGATCAGCGACTGCGCCAGCACCACTTTGCGCAGGCCGCGGGTGGCGACGCCGACGTCGGAAGTCTGCACGGCGACGCTCAGGGTGAAGGAGAAATACAGGAAGTCCCAGTAGTCCGGGTTTTCTTCGCCGTCGGCAAAGCGCAGCGCCGGCTTTTCGCCGCTCCAGGTGTAGAACACCCGCGCGTAATGCAGGCTGAAGACCACACCGATCAGCAGCCAGGAGCCGAGGATGGTGAAACCGGTGAAGGCGTAATGCAGCGCTTTGTCGGCGTTCTTCATGTCCTGGATACCGGCGAGTTCCAGGATGATCGCCGCCAGGCTGGCAATGGCCGCCACACACACGACGAACAGCACCACGCCAGCGTTCTCGTCCTCGATTTCGGCCACCCGGCGCACGTCTTCCGCGGTGGATTTGAACGTGCGGCGCATGATCATCGCCATGTACAGCCAGCCGGCGACGTTCCAGCCGATCAGACATTTACTGATCACGGAAATGTCGGGAGCAACGAACGCGGAGGCGATACCGGCGGCGACGCCGACCAGGGTGGCGATGGTCAGGCGGGGGTGGGTCTTGGCAAGGCGGGACATGGAGGACTTCACGGCAGTGAGATGCGCGAACATTAGCACGCGGCCGCTACAGCAGAAGATGAAGAAAAACGGCGCGCAAGGGGTTACGCGCCGGTCGCCATTTGGCAGTTTAGGTGAATCTGTTCAGCCGGCCGTGCAGCCGTGTTTTCAACGACGGCCCGACCGGTTGAAATCAGTGGATCAGCGCACCAGACAAGGCTGCTTGTTGTTGAATGTCCAGTTTGGCACCAGGAACTGCATCGCCACGCTGTCATCCCGTGCGCCAAGGCCCATGCCTTTGTACAGCTCGTGGGCCTTGGCGACCTGGTCCATGTCGATCTCGACACCCAGCCCGGGCTTCTTCGGCACCTGCACATTGCCGCCGATGATCTGCAGCGGCGCCTTGGTCAGGCGCTGGCCGTCCTGCCAGATCCAGTGGGTGTCGATGGCGGTGATGTTGCCCGGCGCAGCGGCGGCCGCGTGGGTGAACATTGCCAGGGAAATATCGAAGTGGTTATTGGAATGGGAGCCCCAGGTCAGGCCCCATTCGTGGCACATCTGGGCGACCCGCACCGAACCCTGCATGGTCCAGAAATGCGGATCGGCCAAGGGGATGTCCACCGATTGAAGCTGGATGGCATGACCCATTTCGCGCCAGTCGGTGGCGATCATGTTGGTGGCGGTGCGCAGGCCGGTGGCGCGGCGGAATTCAGCCATCACCTCACGACCCGAATAACCGTTCTCGGCGCCACAGGGGTCTTCGGCATAGGCCAGCACTTTGTGCTGATCGCGGCACAGACGCACCGCTTCTTTCAGCGACCAGGCGCCATTGGGATCGAGGGTAATGCGCGCTTTCGGGAAGCGTTCGGCCAGCGCCGTGACGGCTTCGATTTCCGCATCGCCGCTGAGCACGCCGCCCTTGAGCTTGAAGTCCTCGAAACCGTATTGCGCGTACGCCGCTTCGGCCAGGCGCACAACGGCTTCCGGGGTCAGCGCTTCTTCGTGACGAACGCGAAACCACTCGTTGTCCGCGTCGGCCTCGGTGCGATAGGGCAGGTTGGTTTTCGTCTGGTCACCGACGTAGAACAGGTAGCCCAGCATCTTCACTTCATCACGCTGCTGGCCTTCGCCGAGCAGCGCCGCGACCGGCACTTCCAGGTGCTGACCGAGCAGATCCAGCACCGCCGCTTCAATGCCGGTGACCGCGTGGATGGTGATGCGCAGGTCGAAGGTCTGCAGGCCGCGCCCGCCGGCGTCACGCTCGGCGAAGGTGCGGCGCACGTCGTTGAGGATCTTCTGGTAATTGCCGATGCTGCTGCCGACCACCAGGGAACGGGCGTCTTCGAGGGTCTGGCGGATTTTTTCGCCGCCGGGGATTTCACCCACGCCGGTGTGGCCGGCGTTGTCCTTGAGGATGACGATGTTGCGGGTGAAATACGGACCATGGGCGCCGCTGAGGTTGAGCAGCATGTCGTCGTGGCCAGCCACCGGAATGACCTGCATTGCGGTGATGACGGGGGTGCTGCCGGAAGTCTGTGTGTTCATGGCTAAATCCTTGGTAATACCGGGCGCGGCGGGGCGCTGTCTTTAAAGGGTTCAGAACTTCGAGTTCAGCGCTTGGAGCGCCTGGCTCAGGTGTGGCTGGGCGTGACGTCGACCTTGGCCACCGGCACCGCGCCGGGCTTGGGCGTCGTGCGCACGGTGAACACCAGAATCGCGGCGATGATCGAGGTGACGGTCAGGCCATACAGGCCGCCCTGGATCGAGCCGGTCTGCTGTTCGAGGATGCCGAAGGTGGTCGGCGCGACGAAGCCGCCGAGGTTGCCCACCGAGTTGATCAACGCAATGACGCCGGCGGCGATCCGAGCATCCAGATAGCCCTGGGGGATCGGCCAGAACAGCGACGACGCCGACTTGAAGCCCATCGCCGCGAAGCAGATGGCAACGAAGGCAAACACCGGACCGCCCGTGGTGGACATGAACATCCCTGCTGCCGCGATCAACAACGCGACGGCGACCCACGCCTGTTGGTGCTTCCACTTCGCCGACAGCGAGGCGAAGCCGTACATGCAGACGATGGCGATGAACCACGGGATCGAGTTGAACAGGCCGACCTGGAAATCGGTGAGGTCGCCCATCTTCTTGATGATGCTCGGCAGCCAGAACGTCGCCGCGTAAATCGTCAGCTGGATGAAGAAGTACATCAGGCAGAACAGGATGATCTGCGGGTCTTTGAGCAGCTCGCCGATGGACAGCTTGACCGGATTCGCTGCTTCGCGAGCTTTCTGCTCGGCGTCGATGGTGTTGACCAGCGCGTCCTTCTCGGCCTCGGTCAGCCATTTGGCGTCGTGGGGTTTGGAGTCGAGCCAGAACCAGACGAAGAAGCACAGGCCGACGGAGAACATGCCTTCGATGAAGTACATCCACTGCCAGCCGTGGTAGCCCAGCGCGTCGATCTGCAGCAACAGGCCGGAGAGCGGGCCGGAGATCACCGACGCGAAGGCCGAGCCGCTGAGGAAGATGGCGATGGCCTTGCCACGCTCCACGCCGGGCAACCAGCGGGTGAAGTAGTAGATCACGCCCGGGAAGAACCCGGCTTCGGCCACGCCCAGCAGGAAGCGCAGGATGTAGAAGTGGGTCTCGGTCTGAATGAACGCCATGCAGGCGGCGACGATGCCCCAGGTCAGCATGATGCGGGTCAGCCAGATGCGCGCGCCGACTTTCTGCAAGAGGATGTTGGAGGGGACTTCGAACATCGCATACGCGATGAAGAACAGGCCGGCACCGAAGCCGTAGGCGGCCGCGCCGATACCCAAGTCATGTTCCATGTGACTACGCACGAAGCCGATGTTGACCCGGTCGATGTAGTTGACGATGAACATGATGACGAACAGCGGCAGGATGTGTCGTTTGACTTTCGAGACCGCCGACTGCAGGACGGAATCGGTGGCGTCATCCGCCCGTGATGAGGATGTGTTCACTCTGGTAACTCCCACTGATTATTTTTATGCGGGTAATTAAGCACGCTGTGTGTGACAAGGTGTGTAGCCCTGTTGCCAGTCATCATACAAGTAATGATCTTCTTGGCAACCGTATTTGCGGGGGTTGCGGGATGTATTTCATCGGGCTAGGCTCACCTGTCTGACAAGTTGGATGAGTGGGGGTGCGCTGCTGCGTGGCTCTGTTTTCGGGGCTCTGGCCGGTTCCTGTTGTGCATCAAGCGGGTGAGTTGGGTCGTACTTCGAGACTTCGCCGCCAGGAAAATACAAGTGGACGGCAGGCCTCGGCGGCCGCTGTTCTTTTCTGTACTTATAGGACGACTTTTTTTTGAACAGCACCGGACCCTTGCCACCCAAGCGACGCCAGCACAGCCTGGCGACGGACCTGGTCACCGACCTGAGTCAGCGGATTCTGATGGGCACCATTGCGCCGGGTGCGAAGTTGCCCTCGGAGAGCGAGATCGTCCGCGAGCATGGCGTGAGCCGCACCGTCGTGCGCGAGGCGATTTCCAAATTGCAGGCGTCCGGGCTGGTCGAGACCCATCAGGGCAAAGGCACGTATGTGCTGGCGCGTTCGGAGCAGAGCGGGCTGCACCTGAAGGTGGAAACGGCGTTCAGCGTGCGGCATATCATCGAGCTGCGCATGGGCCTGGAAACCCAGGCCGTCGCCCTGGCCGCGCAACGCCGCAGTCAGGCACAGCTGACGGCGATGCGCGCCGCGCTGGATGATTATCAGGACCTGCTGGCCAAAGAGGACAGCTGCGTCGAAGCGGACCGGCGCTTTCATCTGCTGATCGCCGAGGCCACCGGCAATCCTTATTTCGTGGAGATCCTGCAGAACCTCGGCATCGCCGTCATCCCTCGCAGCCGCATTGCCACCAGCGAACGGGCCGGGGCGAGCCTCACCCACAGTGCGTATCTGGCCAACCTTGAACACGAAGCCATCCTCGCCGCCATCCGCCGCCAGGACCCCGACGCCGCCCGCGCCGCGATGTGGACTCACCTGAGCAACAGCCGGGAGCGGCTGGCGCCGGTTGAGTGACCGACAGCTGATGCGCTCCTTCACTGGGACTGGCTTGAGCCCATAGTGGGACCGGCTTTAGCCGGGAAAGCGTCGGGCGTCACACCGCATAATTCGTGGCGCTCACACCGGCCTCTTCCCGGCTGAAGCCGGTCCTACTGCGTGCGCGGTCCCACTATGGGTACGCCAGTACTTCCATCATCACCCCCGACTGCCACTCGAAATAGGGATTGAACGTCAGCCGTGCGAACACCTTGCCCGGTTCACGATGGCCCCAATCGGAATACCACACCGGCTCGCCATTCAGGCATTTCTGCATGGCAGCAGATTCCTGCCCGTTCCAGCAAATCCGCTGGCTGCCGTTCACCCCATACAACGGGTTTGCAGGTGAGAACATCAGCCCCATGTGTGAGAACTGGGCGATGCGGTATTCCGGCAGGAAATCGTTGCGCACCCGCACCCTCGGATTTTTCTGCGCCGCAGCCGGCTCGTTGCCATACCAGATCAGTCGGCTGAGCGGGTGGGTGAAGCGCGCGTTGAAGGTGTCCAGCACGTAACCGGTATTCAGCACCGAATCGTGCTCGGTGATGGCGACGAACACCGGTTTGTCGTAGGCCCTTTTGTCGAGGTGCTTCTGGGCCAACAAAGCGCTGCGGTAGAACTGGGCGAATCCATTGGTGGGCACGTTCAGGTAGCGGACCGGCGTCTGCATCGGGCGCACGCCATCATCCGGTTTCGCCAGCCAGGGGCGAAACCAGCCGATGTATTGGGTAACCCAGGCGTAGGTGTTTTCGGGTTTGAAGGCCGGAGAGAACAACACCAGACCGGCGATATTCGGGTGCTCGTACGCGTAATCCAGCACCAGGTTCGCACCGGTCGAAAACCCGCCCAGATACACCGTCGGCACCTCCCGCTCAAGAATCTGCGTCTGCTCGCGCACCACCTGCTGCCACTGTTTGAGCGTCACATCCAGCATGTCCGCCGGCTTGCTGCCATGCCCCGGCAGCAACACCGTGCGCACCAGAAACCCTTGCGCAGCGAGGGACTCGCCGACGTCATTGAACGACCAAGGGGAGTCCCCGAGGCCATGGACCAATAAAATCCCCCGTGTGGCTGGCACTCTGGGTCGCCATTCCCGAGGTGCATTCCACTCGATCTCGGCCGGGTGATCAGGCGTCTGAAAAGTCCGGTTCTGCTCCATCCAGGCGATGGTCTGCTGGCGATACTGGGCAAAACTCGCCTGCCCCAAAGGCATCTCGGTGGAGGCGCAGGCCTGAAGGGTCAGGGCGGAGAGGAGGAGGGTGAGACGGTGCAGCTTTTTGATGGCAGTTCTCAACATAAATAGTCATTACTCGATAGGGCCATAAAGGTATGGTCGCACTCTGCCACGGCCTCTCGCTGTTGGATATCGATGCACTCAGGACTGGCGCGAGAAGTCTTGGAAAAATTCAGGCAGACTCCCTCCACCCACAAAAACAAGACCTGATGTGTATGAACCCTCAATCCCTTCGCTGTGCAGACACCCCCCATGTTCGCCCTTGACCACGCGCTGGCCCAGGACATCGTCGACCGGGCGATGGCGATTTTGCCGTGCAACGTCAACGTCATGGATTACCTGGGCATCATCATTGGCAGCGGCGAGGCGGAGCGGTTGTACACCCGGCATGAAGGGGCGCAGCTGGTGCTTGCCAACAGCCGCGTGGTGGAGATCGATTCGCACACCGCCCGGCAGCTCGACGGCGTACGGCCGGGGGTGAATCTGCCGTTGATGCTGGATGAGAAGCTCATCGGCGTGCTCGGCATCACCGGCGAGCCCGATGACGTGCGGGTCTACGCAGAGCTGGTGAAGATGACCGCCGAGATGCTGATGGAGCATCGACGCCAGCAGGCCGATCAGCAGTGGCGGCATCAACGCAGTGAAGACTTGCTGTCACGGTTGTTGCTCGGCGAGGGCGCCCTCCACCTGGTCGCCGAAGCAGAACAACTGGGATTGCAGCCGCAGCTGCCGCGCCAGGCCGTCTTGCTCGAACTGCCTGAAGCCGCGACCTATGCCGCTGCCATGGGTGCGTGGCTGATGGGGCGTTACGCCAACAGCTGGTGCCTGCCGTGCGAGCCGGGTCTTGTTTACTGGTGCCGCGCGGTGGGCAAGGACCGCGACGACGCCTTGCTGCTGGCGCTTTTCGACGAACAGGGCTGGCCCGTTCAGCGAATGGCGACCGTCGAACCTTCGGCGGATCTGGCCTCCCTGCGCGCCGCGTGCACCGCCGCCCGCGATCTGCTCGATTACGCACGTCACCTGCGACCAGCCGTCAAACTGCTGCGTCTGGCCAGCCATCGCGTCGCGCTGCTGTTCTGGCGCAACCGCCACGACTGGTTGGCTGAAGGCATCGCCGAACCCGTCAAGCGTTTGCACGACAACCCGCAGTTGCTCGACACCCTGCGCGCCTGGTGCGATTACAGCGGCGAAAGCCAGGCGTGCGCCGATGCGCTGGGCATCCATCGCAACAGCCTGCGTTACCGGCTCGAGAAAATCACCGAACTGACCGGTTGCGACCCCTACCGGACCGAAGACCTCCTGCGCCTGTACCTTGGCGCGCAGATGGTCCCGAGGTAGCGCGGGGTCTCGCGTTTGTTCGTATGAACAACGGATGGCGTCACGCGTTGTGCAAGCGTGAGGCGGCAATGCGGCACAGCAGTGCGAAGATCGGCCATCAGACAAGGAGAACACTATGAAAATCGTCATCGCCCCGGACTCGTTCAAAGACAGCCTCAGCGCCCAAAGTGTCGCCCATGCCATCGCTGCCGGGCTCGGTGACGTCTGGCCGGACGCGCAATTGATTGAGTGCCCGATGGCCGATGGCGGCGAGGGCACCATTGAAGCGGTATTGGCCGCCTGCGACGGTGAGTGGATGAGCAATCAGGTCCGCGGACCGCTTACTCAGCCCTTGCAGGCGCAGTGGGGCTGGCTGGCGGAAACGCGCACGGCGATCATCGAAATGGCCATGGCCAGCGGCTTGCAACTGCTCAGCCTGGAACAGCGCGACGCGACGGTCACCAGCACGTTCGGCACCGGCGAGCTGATCAAGGCCGCCCTGGACGCTGGCGCCGAGCGCGTGATTCTGGCCATCGGCGGCAGCGCGACCAATGATGCCGGCACCGGCATGCTGTCGGCGCTGGGCGCGCGCTTCCTTGATCACGACGACCAGCCCCTCGCTCCCGGTGGCCTGGCCCTGGCACAACTGGCGCGCATCGACCTGACAGGGCTCGACCCGCGCCTGAACAGCGTCCAGTTCGAGGTCGCCGCCGACGTCAACAATCCCCTCTGCGGCGTGCAAGGCGCGTCGCACATCTTCGGCCCGCAGAAGGGCGCCTCCCCTGAACAGGTGCTGGCGCTGGACGAAGCCCTTGGGCATTTCGCCGAGCACTCGGCTCAGGCACTGGGTCGGGACGAGAGCGAATATCCGGGAAGCGGCGCAGCAGGCGGGATGGGCTTCGCCGCCAAGGCCTATTTGAACGCATCGTTCCGCCCCGGTGTGGAGGTGGTGGCCGACCTGACCGGGCTGGCCGACGCACTGGAGGGCGCAGACCTGGTCATCACCGGCGAAGGCCGTTTCGACGCCCAGACCCTGCGCGGCAAAACCCCCTTCGGCGTCGCCCGGATGGCTCAGCGCAACAACGTGCCGGTCATCGTGCTGGCCGGGACACTGGGCGAGGGCTACGCCGACCTGTATGCCCACGGCATCAGCGCCGCCTTCGCCGTGACCAGCGGGCCGATGACGCTGGAATTCGCCTGCGCCAACGCCGCGACCTTGCTCCATGACCGCGCGCGGGATCTGGCCCGGGTGTGGGCCCTCGCTGCTCGCCAACGCTCCGCGTGAGCGATCCCCGGGATCAGGCGGTTTTCAGATGCATCAGTGGAATCGGCTTGCGCATTAACGTGCCCACCAGCACCGCCGCGAACAGGGCGATCAGGCCCGCCACCCACAGCACCGAGCCGAAGCCCGAGACAAAGGCCTCCCGGGCCAGCGGCTGGATCATTCCCCGCGCGCTGGCATCGACGGTTTGCAGCGCAGCGTTCATGTCGCCGGCCACCACCCGTGAGGCGATGTGCTCGGCCTGATCGAGAAGGTGGGGTGCGACGTTCGCCAGTGTGCTCTTCAGCGAGCCGAGCGTATGGCTGGCGAGCAGCGCGCCGTAGACACCGATCGCCAGCATGATCGCGCTGAAACGCATGGTCGTGCTCATCCCTGACGCCATGCCGGTGCGTTCGCGGGGCACGCAGGCCATGATGTTTTTCTGCGTGTCACCATTGAGCAAACCTGCGCCAGCACCGGTCACCGCCATCGCCGCCGCGAACGCCGGGTAGCCGCCAATCCCCGCAGCCCACGCGCACAGCAGGTTGCCGATGCCCACAAGGGTCAGGCCCAGCGCCATCATGGCAGCCGGCGACAAGTGCCGTGACAGCGTCGGCCCGAAGCGCGGCAACAGCAGCATGGTGATCGCGAACGGCAGCATCCCCAGCCCCGAATCGATGGCGCTGAAGCCCAGGCCGTTCTGCAGGTAAAACGGCAGCAGCGTCATCATCACCTGGGCGCAACCGGCGTAGGCGAACATGCCGAGCAGCGCGCCGATGAAGCGCGGGTAGTTGAACAGCTGCAAGTCGACCATCGGCCGCCGTTGCAGGCGCTCGGCGATGATGAACAGCACGAGGAGCACCGCCCCCGCAGCCAGGCGTATAGACGTGAGCGGGTGGTCCCAGCCGATTCGGTTGGCTTCGATCAGGCCCCAGATCAGGCTCAGCAGACTGGCGCTGAAAAACAGACTGCCCCAGGGGTCCAGACGCGCCGACTGCTCGTTGCGCGACTCCTCGATGTTACGCAACACCATCAGCAGCAAGCCCAAGCCCACCGGCAGGTTGAGGTAGAAAATCCAGCGCCAGCCGACCAGATCGGCGATCAGCCCGCCCACTGTAGGCGCCGCGGTCATCGCCACGCCCATGCAGGCTCCCCAAAACGCCCAGGCTTTGGCGCGCTCGGCTTCATCGTGAAAAACGTGGCCGATGGTCGCCAACGCCGAGGTCAACAGCAGCGCCGCGCCGACGCCCTTGATCGCCCGGGCGATGTCGAGGAACAGAATGTCCGGCGCCGCACCGCAGCCCAGCGATGCCAGAATGAACAGCACCAGTCCGGTGATCAGCATGCGCTTGCGCCCAAAGCGATCGGCCAGGCTGCCCGCCGGCAGCAACAGCGCGGCGAAGGCCAGCATGTAGGCGCTGACCACCCACTCGATGTCGGCGAACCCGGCGCCCAGATCCCGCGCGATGCTCGGCAGGGTGACGGCGACGATATTGGTGTCGAGCACGATCAAGGCGCACACGCCGGAGGCCGTGAGCAGGGTCATTCGGGGGCTGGGTCGAGACATGGGTCGGGGCTCCGGTAGGTTGTTAGGTGCTGGCTAACGAAGACGGGTGAGGTGCGAGCGAGGTTGGCCGGTGTGGGAACAGGTTAAGCGGATATGCGCTATGGTTTGTTACCCGCCACTCGCGTTTTCATTACCTGTCAGGTAACGCTCCATGGAAATCCGCCACTTTCGCTACTTTCTGGCCGTTGCCCGTCATCGGCATTTCACACGCGCCGCCGAGCAACTGGGCATCGCGCCGCCGACGCTGACGCGGCAGATTCAGGACCTGGAGAACGCACTGGGCACCCGACTGTTTCTGCGGGAACAGCGGGAGGTGAGGCTGACGGAAGCGGGGCGGGCGTTGCAGATCGAGGCCGAACTGGCGGTGCGGCAGTTTGAGACCGCGCAATACAACGTCCAGCGCGCCGGCCGTGGCGAGGCCGGCAGGATCGAGTTGGGCTACGTCGCTTCAGCGGTGTTTTCCGGGGTATTGCAGCGCCACGTCAGCCAGTTTCGTGAGCGCTATGGGGAGGTTGAGTTCAGCATCAACGAGCACTTGATGCCGACGCTGCCGCGGCTGATCGAAGAGGGTCGGCTGGATGTGGGATTCATCCGCTCTCCCATGCAGCTGCCGGACTCTTTGAGCGCCGTGCAGCTGCTGACCGAGGGCTTTGCCCTGGCGCTGCCGGACAGTTCATGGCTGGGCAAACTGAAGGTTATCCATGGGGTGAACCTGCAGAACGAGACGTTCATCCTGCCTGAGCAGATTTCCGGCACCCTGGAGGTGGCGGCCCACGGCGGTTTTGCGCCGACGCTGGGTCCGCAGCCGGGAGGGCTGGTGTCGGTGATTGCGCTGGTGAGTCTTGGCCAGGGGGTGGCGGTGGTGCCGGAGTCGGTGGTTGATCACATTCGTTTGCCGAATGTGGTGTATCGGCGGATCGAGGATTGCCAGCCGACGTCGTCGTTGTCGCTGATCCACCGACGCCACGAAAAGGCCCCGGCGGTGATGAGGTTTATTGAGTACGTCAAAGGCGCGCGGGGGCTGTGAGAAAGATCAAGGGCGTCTGCCTGGAGGCAGACTGTTTCGCCTTCGGCGAGTTACTTGATAAAGCCCCAAGTAACCAAGGGCTTGTGCTCCTGGTTGGGCCCCTCCTGCGTCGGGGTTCCTTCAATCCGGTCTCGCTCCGTGGGCCCGCGCCGAACGGGCATCCATGCCCTGACGGCGCTCTCGCCGCATCCCTGCGGCTCGGCCCACTGCGCGAGACCTGCGTTCAGCCTGCACCCAAGTCGCGATTTACGTCGTCTGGACTTTTTGCGGAATAAGATCAAAAGCACGTTTAAAGCAGATCAAAAGCTTCCCGCCTAAAGCCGGTCCTACGATAACCCGCCGTTGATCGTTCCCACGCTCCGCGTGGGAATGCATCCCTTGACGCTCCGCGTCCCTTCCCCAGGCCCGAATGCGCGTCGTCTGAGGGACGCGGAGCGTCCGGGGCGGCGTTACCACGCGGAGCGTGGGAACGATCAGAGATAGTAGCGGCGACCTCGACTGTAGGACCGGCTTCAGCCGGGAAGCCTTTGATCTTGATCTTCATACACAAGAGGCTCAGTCACCGCCAATCGCGACTTGGGTGCAGGCCGAACGCAGACGACGCGCAGTGGGCCGAGCGGCATGGATGCCGCGAGAGCGCCGTCAGGACATGGATGTCCGTTCGGCGCGGGCCCACGGAGCGTCGTCGAAGTGAGGGTACTCCGACGAAGGAGGAGCCCAACCAGGAGCAAGCACCCTTGGTTACTTGGGGTGCTTTTCCAAGTAACTCGGCGAAGCCGAAACAGTCTGCCGCCAGGCAGACGCCGTTGATCTTGATCTAAGCAAACAACGGCTAAGCTTTCGCAGCCTCAGGCACCCGCCCATACACATCAGTAAACCGCACGATGTCGTCTTCCCCCAGATACTCCCCGCTTTGCACCTCGATCATCACCAGATCAATGACCCCCGGATTGACCAGCCGATGGGTGTGGCCGGGTTGAATGAACGTCGACTCGTTCGTGTCGAGCATGAACTCCTTCTCGCCATTGGTAACGCGAGCCATACCGCTGACCACAATCCAGTGCTCGCTGCGGTGGTGATGCATCTGCAGCGACAAAGCCGCCTGCGGTTTCACCACGATGCGCTTGATCTTGAAGCGCTTGCCTTCCTCCAGCACCGTGTAAGTGCCCCACGGCCGGGTGACAGTATTGTGCAACAAGTACGCCGGATGGCCCTGACGCTTGAGCGCCTGGGCGATGACCTTGACCTCCTGACTGCGATCGGCGTCGGCGATCAACAAAGCGTCCGGCGTGTCGATGATGATCAGGTTGTCCAGACCCACTCCGCCGACCAGGCGCTTTTTCGAGTCGATGTAGCAGTTGGTCACGTCATGCAACACGACCTCGCCGTTGCATCGGTTGCCGTTTTCATCGGCCGGACTCAGCTCGCGAATGGCCTGCCACGAACCGATATCGCTCCAACCCATCTCGCACGGCACCACCGCGACCTTCCGGGAACGCTCCATCAACGCGTAATCGATGGAAATGTTCGGCGCCAGGGCGAAGGTCGTGCTGTCCAGTTCGATCTGCAACTCGTTACGGCCTTCCTTGCTGTTGCACTGCGCCAGACAATGGCGCACGGCGACCAGGACCTCCGGCGCGTGAGTTTCCAGCTCAGCGAGCAGGACATCGACGCGCATGCAGAACATCCCGGCATTCCACAAATGCAGACCGCCCGCGAGATAGTCCTGGGCGGTGACGGCATCGGGCTTCTCGACGAAGCGCGCGACCTGATAGGCCTCGCTGCTGAGTGCCTGACCTTTCTCGATGTAGCCAAAACCGGTTTCGGCGCGGGAGGGGATCAGACCGAACGTCACCAGCCAGCCCTCGTCCGCCAGTTTGCGTGCGCTCTGCACGGCCGTCTCGAAGGCGGCAACGTCATTGATCAGTTGGTCCGCCGGCAGAATCAGCAGCTGAGCGTCATCACCGTAACGCGCCTGAACGTGCAGGGCGGCGGCGGCGATGGCGGGAGCGGTGTTGCGACCAAATGGCTCGAGCAGAAACTCAAGTGCCCGTTGGTGCGTGTTCAGCAGCCGGTAGTCGTCAACGGTGCGGAAATACACTTCCCGATTGGTGACGGTGAGCACGCTTTCGACGCCCTCCAGCTGGCTGGCGCGGTTGAACGTCTTCTGCAGCAGGCTTTCGCCGTCCGGCAGGCGCATGAAAGGTTTGGGCATCGCCTCGCGTGAAACAGGCCACAGCCGGGTGCCGGCGCCGCCAGCAATAATGCAGGGAATCAGTTGCATGGGGTTTCTCGCCTCTTCGATCCATGAATCAATGACAGGGCTGCATTTCGGGCTATCACGCACAAAGTCAATTTACTGACTTTTCGGCGAGTCTCGCTCAAATTAGCCAATTATTTGTCGATTAGGCGCTTTTCACCCGTGCAATTCAAGGGCCTGTAACGCAGAATTAACGCCTTTCGTCCCCTATTTACGGGACGCAAAGCCACACAGGTCTGGTGCTGAAGCAGAGTGGCTGCAGGGCCATCACGCGTAAGTCTCTGCCATTCAAGGCTTTTTGCCATCACCGGGCGCAATACCTAGCCATTCCAAGCCTGTCCGGATGAATGCCAAAGCGTCTCTTTATCGGGGAATGCGATTTAAAAGTTTTTCCCCTGACGGGCTTTTTTTGCAGCGCGTGCGGTCAACACATCACGCATGAATTCGTACAGGTAGAAGGAAGCAATATGACAGCGCGCAGGGCATTACTGATTCTTCACGGCAAGCAGGCGCTCAACGAGGATGTCCGCGAGGCGGTGGAGCGCAAGCGCAAACATGGCTGGGAACTGGACGTGCGCGTGACCTGGGAAGCGGGCGATGCCCAACGCCTGGTACGCGAGGGTCTGGAGGCCGGGCATCGGCAGATCATCGCCGGTGGCGGCGATGGCACGCTGCGGGATGTGGCGGAGGCGCTGGCGCTGTCTGAAGTCGACGCCAGCCTGGTGATCATGCCGCTGGGTACCGCCAACGATTTCGCCCGTTCAGCGGGCGTACCGCTGGAACCCGATCAGGCCCTTGACCTGCTGGACGTCCCGGCGCGCCCGGTCGACATGGGGGCTGTGGGCGGGCAGATGTTCCTCAACATGGCCACCGGCGGATTTGGCAGCCAGGTTACCGCCAACACTTCAGAAGACTTGAAAAAGATCCTCGGCGGTGCGGCCTACCTGTTCACCGGCCTGACGCGCTTCAGCGAGTTGAAAGCGGCTTACGGCGAATTCACCGGCCCGGACTTTCACTGGAAGGGCGAGATGCTGGCGTTGGGGATCGGCAACGGTCGTCAGGCGGGCGGCGGCCATCCGTTGTGCCCGGAAGCCCTGGCCGATGACGGCCTGCTGGACATCAGTATTCTGCCAGCGCCCCAGGAGGTAGTGAGCACGCTGAAGAGTCTGCTCGAAGGCGGTCTGGGCCTCGACAATATGTTTGTCCGCGCGCGGCTGCCTTGGGTCGAGCTCAAGTCGGCGCAGGGGCTGAATATCAACCTCGACGGCGAACCGTTGAGCGGCGAAGCAACCCGTTTCGAAGCGCGGGCAGGCGCGTTGCGCGTGCACCTGCCGTCGCATTCGCCGTTGCTGGGACAGACGCGACAGTTGGCCTGAGCCTCGACAACCGTCAGATGGGCCGCGATCGCGCGCTCATCTGACGTCCTCAGTCATCCAGGCTGATGATTCGCTCTCTTACACAGAACAGCACAAGCCCCGGCACGTCGTAGATGTGCAGCCGTTTCATGATCTGCGCGCGATGGGTTTCCACCGTTTTGACACTCAGGCCAAGGCCGGCGGCGATTTCACGCGTGGAAGTGCCCCTGACCACCAGCCGCAGGATCTCCAGCTGCCGCGCGGTGAGGTTATGACCCTCGGCGACTTCGGCAGGCGCCGTCTGGCTACCGACCAACGCCTGGCTGATGACCGTGTGAGCGATGGCCGGGCTCAGGTAGCGTGCGCCATCGCGCAGTGCGTTCAGCGCGTGCTCGATCTCGCTGGCGGTTGCATCCTTGAGGAGGTAACCGTGGGCGCCGCACGCCAGCGCGCGCATGATCAGACGCGGTTCGGTGTGCATCGACAGGATCAGCACCTTGCTGTGGGGCAGCGTCTGACGCAGGCGTTGCAAAGCGTCCAGCCCGTCGCTATCGCCCATGGAGATGTCGAGCAGAATGATGTCGGGTTCCAGCTGCAGGCTCATTTCCAGCAACTGATGGCCATTGCTGGCCTCGCCGATGACGGCGTAACCCGGGATGTCCGACACCAGCGCGCGGACGCCGGCGCGGATCAGCGCGTGATCATCCACCAGCAGTACGTTGCAGACACTCACGGCTTGCTGCCTTCAGCGCGTCCGCGGACACGCGGCGCCCACGGAAACAGCGCCTGAATGCAGGTGCCTTGCCCGGGCTCGCTGGCGACGTTCAACTCACCGCCCAACAGGCTGACGCGCTCCGCCATGCCCGCCATACCGCGCTGCCCTTGACCGGCGGGGCTCAGCGCCGGAGCGAATCCTTGACCATCATCGCGAATGCTCAGCGACAACCCTTCCGGCCGGCGCTGCAGTTGCACGCGCAGGTTTTGCGCCTGGGCGTGGCGCAGCATATTGGTCACGGCTTCCTGAGTAATGCGGAATGCCGCCACGGCGATCTCTTCGGGAATACCGTCCAGGCGCTGCTGGCATTCCAGGCTCCACTGCACGGAAGTGGCCGACAGCGTGCGCAGCAAATGCGCGCGCAGGCTGGCTTCCAGTCCCAGGCTGGTGAGCTGTCGGGGATTGAGAATGGCGGATACGTCGCGAACCTTCGCCAGGGTTTCATCGAGGGTGTTGATGAGCATCGTGCACTGTGCGTGCAACTCTTGCGGGGCGCGGCGCTGAAGCCAGTCGCTTTGCATTTTTGCTGCCGTGAGCATCTGGCCGATGTCATCGTGCAGTTCGCGGCTCAGACGATGACGCTCGGTTTCCTGGACCTGCAGCATGTGATCGGCCAGTTCCTTGGGCCGGAACTGAATGGTCCGGTTCGGACGGGCCATGCTGTAGCAGAGGCCTGCAAACGCCAGCCCGTTGATAATTGCCAGCGCCAGCGCCAGCGGCAGAGCGCCGCCCGCCAGGTACGCGATCACATTGCATCCCGTGGTCACCAGGCACACCAAGGCTACCCAGCGAACGGTGCTGCCGGGGTTCATTCGCTGAACGCCAGGGAATTTGCTGCTGCCATGCATAGCGAATGAAGCCATCGATAATGGATGTCTACACCTGACGGATCTGCCAGGCCATTTGAAAGGGCACTGCGAAAACACAATGCTGAACTTCCTCTGTAGGGGTGCAACGTGTCCGAACGGCTAATCGAATGGACAGAAGAAAGTGCTGCTTCAAGCGTCCCTTCGAGCGCGCCGATAGTACATTAATTGCCGGCGTTATTAAGGGCTGAGGTTGAAACCCGACTGACGTCAATAACCAGGCCGATTGTCCGTTCGGTTAGCTTTCAAGGCCGGAACACGAGTGTGTTCCAGGTCAACGAGCAGGCATTCATCGCGCTTCACTGTGATCGGCGTACGCGGGTGCGAGGACGTCGCACTGCCCGGCACTGACCGACCAGCCCGGCTTTACGGCGACGTTGTGCTCCCGTTTGCTGACTCCGCACTGGCAGGCGAATGCGTCCAGCAAACCGCACTGCTCGCTGTCGTCCAGCGCCAGCGATCCGGTGTGGGGGTCGATGAGCTCAAGCTGCCAGGCCAGCAGCTCGAAGCAGCGCTTGAGCCCGTGCAATGCCTCTGGCTGCAATTGGCCGGCCGCGTTGGCGAAGTACAGGAGATAACGCAGATGGCGGGCGAAACCAGCCACGGTTTCAACGCCGTGTGTGTCTGCCTTGCCGGCAAGTTGTTGCAATGTGGTGAGCAGACATTCCATCGCGTCACGATCATCGCTGATCAATTCAAGATGACTGAGGCATTCATCGGCGCGGCACATGAGCGTCTGGGTATCGGTGAGAAACTCTGCGTGCAACTGCTGCCATTCATTGCCGTTCAGCATGTGCAATCTCCACTCTTCTCAAATGGCGACGTCAGGTCGCGTGGGGCGAGTGGCCCAAAGTTAATGTTGAAGGCACTGGAAAGTCTGTAGGGCGTTTCTGATTGTTGCGAATGGTCGGGCAGGGCGGCGTGATCGGCATGAACGCGTAAGACGATCATCTGCCCACAGGGCTCGCGAGGTCGGGCCGTTGCAAGGGGGCCGGCCGGTAGGGGGGAAACGTCCGCGAGCGCAACCGCATGCCTGACTCCATTCAATGACGGGAAGGGCGTCACAGTAATGGCTATTGCAAAGGTCGAATATCGGGTTCGCCCCGAGTGCCCTTAGGGGTTACCCCTACTCGCGGCGGCGTGCTTGAGCAGGTTTTCATCGGGCCGCGCGTCTGAAAGCCACGCCGTTCGCCGGTCTGCCCGCGCTCAGGTCTGTCGACAGGTCTTGTGTGATGTTAATGTGATATCAAATGCGCAATGCCCGTTTCTACCACGATTAAGCCTGATCAAGCCCGATTAAGGTCTGTCGCGGGGCTGCCGATACAGGGTAGGCGGACTTACTTGAACCCTGCTCCAGGAGCAACAGATGGCTGGCATTCTCGACACAGTAGACCAACGTACACAGCTGGTAGGTGAGAACCGCCTGGAAATCCTCATGTTCCGCCTGGCTGGCCGACAGTTGTTCGCGATCAACGTATTCAAGGTTCAGGAAGTCCTGCAACTGCCCAAGCTGACGCTGATGCCCCAGCGTCATCCGTTCGTGTGCGGCGTGGTCAATCTGCGCGGCCAGACCCTGCCGGTCATCGACCTGTCCCAGGCGATCGGCATGCGTCCGCTGGTGCCGGGGCCTTCGAGCACGATCATCGTGACCGAATACAACCGCTCGGTTCAGGCGTTTCTGGTGGGCGGCGTCGACCGCATCGTCAACATGAACTGGGAGGCGATCCTGCCGCCGCCGACCAGCGCCGGACGTCAGCATTACCTGACCGCCATCAGCAAGGTCGATGACCAGTTGGTGGAGATCATCGACGTGGAGAAGGTCCTCGCCGAAATCGTGCCGTACAGCGCCAAGGTCTCCCGCGACAAGCTGGACGATCCGGTCCTCGCCCGGGCCATTGGCCGCGAAGTACTGCTGGTGGACGATTCCAACGTGGCGCTCTCGCAGTTGCGTGACACCCTCGGCCAGCTTGGCGTGAAGATGCACGTTGCCCGTGACGGGTTGAAAGCCCTGAACCTGCTCAAGAGCTGGGCGGACACCGGCGAGGTCATGACGGACAAGCTGCTGATGGTCTTCACCGACGCCGAGATGCCGGAAATGGACGGCTACCGCCTGACCACGGAAATCCGTAACGATCCTCGTCTGCGCGGTCTTTACGTCGTGCTGCACACCTCGCTGTCCGGCAGCTTCAACGAGTCCATGGTCAAGAAGGTCGGCTGCGATAACTTCCTCTCCAAATTCCAGCCGGACAAGCTGGTCGACGTGGTCCGCGAGCGGCTCATGCTCGACAACTGATCCGGTTCTGTTTCAAGCCCCTTGCTGTATGGAGGGGCTTTTTTGCATCTGTACCGCTTGGTTTTCCGGCGTCTCGTATAGAGTGTGGCTTTCCGCTCTGGCATAAGGACGCGTACATGTTTCACCTCAGCGCACTGTATCGGTACCCCCTCAAATCCTGCATGGCCGAGTCGTTGCAGCAGGCCAGTTTCGATGAGTTGGGCATGAGCGGCGATCGACGCTGGATGCTGGTGGACGAAGCCAGTGGGCGGTTTTACAGCCAGCGCGCGCTGCCGCAGATGTCACAGCTGTCGGTGTTGTGGAAGGGTGACGGCGTAACGCTGTCGGCCCCGGGCCTGGGCAGTCTGGATGTGCCAGTGCCGGTCGATGAAGAAGCCAATCTGCGCGGCATCACGATCTGGCGCGACAGTTTCCGGGTGCCGGATGCGGGCGAGGAAGCGGCGCACTGGGTCAGCGCCCTGGTGGGCAAGCCGACGCGGCTGGTGCATGTGCCGAAAGCGCGCGCTCGCGGGTTGCCTTCCGGTTTCGGGGCAATGGAAGACAGGGTCGGGTTTGCTGACGGGTTCCCGCTGTTGTTGATCGGCCAGTCGTCGCTGGACGACTTATCCCGGAAGGTGGGCCGCCCGCTGGAGATGCTGCGGTTTCGCCCGAATCTGGTGGTGTCCGGCGCCGAGGCATTTGCGGAGGATGGCTGGAAGCGGATTCGGATTGGCGGTGTTGAATTGCGGGTGTTGAAGCCCTGCTCGCGGTGCATTCTGACGACGATCGATCCGGCAACCGGTGAACGCAGCGCGGATCGCGAACCGATGACCACGCTGAAGACGTATCGGGAGCGGGAAGGGGAGATCTGGTTTGGCCAGAATCTGGTCAGTGATGGGCCAGGGGTGGTCGAGGTCGGGATGGAGGTTGAAGTACTGGAGTAGTTGAGCGCTTGCTCGTACGCCTTCCCGGCTAAAGCCGGTCCTATGGGGAATACGCAATTTCACCGTAGGAGCCGGCTTGCTGGCGAATGCGGTTGAACATTCACTGCTGCAGCGCCTGACCCAACGCGTTCGCCAGCAAGCCGGCTCCTACAGATTTACATGCAGCCCAAACTCGGGGTTTAGCGCCTACTCATTGTGGGAGCGCGCTTGCCCGCGAATGCGCCGGCTCAGACAACACTGCCGTTGCTGACCCCCGCGTTCGCCAGCAAGCCGGCTCCTACGGGTTCATCTGGCCCCGATGGCCAGTGCAATCGGGCTGGCAACCCCAGCCCGACTCCCGTCTTTTACAAATCATCAAAGAACCGTTCATGCCAGTCCACCAGCGGCTGCGGTGAGTTGAGCTTCTGGCCGTAGATAACCGCATACGACAGCACGTTCTGCACGTACTGACGGGTCTCGTCGAACGGAATGCTCTCGACCCAGACGTCGAAGGCCAGGTGATTGGCGCCCCTCAGCCACTGACGTACGCGCCCCGGGCCTGCGTTATACGCTGCCGAAGCAAGCACCCGGTTGCCATTGAACTGCGCATGGACCTGGCTCAGGTACGCGGCGCCGAGCTGGATGTTCTTGTCCGGATCAAGCACCTGCGCCGGCGATGCCAGAGGAATGCTGAATTTGCGTGCGGTCTCTTTCGCGGTGGCGGGCATCAGTTGCATCAAGCCTGCAGCGCCGACGCCGGAGCGGGCGTCGTCCATGAACGCGCTTTCCTGTCGGGTGATCGCAAACACCCAGCTCGAATGCAACCCGCGGAATTGCGCTTCACGCACCAGGGTGTCGCGGTGGGCCATCGGGAAACGGATGTCGAGGTCGTCCCAATATTGCGCCTGGCTGATGGTGCGGATGGCCGGGAAGTACCAGTGCATGTCGTACGCCAGCCTGGCCTGAGCAACCATTTCGTCCCGGCTGAAGCGACGGGTGACGTGGTACCACTCGCGGCGACCGTCGACGATCTGCCCGCGATCATAGAACTCCAGTGCCCGGCGCACGCCCGGGGTGTTGCGCACCTTGTTCATGAGCGCCTGGCTCAGCACCAGCGGCTTGTTGTTGAGCATGTACGGCGTCTGCGTGCGGTCAGCGGCGAGGAAACCGTAGAAATCACGCTCCTTCGCCACCGCTTTGTACAGCCCCGGCAGCAACGGGCTGTTGGGCTGGGCCAGTTCCAGCGAGCGGGCCTGCCAGTAACGCCAGCGGTTCGTGGTCGCCAGGTCCTGGGGCAGGCGACGGGTCAGCTCGTACGCGTCACTCCAGCGACCCAGTCGCAGCAACAGGCGCAGGCGCCATTCGGTGACGGTGTTGTCGCGCAGGTCCGGATCGTACTTGGTCATGACCTCAAGGGCGCGACCGTCGTAACTGCGAGCCAGCGTCAGGCCGATTTCCTTGGCGATCTGAACCTGTTCTTCGTGGGAGAAATGCAGCACCGGCGCGTAACTGTCGAGCAGTTCCATCGCCCGCTGCGGGTCCTGCTTGGCGAGACGACGCAGGCCCAGTCCGACCACATCGGACATGGCCTCGTCGGCCGGCATGAACTGGCCCTGGTTGTTGACCATTTCCGGCTTCTGCGCCACGGCGATCAGCAAACGGCCCTGGGGCGCGAGGGTGGTCATGCTGTTGACCAGTTGATTGGCCAGCGCGTAGTTGCGCACCTGCGCGGCGAGCTTGGCGCGCTGCCAGCGTTTTTGCTCGGTCAACTGACCTTCGACGGCCCACTGGGTGAAAAACGTATCGCAGGCCGCCGGCAGCGTCTTGCCGGTCATCCAGGTCTTCTCGGCGTTGGCATAGCCTTCCGCGCGCTGGTTGTGGCTGAGCTGATACGACCCATACAGGCAGTCGAGCTCGACGAAATTCAGCTTGGGGTCGTAATACTTGACGAAGGGCTGCCAGTCACCGCGCGAAGCCAGCAGTCGCAGCCAGCGCAGTTTCATGTAGTTCGCCTGAGGCAGGTCGCCATGCTCGGCGAAGAATTTCTCGACTTCCTCGTCACTCGCGCTGTTCAGGCGGGCGGTGAGTTCGTCATAAGCCAGGTACGGCTCCAGGGGATAATCCGCCAGCGCGGCGGCATAGGTGCGATAAGGGCCACCGTCGCCTTTGGCCAACGCCCGCTTGGATTCATCGTAATACTGGCGTTGGGTGGTGAGATCGACTGCGTGGACGGACTGGGCAGCGGTGGCCGACAGAAGCAGGCAGGACAAAAGGCTGAAGAAACGACTGCGCATGAGACTTCCGTGCAGATGCATCGTGAAAAGTGCGGCTAGCTTAGCCTGTTGCCCGCGCGGGTTGAAGCGCTGCCTTGCCCGTCGTGATAGATGGAAACAAACCCCGGCTTGGGATCGGCCGACTACCGGGTCCGGACGACGTCCTGTCATCGATTAGCCGCCCCTCTGCCGGGTTATCTCAGGTAGAATGCGCGCCCGGTTTTTGGAGAAGCTCATGACCCTGCTCAAATTCAGCGATGTGTCCCTTGCGTTCGGCGCCATGCCGTTGTTGGACAAGGTGTCTTGGCAGATCGCCCGTGGTGAGCGGGTCTGCATCATCGGCCGCAACGGCACTGGCAAATCCAGCATGTTGAAGCTCGTCAAGGGCATTCAGATGCCCGACGACGGCAATGTCTGGCGCGCGCCGGGCCTCAAGATCGGCGAGCTGCCCCAGGAGTTGCCGGTCGCTGACGGCCGTACTGTGTTCGACGTCGTTGCCGAAGGCCTGGATGGCGTGGGCGAGCTGCTTGCTCAGTACCACCACTTGAGCCAGAACATCGTCACCGCCGAAGACCTCGACAAGCTGATGCACGTGCAGTCGGACCTCGAGGCCCGTGACGGCTGGCGCCTGCAGCAGTTGGTGGACAGCACCCTCAGCCGTCTGCAACTGCCGGCCGACAAGACCCTCGCCGAACTGTCCGGTGGCTGGCGTCGTCGCGTGTTGCTGGCCCAGGCGCTGGTGTCCGAGCCTGATCTGCTGATGCTCGACGAACCGACCAACCACCTCGACATCGGCGCCATCGCCTGGCTCGAAGAAGCCTTGAAGGAATTCCAGGGCGCGGTGTTGTTCATCACCCACGACCGGTCATTCCTGCAAAACCTCGCGACCCGCATTCTCGAACTCGACCGTGGCGGCCTGATCGACTGGGACGGCGACTACGCCAGCTTCCTGGTGCACAAGGAAGCCATGCTCGCGGCGGAAGAAACCGCCAACGCGCTGTTCGACAAACGTCTGGCCCAGGAAGAAGTGTGGATTCGTCAGGGCATCAAGGCCCGTCGTACCCGTAACGAAGGCCGTGTGCGTGCTCTGAAGGCATTGCGCGTCGAGCGCAGCGACCGTCGCGAACGCACCGGCAAGGCCAACATCCAGCTCGACACGGCAGACAAATCCGGCAAGCAGGTGATGGTGCTCGACAACGTCAGCTTCGCTCACCCGGGCGGGCCGATGCTGATCAAGGACTTTTCCATGGTCCTGCAGCGCGAAGACCGTATCGGTTTGCTCGGCGCCAACGGTACCGGCAAGACCACGCTGCTCAAGCTGATGCTCGATAACCTCCAGCCCACCAGCGGCAAGGTGGAAGTCGGTACCCGTCTGGACGTTGCCTACTTCGACCAGTTGCGTCACCAGCTCGATCTGGAAAAGACCGTTATCGATAACGTGGCCGAAGGCCGCGACTTCATCGACATCGACGGCCAGAGCCGCCACGTCCTCAGCTACCTGGGCGACTTCCTGTTCAGCCCGCAGCGGGCACGCACACCGGTCAAGGCATTGTCGGGTGGTGAGCGCGCGCGTCTGCTGCTCGCCAAACTGTTCAGCAAGCCGGCCAACCTGCTGGTCCTCGACGAACCGACCAACGATCTGGACGTCGAGACCCTCGAACTCCTTGAAGAGGTCCTGTTGACCTTCAAGGGCACCGTGCTGATGGTCAGCCACGACCGGGCATTCCTCGACAACGTCGTCACCAGCACCCTGGTGTTCGAAGGCGAGGGCAAGGTCCGCGAATTCGTCGGTGGCTATCAGGACTGGATTCGTCAGGGCGGCTCGCCGCGTCTGCTGGGCGTCACCGACAGCAAGTCCGGCAAGTCCGAACTGGCCACTGCCGTGGTTCAGGCAGCACCCGTCGCAGCGGCAGAAATGCCGGTCGCGAAAAAGAAGCTCAGCTATAAACTGCAGCGCGAGCTGGAAGCATTGCCCGCCCAAATTGACGCTGTAGAAGCGCAAATGGCTGCGCTCAGTGCCGAGATGGCCGAGGCCGGTTTCTATCAGCGTCCTGCGGAGCAAACCACTGCCGTCATGGCGCAGCTGGAAAGCCTGCAAGGCGAACTGGACGGGCTGCTTGAGCGTTGGGCCGAGCTGGACGAGTGATCGGGCACCTGCGGCAATAAAAAAGCCCGGTCCTTTTTCAAGGGCCGGGCTTTTGTTTGCAGGCCTGGATCAGTCCGCGCGCTTGACCAGTCGGACGGCCAGCACGTCGCACGGTGCGCCGTGCAGAACGTCATTGGCGGTCGAGCCGAGCAGCAAAGAGAGACCGTGACGGCCGTGGCTACCCACCACGATCAGGTCGACGTGGTGTTCCTTCGCCAGGTTGTGAATTTCCTGACGTGGCTGGCCGTAGGTCAGATGGCTGTCGCCGGTTTTCACGTCGGGGTATTTCAGTTTCAGCTTTTCCAGTTTTTCCTTGGCCTGATCGAACTGCTGTTGCTGCAGCTGCGAGAGGTCCATCGGAACATCGCCACCGAAAGCCATGGCCATGGGTTCGACGATGTGCACCAGCGAAAGCTTGGAGTGGCCGGCCAACGCCAGCGCCATGGCTTTTTTGATGACTGGATCGCACTCTTCAGTGAGGTCCACGGCTACCAGGATATGTTCATAGGACATGGGGTGTTCCTTCCGAGGTTTGCGATGGTTTTGATTATGGCTCTTTTCACGCGCCTCTGGCACGCCGATGTGATCCACCCGCCGCTTGCCGCCGCGGGGGGCGTACAAATATGACGGTGTGGATCATCCTGTCAATCATTGCGGTGGTTTTAAGTCCGCTTGTCTGGCTGCGCCCCTCGCGGTCGCAGAGCGGCAGAATGGCCATGCGCATGCAGGCCCGGCGAATGGGGCTGGCCATGCAGCTGATTCCTCAGGAGTGGCCGCATTGGCTGCCTACCGAGCCACCGAGCCCGTGCCCGCAGTATCACCGGCCACGTAGCGCGCGGGCGCCCGATGTCTGGGTGTACTGGCAGATGGAACCGGGGGTGTGGGTTAACCAGTGGCGCGAGCCGTGCGAAGATCCGCGCCTGCTCGAGCAGTTCAAGACGCTGCCGGCAGACGTCTACAAAGTGGACGCGGGCAAGCAGCTGATTGCCGTGTACTGGGCCGAGCGTGGCGAGCCTGAAGTACTGCAGCACATTGCGGCAGTGCTGAAGGCCCTGGCGTAACCGGTCCCCATGCCCGAATCGCGGGCATTAAAAAGCCCGATAACAACATCGGGCCGGGGTTGGCCAGGCAGGCCGTAATTCAGGTGCCGCGCGGTGCAATGCCGCGACGGGATCAATCGCGCCAGTCTGACGGCGGTCTAACGACCCGTCTTGATGCGCAGTGCGCTGAATGTAGACCTTAATGGTGCATTTGTCTGCTGCCGCACTGTTTATTTCTTCCTTCGTTCTGAATCGGTGTTTCGCCGCTACGGTCGACCCTCGTCAGTCTCAACCCCCTGTGATCATTGCCCTGAATGAGCCCGCATCAGGCGCACGTTTTACCTGCGATTTGCCGGTTTTGCCCGCTGTCTGACGAATTGACAATTGCTGGAATATGGCAGAAGGTAGCCGCACCCAAATCAAACGGGCGTATGAATTGAGCGTTTGCCGTAGGAATGCTCTGACAGACGCTCGAATCGCGTCGACGGGGTGACTGGCGTTTGGTGTTTCGCCTCGACGGCAACGTCGTGCAGAGCGCCGGATATCAGCGTCTGATGCGTATTGTTCAGCTTCCATATCGTGGAGATCAGTTGATGATTTACGAAGGTAAAGCCATCACGGTTAAGGCTCTTGAAAGTGGCATCGTCGAACTGCAGTTCGACCTCAAGGGTGAGTCCGTCAACAAGTTCAATCGTCTCACCCTCAACGACCTCAGTCAGGCCATCGAAGCCATCAAGGCCGACAGCTCGATCAAGGGCGTCATCGTCACCAGCGGCAAGGACGTGTTCATCGTCGGCGCCGACATCACCGAATTCGTCGATAACTTCAAGCTGCCGGACGCTGAACTCGTCGCCGGCAACCTCGAAGCCAACAAAATCTTCAGCGCCTTCGAAGACCTCAACGTACCGACCCTCGCTGCCATCAACGGCATCGCGCTGGGTGGCGGTCTGGAAATGTGCCTGGCTGCTGACTTCCGCGTGATGTCCGCCACCGCCAAGGTCGGCCTGCCTGAAGTCAAACTCGGCATCTACCCGGGCTTCGGCGGCACCGTCCGCCTGCCGCGCCTGATCGGTGTCGATAACGCCGTTGAGTGGATCGCGTCCGGCAAAGACAACAGCGCTGAAGATGCACTGAAAGTGGGCGCTGTCGACGCAGTGGTTGCACCGGGCAAACTGCAGGAAGCCGCACTGGACCTGATCAAGCGCGCCATCTCCGGCGAGTTCGATTTCAAGGCCAAGCGTCAGCCCAAGCTGGACAAGCTCAAGCTCAACGCCATCGAGCAGATGATGGCTTTCGAAACCGCCAAGGGCTTCGTGGCAGGCCAGGCCGGCCCGAACTACCCGGCGCCTGTTGAAGCCATCAAAACCATTCAGAAAGCCGCCAATTTCGGTCGCGACAAAGCGCTGGAAGTGGAAGCGGCCGGTTTCGTGAAGATGGCCAAGACCTCGGCCGCCGCGAGCCTGATCGGTCTGTTCCTGAACGATCAGGAGCTGAAGAAGAAAGCCAAGGTCTACGACGAAGTGGCCAAGGACGTGAAGCAGGCCGCCGTACTGGGCGCCGGCATCATGGGTGGCGGCATCGCCTATCAGTCGGCTGTCAAAGGCACGCCGATCCTGATGAAGGACATCCGTGAAGAAGCCATCGCGCTGGGCTTGGGCGAAGCGTCGAAGCTGTTGGGCAAGCGCGTCGAAAAAGGCCGGTTGACCACCGCGAAGATGGCTGAAGCGCTCAATGCGATTCGTCCTACGCTGTCCTACGGCGACTTTGGCACCGTCGACCTCGTCGTCGAAGCCGTGGTCGAGAACCCGAAGGTCAAACAGGCCGTACTGGCCGAAGTGGAAGGGCAGGTGGGTGAAAACACCATTCTCGCTTCCAACACCTCGACGATCTCCATCAGCTTGCTGGCCAAGGCCCTCAAGCGTCCGGAAAACTTCGTCGGCATGCACTTCTTCAACCCGGTGCACATGATGCCGCTGGTTGAAGTCATCCGTGGCGAGAAGTCCAGTGAAGTCGCCGTGGCGACCACCGTGGCCTATGCCAAGAAGATGGGCAAGAACCCGATCGTGGTCAACGACTGCCCGGGCTTCCTGGTCAACCGCATCCTGTTCCCGTACTTCGGCGGTTTCGCCAAGCTGGTCAGCGCCGGTGTCGACTTCGTGCGCATCGACAAGGTCATGGAAAAATTCGGCTGGCCAATGGGCCCGGCGTACCTGATGGACGTGGTCGGCATCGACACCGGCCACCACGGTCGCGACGTCATGGCTGAAGGCTTCCCGGACCGCATGAAGGACGATCGCCGCACCGCCGTCGACGCCCTGTACGACGCCAACCGCCTGGGCCAGAAGAACGGCAAGGGCTTCTACGTCTACGAGACCGACAAGCAGGGCAAGCCGAAGAAAGTGGTCGACGCTTCCGTGCTGGAAGTGCTCAAGCCAGTGATCTACGAGCAGCGTGAAGTCAGCGACGAGGACATTATCAACTGGATGATGATCCCGCTGTGCCTCGAGACCGTGCGTTGCCTGGAAGACGGCATCGTCGACACGGCGGCCGAGGCCGACATGGGCCTGATCTACGGCATCGGCTTCCCTCCGTTCCGTGGCGGCGCGCTGCGCTACATCGACTCGATCGGTGTCGCTGAATTCGTGGCCCTGGCTGACCGATACGCTGATCTGGGCGCTCTGTACCACCCCACTGCGAAGCTGCGTGAAATGGCCAAGACCGGCCAACGCTTCTTCGGCTAAGTGCCCAACGAACAGGTGAAGATATGAGCTTGAATCCGAGAGACGTCGTGATTGTCGACTTCGGTCGCACACCGATGGGCCGCTCCAAGGGTGGCATGCACCGTAATACCCGCGCCGAAGACATGTCGGCGCACCTGATCAGCAAACTGCTTGAGCGCAACAACAAGGTCGACCCGGCGGAAGTCGAGGACGTGATCTGGGGCTGCGTCAACCAGACCCTGGAGCAGGGCTGGAACATCGCGCGCATGGCGTCGCTGATGACCCAGATTCCGCACACCTCCGCTGCGCAGACGGTCAGCCGCCTGTGCGGATCGTCGATGAGCGCGTTGCACACGGCGGCTCAGGCGATCATGAGCAACAACGGTGATGTCTTCGTCATCGGCGGTGTCGAGCACATGGGCCACGTCGGCATGATGCACGGTGTCGACCCGAACCCGCACATGTCGCTGTACGCCGCCAAAGCCTCCGGCATGATGGGCCTGACCGCCGAAATGCTGGGCAAGATGCACGGCATCACCCGGGAAGCGCAGGATGCGTTCGGCGTGCGCTCCCACAGGCTCGCTCAGAAGGCCACGCTGGAAGGGAAGTTCAAGGACGAAATCATCCCGATGCAGGGCTATGACGAGAACGGTTTCCTGAAGATGTTCGATTTCGACGAGACCATTCGTCCGGAGACGACGCTGGAAAGCCTGGCCGCCCTCAAGCCTGCGTTCAATCCGAAAGGCGGTACGGTCACGGCCGGCACCTCGTCGCAGATCACCGACGGTGCTTCGTGCATGATCGTCATGTCCGGCCAGCGCGCCATGGACCTCGGCATCCAGCCCCTGGCGGTGATCCGCTCAATGGCGGTGGCCGGCGTCGACCCTGCAATCATGGGTTACGGACCGGTTCCGGCGACCCAGAAAGCGCTCAAGCGCGCAGGTCTGAGCATCGCCGATATCGACTACTTCGAGCTCAACGAAGCTTTCGCTGCACAGGCCCTGCCGGTGCTGAAAGATTTGAAAGTACTCGACAAGATGGACGAGAAGGTTAACCTGCACGGCGGCGCCATTGCCTTGGGTCACCCGTTCGGTTGCTCGGGGGCGCGGATTTCCGGCACCTTGCTCAACGTGATGAAGCAGAATGGCGGCACCCTGGGTGTTGCCACCATGTGCATCGGTCTGGGTCAGGGCATCACCACCGTATTCGAACGCGTCTAAACGGTGTCAGTGTGCGAGCCGGGGCCTGGTGCCCCGGCTTTTGTTTTTTTCCGGAAATGTATTTTCGCCACTTTTTTTCTTGTCACACCCGAGGTCCCCCGCATGCCGCTACAGCCAGGTCTCTACCGTCACTACAAAGGGCCCGAATACCGTGTTATCGGTGTCGCGCGGCATTCGGAGACCGAAGAAGAAGTGGTGTGCTATCAAGCGCTGTACGGCGAATACGGCCTGTGGGTACGCCCTTTGAGCATGTTTCTGCAGTCAGTTGAGGTTGACGGCGAGCAAGTGCCGCGCTTTGCTTTGGTTCAGGCCGAACCGGATCTTTTTCCCCGGCCCTGAGGCAGGACCTGGCAGCAGCATTGCTTGACCTCACCTTTCAGCCACTATATATAGCGGGGCCTCGACGGCTTCGACGTCTTTTTTCTCGCATTAGGAATTTTCCGATCCATGGGCAAATCGCTGGTCATTGTGGAATCCCCGGCTAAGGCCAAGACCATCAACAAGTACCTGGGCAACCAGTACGTGGTGAAGTCGAGTATCGGCCATATCCGAGACCTGCCCACCAGCGGTTCGGCTAGCGCCTCCAAAGAGCCTGCTGCCAAGCGCGGCAAGGCCGTGGCCGAAGCGCCCGTGCTGTCACCCAAGGAAAAGGCCAAGCGCCAGCTCGTGGCGCGGATGGGTGTTGATCCGGAGCACGGCTGGAAGGCCAAGTACGAAATCCTTCCCGGCAAAGAGAAGGTGATCGACGAGTTGCGCCGCCTGGCCAAAGACGCCGACACCATCTATCTCGCGACGGACTTGGACCGCGAAGGGGAAGCCATTGCCTGGCACCTGCGCGAAGCCATCGGCGGCGACGATGCGCGCTACAAGCGTGTGGTCTTCAACGAGATCACCAAGAAAGCCATCCAAGAAGCCTTCTCCAAGCCGGGCGAGCTCGACATCGACCGCGTGAATGCCCAGCAGGCCCGCCGTTTCCTCGACCGCGTCGTCGGTTACATGGTGTCGCCGCTGCTGTGGCAGAAGATCGCCCGCGGTCTGTCGGCCGGCCGTGTTCAGTCCGTGGCGGTCAAGCTGGTGGTGGAACGCGAGCGTGAAATCCGTGCGTTCAACCCGGAAGAGTACTGGGAGATCCACGCGGACCTCGGCACCGCCAAAGGCGCCAACGTCCGCTTCGAAGTCGCCCGCGAAAAAGGCGAAGCCTTCAAGCCGCTGAACGAAGCGACTGCCATGGCGGCCCTGGAGAAGCTCAAGGCCTCGGCCTACAGCATCAGCAAGCGTGAAGACAAACCGACCAGCAGCAAGCCGTCGGCGCCCTTCATCACGTCCACGCTGCAACAGGCCGCGAGCAACCGCCTGGGCTATGGCGTGAAGAAAACCATGATGATGGCCCAGCGTCTGTACGAAGCCGGTTACATCACCTACATGCGTACGGACTCGACTAACCTGTCGGCTGACGCCGTGGCCATGGCCCGCACCTACATCGAAACCGAGTTCGGCAAGAAGTACCTGCCGGAATCGCCGATCGTTTACAGCAGCAAAGAAGGCGCGCAAGAGGCTCACGAAGCGATTCGCCCCTCCGATGTCAACACGCACCCAAGCAAGCTGACCGGCATGGAGCGTGACGCCGAGCGTCTGTACGAGCTGATCTGGCGCCAGTTCGTGGCCTGTCAGATGCCGCCTGCGCAATACCTGTCGACCACCGTCAGCGTCGCGGCGGGCGATTTCGAGCTGCGCGCCAAGGGCCGCATCCTCAAGTTCGACGGCTACACCCGCGTGCTGCCGCAAATGAGCAAGCCGGGCGATGACGACGTATTGCCGGACATGGCCCAGGGCGACAAGCTGAAGCTGATCAAGCTTGATCCAAGCCAGCATTTCACCAAGCCGCCTGCGCGTTATTCGGAAGCGAGCCTGGTCAAGGAAATGGAAAAACGCGGTATCGGCCGTCCATCGACCTATGCGGCGATCATTTCGACGATTCAGGACCGTGGTTACGTGGCCCTGCACAACCGTCGTTTCTATTCCGAAAAGATGGGCGATATCGTCACCGAGCGTTTGTCCGAAAGCTTCTCGAACCTGATGGACTACGGCTTTACCGCCGGCATGGAAGAAAACCTCGACGACGTGGCCCACGGGCAGCGCGACTGGAAAAACGTCCTCGACGAGTTCTACGGTGACTTCAAGAAGAAACTCGAAGTGGCCGAAGCACCTGACAGCGGCATGCGCGCCAACCAGCCGGTGATGACTGACATCCCGTGCAAGGTCTGCGGCCGCCCAATGCAGATTCGTACTGCGTCCACCGGCGTTTTCCTCGGCTGCTCGGGCTACAGCCTGCCACCGAAAGAGCGCTGCAAGGCTACGGTCAACCTCACGCCGGGCGACGAAATCGCCGACGACGATGAGGGTGAGTCCGAATCCCGCGTACTGCGTGGCAAGCACCGTTGCCCGATCTGCAGCACCGCAATGGATGCTTACCTGCTGGATGAGAAGCACAAGTTGCACATCTGCGGCAACAACCCGGACTGCTCGGGTTACGAGATCGAAGAGGGCACTTACCGCATCAAGGGCTACGAAGGCCCGAGCGTGGAGTGCGACAAGTGTGGCGGTGAAATGCAGCTCAAGACCGGCCGTTTCGGCAAGTTCTTCGGCTGCACCAACTGCAAGAACACCCGCAAGCTGCTGAAAAGCGGTGAAGCGGCGCCGCCGAAGATGGACCCGGTGAAGATGCCGGAGCTCAAGTGCGAGAAGGTCGACGACACCTACATCCTGCGCGATGGCGCTTCGGGGTTGTTCCTGGCGGCCAGCCAGTTCCCGAAGAACCGCGAGACCCGTGCGCCTTTGGTCATGGAGATTGCGCCGCACAAGGACGAGATCGATCCGAAGTACCACTTCCTGTGTGAAGCGCCGAAGAAGGACCCCGACGGTCGTCCTGCGGTGATCCGCTACAGCCGCAAGTCCAAGGAGCAATACGTGCAGACCGAAGTGGACGGCAAGCCGACCGGCTGGCGTGCGTTCTACGACGGCGGCAAGTGGAAGGTCGAGGACAAGCGTTGATCGTTTGAGCTCGATCCGACTGGTCAGGCCCGACACTTTGCGTTAAAAGAATCCCTCGGCGTGCTCATGCGCTCCGAGGGATTTTTTTGTCTGCGGTTGACCGCCCGTAGGCACGCTGCGATTCACTCATCTCTACAGAGGCCGTCGTCATGGCTCACGAACTCTATACCCGCACCAACCAGAAGCTCTTCTTTGCAGGTCTCGCGCTGGAAGCGATGGCGAAGGCCAGGGACAGCCGCGCGATGAATGCCCAGGGGCTTGAGCAGGCGGAACGTGAGTCGGCGATCTTTCATCTCTATGGCGCGTTGCTCGGGCTGTGCCACGAGATTGCCGGCTACTACCGGCTGCCACAGGCGAGCACCTCGCGTGCCGAGGACCTGCTCTCGCCGAAAGTATTGGAAGCTATCGCTATTCCGGAAATGGGCGAACTGGTCGAGCTCGCCCAGCACCGCGAAACCTGGTTGGCGCAGCTGCTGGCGTCCTACCACGCGTTGTTCATGCCCCCGCGTGCGCCGCGCAAGCCCAAGGGCGACGTCACTCAGCCGCTGATCATCGCAGTGGGAGCGGAGGAAGAGCCTGAGCAGGCGTTGACGCGCGACGAAATGGAAAGCTGGCGTCAGCAGCTCAAGGGCCTGGCCATCCGCTTCAGAGAAGGTCTGAGCGAGTGCTGATGCGGAATGATCGATGGGCTAGGGACTGAGTCATCTGGCTGTTACAATGCCCGCCTTTCGTGGAGAACTGCCCTGATGCCAACTTCGTTTCTGGAAATTGTTGAACTGCCTGACGGCCGCATCGAATTGCGCCGCGCCGAAGATGAAGGATCGCTTGTGACCCTGAATTTTTCGGAAGACGCCAAGGCGTTCTTGCAGGGTCAGCATGTTGAAGTCGCCAAGGCGATGCTCAGCGTCGGTGTGCAGATGGCAGGCCGTCTGGCTGAAGGCGAGTTGACCAAGGATGAGGAAGGGCCACGCGTGCTGCATTGATTCTCGGGATCTGCAGCTCGCTCACACGCCGTCCCGCTTCTCGATTCGCAAGAAGCGTCTAAACGCTCTAAATACACTAATAGTTCTGCCGACGTGCTCAGCCCAGACGAATGTTGAGGCTCTGCGCATCGCCGATACGTGCTGCGCTGGCCAGTTGCTGGCGCGCACCGCCTGAGATTGGATTAATCCAGCTGACCACCGTATGGCTGCGACCCAGGCGCAAGACCTCACGGGTCAATTCCAGAGCGCTTTGAGTCCCGCGCGGGTGCATCAGAATAATACGTTCCCGGTTCAGACCGGCGTCACGCAGCCACGCCTGGGTCACACTGGCGGGAGGCGCTACCAGGGTCAGCCAGCGATCATTGGTGTCCTGGCTCAACTCGCGCAGGATCGGCGCCAGGAGGTTGAGGCAGTTCCCGGCAGCGCCGCGCAAAGACAATTCACTAAAGACTTCCGGTTCGTTGCTCCAGGGCGACTCGGCCATCTCTGCCAGCGTCGGGACCTGCAACAACGGAACGTCGAGCATTGGCACGCCGGGCACCATGAATGCTTCGAACAGGGGTAGTTGTGCATGTTGTTGCGGTGTCTGTGGGAGCTGCATCTACGTTCTCCTTATCGACGTATCACGCCGACGCTCAAGCCTTCAATGACGAGATCCTGATCTTTGAGATTCACTTCGATCGGTGCGAAGTCGGCGTTCTCGGCCAGCAGCCAGACCTTGTTGCCCTCACGCTTGAAGCGTTTCACCGTGACCTCGTCACCGATTCGCGCCACGACGATCTGGCCGTTGCGTGCTTCGCGGGTGGTGTGCACGGCCAGCAGGTCGCCGTCGAGAATGCCGACGTCTTTCATGCTCATGCCGTGGACGCGCAGCAGGTAATCTGCACTCGGGTGGAAGAAGGCCGGGTTGATGGCGAGGGATTCTTCGATGTGCTGCTGGGCCAGGATCGGCGCACCCGCTGCGACGCGGCCAATGATCGGCAGGCCACTGTCATCGGGTTTGGCTTCGAAGCCGGGGATACGAATGCCGCGGGAAGCGCCCGGGGTCATTTCGATGGCGCCTTTGCGGGCGAGGGCTTTAAGGTGTTCTTCGGCAGCATTGGGCGATTTGAAGCCCAGCTCCTGAGCGATTTCCGCGCGGGTCGGCGGGTAGCCGTTGTCTTCGAGGCAGCGCTTGATGAAGTCCAGAATCTCGGCTTGGCGTGACGTCAGTTTGATCATGTGCATCGCTCTGGCTTTTTATACAGTGACTGGGATTATATACAGTGCTTGGGTCTTGGCAATGGTCCTTTTTGCCACGCCTGCCCCCGGACCCCTTCATGAGCGCCTACAGGCCCCGGTTTGTATGGTTAAATGCCCGTGACTGCATGGACAGAAAGCGGACGCTCAGGGTTGACAGTGCGGTGTATGAAACGTATGTTTCAAACACGTGTTTGTCAGGCGTTGAACCATGGCTCAGTCGGAAACAGTTGAACGAATTCTCGATGCAGCGGAGCAGCTATTTGCCGAGAAGGGTTTTGCCGAAACTTCGTTGCGGCTGATCACCAGCAAGGCGTCGGTCAATCTTGCAGCGGTGAACTACCACTTCGGTTCAAAGAAAGCCCTTATCCAGGCAGTATTCTCCCGCTTTCTCGGGCCTTTCTGCGTCAGCCTCGACCGCGAGCTGGAACGCCGCCAGGCCAAGCCTGAAAACAAACCCACCCTTGAAGAGCTGCTCGAAATCCTCGTCGAGCAGGCGTTGGTCGTCCAGCCGCGCAGCAACAATGACCTGTCCATTTTCATGCGCCTGCTGGGCCTTGCGTTCAGCCAGAGCCAGGGCCACCTGAGGCGCTATCTTGAGGACATGTACGGTAAGGTGTTCCGTCGCTACATGCTGCTGGTCAACGAGGCGGCGCCGCGCATTCCCCCCATCGAACTGTTCTGGCGGGTCCACTTCATGCTGGGCGCTGCGGCTTTCAGCATGTCCGGTATCAAGGCACTGCGTGCCATCGCGGAGACCGATTTCGGCGTCAATACGTCCATCGAGCAGGTGATGCGCCTGATGGTGCCGTTCCTGGCGGCCGGCATGCGCGCCGAAACGGGTGTCACCGACAGCGCCATGCTCACCGCGCAACTTCGGCCCAGGACCAAAACCTCGGCACCGGTGCCTGCCAAGGGCTGAAACGCGCCACCGGCTGGCGGTGGCGTAATTTGCATCACATCCTTCGATCCCTCACCATGCCGGCCTGAGCATTGGTTGTTGAAGGATCTTCCTATGAGTTCTGGCCTGCAAGGCTCCCTGATGGTGGATGTCGCCGGTACCTGGCTGACCTCCGAAGACCGTCAGTTTCTGCGTCAGCCCGAAGTGGGCGGCCTGATCATTTTCGCGCGCAACATCGAGAGCCCACGGCAAGTTCGTGAGCTCTGCGCGTCCATTCGTGCCATACGTCCCGAGTTGCTGCTCGCTGTCGACCAAGAGGGTGGTCGGGTGCAGCGCCTGCGCCAGGGTTTTGTGCGGTTGCCTCCGATGCGCGCCATTGCCGGTCATCCAGATGCAGAACGCCTCGCCGAGCATTGCGGCTGGTTGATGGCGACCGAGGTGCTGGCGGTGGGGCTGGACCTCAGCTTTGCGCCGGTGCTGGATCTGGACTATCAACGAAGTGCGGTCGTCGGCACCCGGTCGTTTGAAGGCGACCCTGAGCGGGCGGCGTTACTGGCCGGCGCTTTTATCCGGGGCATGAATGCGGCGGGCATGGCCGCCACGGGCAAGCATTTTCCCGGGCATGGTTGGGCCGAGGCGGACTCCCATGTAGCTATCCCCAACGACGAGCGCAGCCTGGAAACGATCCGCGCCAATGATCTGGTGCCTTTTCAGCGCTTGAGCAAACACTTGGCAGCGGTCATGCCTGCCCACGTCATCTATCCCCAGGTCGATTCACAGCCGGCGGGCTTTTCCCGCCGCTGGCTGCAGGACATCCTGCGCGGTGAGCTGGGCTTCGATGGCGTGATCTTCAGCGATGACCTGTCGATGGCCGGCGCCCATGTGGTGGGTGACGCCGCCAGCCGTATCGAGGCGGCACTTACCGCAGGGTGCGACATGGGACTGGTCTGTAACGACCGTGCTGCGGCTGAGCTGGCGTTGAGCGCGGCGCAGCGCTTGAAGGTGACGCCTCCTGCGGCGCGACTTCACAGAATGCGCGGCCAAGGCATGGCGTCCACCGAATACCGGCAGCACCCCCGCTGGCTGGCGGCGCTGACCGCCCTGCGCGCTGCCCAACTGATCGAATAAGGAATCCCCATGACTGTTTACGCGATTATCGGCGGCACCGGCCTGACCCAGCTCGAAGGGCTGACGATCCGTCAGTCCCTGGCGGTGAATACCCCCTACGGGGCGCCGTCCGGTGAGATCCAGCTCGGCGAATACGCCGGCCGCGAGGTGATGTTCCTCGCCCGCCACGGGCACCCGCACCGCTTTCCGCCGCACAAGGTCAACTACCGCGCCAACATCTGGGCGCTGCAGCAGGCCGGGGCCGAAGCGATTCTGGCGGTCAACGCTGTGGGGGGAATTCATCCTGACATGGGCACAGGTCATTTTTGCGTGCCCCACGATCTGGTGGATTACACCAACGGCCGCGAGCACACCTTCTTTGCCGACGACCTTGAGCACGTGACCCACATCGATTTCAGCTTTCCCTACAGCGCGCCATTGCGGGCTCGGCTGATCGCAGCGCTGGCGGCCGAAGGGTGCGCCCACAGCGATTTCGGCGTGTATGCCTGTACCCAAGGCCCGCGGCTGGAAACCGTGGCCGAGATTGCGCGGCTGGAACGTGACGGCTGTGACATCGTCGGCATGACCGGCATGCCGGAAGCGGCCCTGGCCCGTGAGCTCGAACTGGCATACGCCTGCCTGGCGCTGGTGGTGAATCCGGCAGCCGGCAAGTCGGCGGCGGTCATCACGATGGCGGAAATCGAGCAGGCTTTGCACGACGGAATCGGCAAGGTAAAGGCAACCCTGGCAAGGGTGCTCAGCGCCGCTTGAAGCAGGAACTTGTCAGGCTGGCAAAGGCGTTTTCTTGAATGCTGGCTAGGCCGGAGAGGGCAACAAAGTCAACGCCATTTCGTTGAAAAAGTTGTCCACGGAAAGCGTGAATATCTCTGTGGATAAGTTTCTGTAAGCCTGTAGTTGCAAGGCGTTAGCCGTAATGGTCGTTTAATGATCAGGTCTGCGAATGGCGCCGATGCAACGGGTTAATCGTCAGAATTCTCTTCGAATCAGGCTCGAAAGACGGGGGTAAAATCGAAGAGGGGATCGTGCGGCGGGATGCCCGGCAGCGCGCTCATCATGACGCGCTGCCAAGGCAAATTTCCGTAGGGAACGTTCGGGTGGGTCAGCGACGAAGCTCAGCGGGTGAGAAGTCCTGATCAACTGATCAGGACTCGGCCCACTCAACGTCGGTCAAGCCCAGTTGCTCGGCTTTCGGCTTGGTCACTTTCGGGACTCGGTCCGACCGGTATTTGGGAATCTGACCAAACCCGGCATCCACCGATGCCCAGTGCCAGGCGGATGCGTTATCCATCGCTTCGGCGCTGATGTAGAAGCTTTTGTAGCTGCCGTGCAGCAGATAATCGATTCTGAAATGCTTGTACTGTGCCACGCTTGCAAACCTCCCTATCAGTCACTCTCTTTGTAACTGAGTCGTCACCGCCAGGAAAATTCACTCGAAGTTACCGTTCTAAGCCAAATGGTTAGCTTTAGTACAGAACGATGAGCGAACGACCAGCCACCCTTACAAATGAATGGCAAACCCCCGGTTTTGAGCGGTTTCAGCGACGCCATGGCGGCATGAGGCACTCCGCGATAGGGCAGTGACGACGTTTGCGGTCGTCCTGCCGAATCGTTTTTACACTCGAACGGTTACTTGTTCAGGAATTTGAACACAGTGGTCTGGGTGTAGGCTTTGCCTGGGTCCAGACGCGTGGAAGGGAAGGCTGGCTGGTTGGGCGAGTCCGGGTAGTGCTGGGTTTCCAGCGTGAACGCGCCCCAGTGCGGGTAGATTTTGCCACCTTTGCCTTTGACGGTGCCGTCGAGGAAGTTGCCCGTGTACAGCTGAACCCCAGGCTCGGTGGTAAACAGCTGCAAACGGCGACCCGACTTCGGATCGACCACGTCCGCTGCCAGATTCGACAGCTTGCCCTTGGTGTCGAGCACCCAGTTGTGGTCGTAGCCGCCTTGGGTCGCTTCAGCAAACTTGAGCTGCTGGTTGTCTTCACGAATGCGCTTGCCAAAGGCGACAGGCTTGAGGAAGTCAAACGGTGTGCCGGCCACTGACGGGAGCTCGCCGGTCGGGATCAGCGTCTCGTTGACCGGCGTGTAATGCGCAGCATGCACCACCGCCACCTGATCAAGGATGTCGCCGTTACCCGCGCCGGCCAGGTTGAAGTAGCTATGGTTGGTGAGGTTGAGCACGGTCGGTTTGTCCGTTGTCGCGTGGTACTGAATGCGCAACTCGTTCTTGTCGTTCAGGCTGTAGGTGACTTCGGTTTTCAGCGTGCCGGGGAAACCCATCTCGCCATCGACCGACACGTAGGTCAGCTTGACCCCGACCGAGCCCTTGTCCTTGACCTCTTGAGCCTTCCAGATCTGCTTGTCGAAGCCTTTCGGGCCGCCATGCAGTGAGTTGGTCTTGTCGTTCAGCGGCACTTGGTAGCTCTTGCCATCCAGGGAGAACTTGCCGCCGGCCAGGCGATTGCCGAAGCGGCCGATAGTGGCACCGAAAAACGCGGTGCCATTGACATAGCCATCCACATCATCGAAGCCCAGGACCACGTCCTCAGCCTTGCCGTGCTTGTCCGGGACCAGCAGCGACTGCAGCGTGCCGCCGTAAGTGATCACTGTAGCCTGCATGCCCTGGCTGTTGCGCAGGGTGTATTTCTCGACCGGGGTGCCATCGGCGAGTTTGCCGAAAGCGCCGTGTTCGGTGGACAGCCCGGCGGCGTGTACTTGCAGGGCGGCGGCCATCAATGACAGGCCCAGGGCAGGTATAAGCGTCTTTCTCATTGCGTCGATCCTTTTTTGTTATGGGGATGTTGTTATGAGCATGTGGCTATGGGCGGTCTCACGGGTGTCGCCCGAGGGCATCACCCTTGTTGCTCGAAGCGCTGCGGGCCGTAGCAAGGGCTCGAAGCTCAGTGATCGGTGATTGGTCATACTATTTGAGGCGGTTGGCCCTGATATTTCGAGTTATAGATCAAAAGCACTCGCTTTAAAAATAAATTGTAATACTATTTGGCGAAAGGCAGTGCCCGCTCCGATGCGGGAAGGTCTAGCCCAGGATTGCCTGTCTGTACAGGCGTTTGACTCCTAATCGTATGATCATTAGCCTCGTTTTGCGGAACACACCGCAAACAGGGGCGGATCAATGAGCAGCAGTTTTCACGCGTCGACGGTAGACCGCCTGGGAGCCTGGATTGCTCAAGGCAATGTGACGCCGGGGCAGTCGCTGAAGGTTGAGGCGGCGTTGGGTGAAGAATTCGGGGTTAGCCGGACGGTGATTCGCGAGGCCATCAAAACACTGGTGGCCAAAGGATTGCTGGAAGTCGGACCCAAGGTGGGCACCCGGGTATTGCCTGTGCGCAGCTGGAATCTGTTTGACCCACAAGTGGTGGGTTGGCTGGCGGCGAAGGGCCTGCCGGAAAGTTTTGTACTGGACCTGCTGGATTTGCGGCGCGCCATAGAACCGATGGCCGTGCGTTGGGCCTGTGAGAGGGCAACACCCGAGCAGATTGCCGGGATTCAAACAGCCTATGTGCGGCTTGCGGCCAGCGTCGCGGACCCGGGTGATTACAACGCGGCGGACCAACGCTTCCATGAAGCGGTGCTGGCGGCGAGTCATAACCAGTTCATCGAGCAGATGTTGCCGGCGCTGGGCGCCTTGCTGGCGATCTCGTTCGAAGTGTCATCGGCGGTGCCCGGAGAGTTGGGCAGAACCTTGCCGTTGCACAAGGATTTGGCGGACGCCATCGCCAACCGGGATTCGGCGCGGGGTGTGTGGGCTTGCATGAGCCTGATTGAAAACGCCGGTGAAGTGATTGCGCGTTCTCGGCAGCAAGCGTTGACGCGCAACTGATGACCGGCCGAGTTTGACGTTTTACAGGTGAGCTTTTCGAGTGGCTCACGGACCTACAATAATAAGCAGGAAGTTTTCCATGAATTGGCTGCCGGTCTGCGACCAGCGTTTCAAATTGGCCGAAGGGCCGTTCTGGGACCACGCCCACCAGGCGTTGTACTGGGTCGATATCGCCGGCTTCCGCGCGTTGCGCCTGCGCGAAGGCCAGCTGTCCCACTGGCAGTTCAGCGAGCCGGTTTCAGCCTTCATACCCACCACGCAAGGCGACGCACTGGTCACCCTTGCCAGTGGCGTCCACCGTCTCGACCTCGACTCCCCACCCGGTCACCCCGCTGTTTCTCTGCTGTGTGCCGCCGACCCCGTGGCGGGCAATCGTGCCAATGAAGCCCGTTGCGACAGGCTTGGCCGACTGTGGCTCGGGACGATGCAAAACAACCTGGACGAGCAGGGTGGCGACCTCCCGCTCTTGCGCCGATCCGGCGGGCTTTACCGCGTCGACGGCGATGCCTCGGTCGCGTCTTTGCTGGAGGGGCAGGGCATCGTCAACACCCTGGTCTGGCCGGAAAACGATTCTGCCGTGCTGACCGCCGACACCCTGGACGGCGTGATCTATCGTTACCCGATCAACGATGATCATTCCCTGGGCGAACGCGAAGTCTGGGCCCATGAGCATGCCCGCGGCGCACCCGATGGCTCGGCGATGGACGAAGACGGTTTTGTCTGGAACGCCCGCTGGGGTGGCGGTTGCCTGATCCGCTTTGCCCCAGATGGCAGCGTTGATCGGGTCGTCGAGTTGCCCGTCAGTCACCCCACCAGTTGCGTGTTTGGCGGGCCGGACATGACGACTTTATTTGTCACCAGCGCACGGCCTGCAGAAGGCGCGCTCGCGCTGGATGGATCTGTGATTCAAATGGAAATCGGCATCAAGGGCATGGCCTCGCACCGCTTTGCGGGGTGACCCAAACCCTGCGCCGGTGAGGTGTGACACTCGGTTACATAGGCTTCATTGATAATATGATATGACTGTTTTCAGTCGAGCGGCCTGCGCTGTTTCCAGCTGCATACCGCCCCGACACTCACTGCTGGACGCTGTAGCTAGTCAATAAAAATAAGGAGTTAGCTATGTTGAGTCGCCACGGGATTCGTTCCCTGTGCTGTGCTGCTGTTGCCACCGCCATCCTGGGCATGAGCGCGGGTGTATCCGCCGCTGACGCCGAAAAGGTCAAGATCGGTTTTCTGGTCAAGCAGGCTGAAGAGCCCTGGTTCCAGACCGAATGGCAGTTCGCCGAAAAGGCCGGTAAAGACCACGGTTTCGAAGTCATCAAAATCGCCGTTCCCGACGGTGAAAAAACCCTCTCTGCCATCGACAGCCTCGCCGCCAACGGCGCCAAAGGTTTTGTCATTTGCCCGCCTGACGTTTCCCTCGGCCCGTCCATCGTCGCCAAGGCAAAGGCCAATGGTTTGAAAGTCATGGCCGTCGATGACCGTTTCGTCGATGCCAAAGGCAAGTTCATGGAAGACGTGCCGTATCTGGGCATGGCCGCTTTCGAAGTCGGCCAGAAACAGGGCGCGGCCATGGCCGACGAAGCGAAGAACCGCAAGTGGGACTGGAAAGAAACCTACGCGATCATCAACACCTACAACGAGCTGGACACCGGCAAGAAGCGCACCGACGGTTCGGTCGATGCGTTGAAGAAAGCCGGTTTGCCTGAAGATCATATCCTCTTCGCACCACAGAAAACCCTCGACGTGCCGGGCAGCATGGACTCCACCGGTGCAGCTTTGCCGAAACTGCCAAGCGGCGCGAAAAACCTCATCGTTGGCGGCATGAACGACAACACCGTGCTGGGCGGCGTACGTGCCACAGCGGGTGCAGGCTTCGCGCCGGCCAACGTGATCGGCATCGGCATCAACGGCACTGATGCCATCGACGAGTTGAAGAAGAAGGAAAGCGGCTTCTTCGGCTCGATGCTGCCAAGCCCTGACAAAGAGGGCTACAACACCGCCCTGATGGTCTACGAGTGGGTCACCACCGGCAAAGAACCGCCAAAATACACCGCCATGGACGACGTGACGCTGATCACCCGTGCCAACTTCAAGGACGTGCTCACTCCGCTCGGTCTGTACAAGTAAGCGCGGCAGTCGAGTCGGGACGCCTGGCAATCAGGCGGATATCTGCGAGGCCCCGTTCCACCCGGCAAGGGTGGGGCGGGGTGGAGGTGGTTCATGCAACAGGCATCGGTTCAGCAACAGGTTCAGCACGGCGGCAGCCTGCGCTTCAACGGGATCGGTAAAACCTTCCCCGGTGTGAAGGCGTTGTCGGACATCAATTTCGAAGCTCGGCCAGGCAGCGTTCATGCGCTGATGGGCGAGAACGGCGCGGGTAAATCGACGCTGCTGAAGATTCTCGGCGGCTCGTACCAGCCCAACAGCGGCGATCTGCAGATCGGCGATCAGCATCTGGCGTTCAAATCCACCGCCGACAGCATCGCGGCCGGGGTGGCGGTGATTCATCAGGAATTGCACCTGGTCCCGGAAATGTCGGTGGCGGAAAACCTGCTCCTCGGCCACATGCCCAACCGCTGGGGCATGATCAACCGGCGGGCCATGGTTCGCCGCGCGCGGGAGCTGCTCAAAGGCCTGGCCGACGAGATCGACCCGAACACGCGTCTGGGTGATCTCTCCCTGGGGCAGCGGCAACTGGTGGAAATCGCCAAGGCCATGTCCCGCAATGCTCACGTCATCGCCTTCGACGAGCCCACCAGCAGCCTGTCGGCGCGGGAAATTGATCGTCTGATGGCGATCATCACTCGGCTGCGCGATGAAGGCCGGGTCATTCTTTACGTTTCCCACCGCATGGAAGAAATCTTCCGCGTCTGTGACGCCGTCACCGTGTTCAAGGACGGACGCTTCGTGCGCACCTTCGAAGACATGGCCGATCTGGACCATGATCGTCTTGTCACCTGCATGGTCGGGCGCGACATTCAGGACATCTACAACTACCGAACGCGTCAGCATCAAGGGCCGAGCCTGCGCGTGACCGGCCTGATGGGGCCAGGCTTGCAGGAACCCGCCAGTTTTGCGGTTGAGAAGGGCGAGATCCTCGGCTTCTTCGGCCTGGTCGGCGCCGGCCGCACCGAGATGTTTCGCATGCTGTCGGGGTTGACGCGCAGTCAGGCCGGGACCTTGCAGCTGGAAGGCAAGCCGCTGAACCTGCGTTCACCGCGCGACGCCATCGACGCCGGCATTCTGCTGTGTCCGGAAGACCGCAAGAAAGAAGGCATCGTGCCGCTCTCCAGTGTCGCCGAGAACATCAACATCGGTGCCCGTCCTCGGCACGTCAGCCTGGGTTGCCTGATTCAGGGACGCTGGGAGCGTGACAACGCCAGACACCAGATCAAATCAATGAACGTCAAGACGCCTTCGCCCGAGCAGCAGATGTTGTTTCTGTCGGGGGGCAATCAGCAGAAGGCCATTCTCGGCCGCTGGCTGTCGATGCCAATGAAGGTGCTGTTGCTGGACGAACCCACCCGTGGCATCGACATCGGCGCGAAATCCGAGATCTATCAGATTATCCATAACCTCGCCGCCGACGGCATCGCGGTCATCGTGGTGTCCAGCGACCTGATGGAGGTGATGGGGATTTCCGATCGCATTCTGGTCATGAGTGAAGGCGCCATCACCGGCGAATTGTCCCGGGAAGAGGCTAATGAACAGCGTCTTCTGCAACTGGCATTGCCGCGTACGCGCGGTTGAACCTGGCTATGAAAACTGGCTATGAAAAATAAGAACGAGGTGCGTATGTCTACCGAATCCAGCCTGACGGCTCCCCGCCAAGGCATGAACCTGCGTCGATTCGTCGACGACTGGGCCATGCTGATGGCCGCCCTGGGCATTTTTGTGCTCTGTGCGCTGCTGATCGACAACTTCATGTCGCCGCTGAACATGCGCGGACTCGGCCTGGCGATTTCCACCGTCGGCATCGCCGCCTGCACCATGCTGTACTGCCTGGCGTCCGGGCATTTTGACCTGTCGGTCGGTTCAGTGCTGGCATGCTCCGGGGTCATTGCCGGTATCGTCATTCGTGACACCGACAGCGTGTTTCTCGGCGTATCCGCGGCGCTGGCCATGGGCTTGCTGGTCGGCCTGATCAACGGCATCGTCATCGCCAAGCTGCGCATCAACGCGCTGATCACCACCCTGGCGACCATGCAGATCGTCCGGGGGCTGGCCTACATCTTCTCCAACGGCAAAGCGGTGGGCGTTGGCGACGAGGCCTTCTTCGTGTTCGGTAACGGTCAGCTGTTCGGCGTGCCGGTGCCGATCCTGATCACCGTCGTCTGTTTTATATTCTTCGGCTGGCTGCTCAACTACACGACCTACGGGCGCAATACCCTGGCCATCGGCGGCAACCAGGAAGCGGCGTTGCTCGCAGGCGTCCACGTTGACCGGACCAAGATCATCATCTTCGCTGTGCACGGCTTGATCGGCGCGCTGGCCGGTGTGGTGCTGGCCTCGCGCATGACCTCGGGTCAGCCCATGATCGGCCAGGGCTTTGAGCTGACAGTGATTTCAGCGTGCGTACTGGGCGGGGTGTCTTTGAGCGGCGGCATCGGCATGATTCGTCATGTCATCGCCGGGGTGTTGATTCTGGCGATCATCGAGAACGCCATGAACCTCAAGAACATTGACACGTTCTACCAATACGTCATTCGCGGCACGATCCTGTTGCTGGCGGTGATCATCGACCGGTTGAAGCGTCGCTGATCCGCAGTCCTTGAAAGGGCGCTGCGTGGGGCAGGTATTTCCCCACGCAGCACTGCTCACGTCCTGATCCCGCTCTGCCCGTCCCGGCTCATTTCCCCAGCAAGCTCAACCCCGTAGATCGCGAGTCACAGACGCCTTCCGCTCAGGGAGCGAGCCGCGTTACACGAGTTTAGAGGTCTCGAAGATCAGCTTCATCGTCGCCTGGGCCAGCGACTGCGCTTCAACCCGTATCGTCTCCAGCTGCGCTTTTGCCTCGTTGAACCGGGCGTCGTGGTTACGCACTTCGATGAGCTGCGTCAGCTGCAGCGATGCCTCGATGAGACCGTATAGATTACGGTGCAGCTGGTGGGTGACTTTCGTGAGATGGGGGTGTAGGTCCGGCTTCTCCTGAGGACCGATCGCCAGTGCCGTGTTCAGTGCGTCGGCGGACGATCTGTTGCCACTCATGACGTAGTTCAAGTCGACACCGGCTTCTGCGATGCGAAGCAGGTAGTCAGCCTTTGGTGATCGGTTGCCGTTCTCGTAATTCCCCTGCGCGTTGGTCTCGACGCCGCCGATGGCCCCCAAAGCGCTCTGTGAAAGCTTCAGTCTATTGCGTTCCTGCCTGAGTCTCAGGCCAAGGCCTTTCATGTGCTCAACTCCATTTGACGATCCCTGACTTTAAGCAGCTGATTGCGACTTCATGAATCGACTCGGCGTGGGAATGAGCGGATCAACGCAAACGGGTGCGGCTTATGAGGTTTAATCTATTCATACCGGGCCAGACAATAGCGTCATCCGGTTGGAATGTGGATCCTAAAATAATTGCGTGTACGAATTTTCTCAAACAGCCGTACGATAAAAATCCGAACGAATACATTTGGTGCGACTGCTCGGCTTTTTGGATGAGGGCTTGGAAGAGTGGCAGGGCGGTGGACGGCCGGGCGCCTGAAGCCCCGGCGTCGATGCGGTCAGGAAGGGCAGCGGGTTTCGGATTGGCGCGCCCATTGTGTGGCAGTGCGGGCGATGGTATCGGCCAGCGTTGAAACGGCTTTCTGGTGCGCGATAACCAGACTTTCCATGCCGATGCCCGCCGGCTGGCGAATGACACTGCTGCAGGTGAGGTTCTGGCGCTGGGTACCGGGACCGGTGCCGCTGGCCCGAAGGCTCAGGTTCCAGACCACGTCGATCAGTGCGTATTGATCCAGCACCGATTCAAAGCGACGTACGTCGGTGCGCACCGACAGAACGGGCTGGTCGCTTTGTTTTGGCAAACCCGCCAGGTCCCGGGAACCGAAGCGCCGCTCCAGCTGCCCGGTCAGGGCGTCATGGAATTCATCGCCCAGCGGCGCGCCCCAGCGCTCATTCTCCAGAATCGCCAGACTGCCATCACCCTGGCGGATGACCAGTGGCGGCTGATCGACCTGTACCGCCATGAGCACCGCCTGCATTTCGAACTGGAATGGCGACGGGCTTGCATTCGCCGGAGCCTGGGTCGCCGGTGCGATCAGTGTGTAGTAATGGGTCGGCGTGGAGGAGCAGGCCGTCACACCCAGCACACAGGCCAGGGTGAGCAGGGATTTACCCAAGATAGAGTTACGCAGGGTCATTGAGCAGGCTCCGGAGCGATTTCACGTGAAGAGGATGATCCTTTATACGAGCCAGGCGCTGCGTCGCCGGTGCGACCGCGAATCAGCGATTCAGGATGGCGACTGAGGAAATCGGTCAACACTCGCACTGAACGCGCCGTACGCTGCACTTCGTCCATGGCCTGCCCCAGTTGCTGACGCGCCGGGGAGTCATCCGACAACGCTTCGTTGGCCGTGCCCAGGGTTTTCTGCGCCTGCTGCAACGCGCCGCGCATCTGAGGCAACACGTCGCTGTTGACCTGCTTCATGGTTTTCTGAAGTTCGATCAGGCTGCCATTGAGGTTCTTCGCCAGGTCGTCGAGGGGGATCTTGCCGAGTTTGTCGACGAACGCTTGCAACTGCTCCTGCAGTTTATCGAAGCTGCCGGGCACCGTCGGGATCTCCAGCGGCCGGGCTTTGGCGTTGTAGGCAACCTTCGCTGCCTTGGGATCGAAATCCATCGCGACGTAAAGCTGGCCGGTCAGCAGATTGCCCGTGCGCACTTGCGCCCGCAGCCCGCGCTCGACGAACTGGCCGAGAATCCGTGAGGTCTGCTCTTCGTCATCGCCACCGCCGGCTTGCTGTTTCAGCTTGTCATTCGCTGCACCCAGACGTTGCGGATAGATCACGGCGCCCACGATACCGGGGAACGTTCCCGTCGCCGGATCGTAGTCGAGGTCTACAGACACCACGCGGCCTACGTTAACGCCAAGGAAGTCCACCGGCGCGTTTACCACAAGGCCGCGCAACGACTGGTTGAAGCGCATGCGGATGTATTTGGGTTCGCCGTCGGGCGGCGCCAATGCAGTGGCCTGGTCTTCAAATAGCTTGAATTCGGCGTTGCCGGCGGCCGGCTTGGCGTCCGGGCTGTATTTGGGTTCGCGGAAGGCGATACCGCCGGAGAGGATCGAGGCCATGGACTGGGTGGAGACCTTCAGGCCCGAGGCGCCAAGGGTGACGTCGACGCCGCTGGCGTTCCAGAAGCGTGAATCGTCGAGGACGAACTGATCGTTTGGCGCGCCGACAAAAATTTCGACGTCCACGCCCTTGCCGTCCTTCGCCAGTTCGTACGCCACCACCTGGCCCACCTGAATGCGGCGGAAGTACACCGGCGAACCGATGTCCAGCGAGCCGAGGTCGTCGGTGTGCAGAATGAAGCGCTTGCCTTTCTCGCCAAAGGTCACGGCGGGCGGAGTTTCCAGACCGGTGAAGTCTTTCTTGGTCTCTTCCGAGCTGCCGGCGTCGGCGCCAATGAAGGCGCCCGACAACAGGGTATCGACGCCGGTGACGCCGTGGGCGCCGATGCGTGGACGCACGACCCAATACTGCGTGTCGGCGCGGGTGAACGGAACCGCCGACTGGTTCAGGTCGATGCTCGCCAGCACGTGGGTGCGGTCATCGCTGAGTTCGATGTCGGTCACCATGCCGATCACCACGTTCTTGTACTTGACCTGGGTTTTCTTGGCTTCCAGACCCTCGGCCGTGAGGAAGCTGACCACCACTTTGGGGCCGACGTTGAGGAAGTCATGGACCACCATCGACAGGCCGATCAGGGCGGCGACGATCGGCACCAGCCAGACCAGTGAGACGCGCACCTTGCGGGCCTTGACCTGCGGTCGGGTCGGCGGGGAGGGGGGTAGGGTGTTATCGGACATCTTCAACCTCTGCGTCCCAGATTAGCCGGGGATCGAACGTCATGGCGGCAAGCATAGTCATCACCACCACCAAACCAAAAAACAGAATGCCAAGGCGCGGCTCGATGGTGCTGAGCCCGCGAAACTGCACCAGCGCTGCCACCAGCGCGACCACCAGCACATCGAGCATGGACCAGTAGCCGATCACTTCAATGAAGCGGAACAACCGCGAACGCTCGCGCATCGCCCAGGTGCTGCGGCGCTGGCACGTGATCAATAACAGCCCCAGCACCAGAAACTTGATGCAGGGCACGACCACACTTGCGATGAAAATCAGAATGGCGATGTCCCACGAGCCGCCTTCGGCGAACTCGATCACCCCGCTCATGATGGTGTTCTCGCTGCTGCTGCCGAGCATCGTCGTGTACATCACCGGCAACAGGTTGGCCGGGATGTAGAAGATCAGACCGGCGATCAGAAATGCCCAGGTGCGCGTCAGACTGTTGGGCTTGCGCCGATGCACCGGCGAATCGCAGCGCGGGCATTCATGGGTGTCTTCCGGGCAGACGTAACTGCAGACGTGGCACAGGGTGACTTTGTACTCGCGGGCGTAGGGGATGCCGTTCATTCAGGGCCGACTCCCAGCTCGTCCCACAGCCGGCGGATGTCTTTGCCGGCAATCAATACGATCAGCACCATCAGCATGGCCATGGCCCACAGCCCTACGCCCGGATGCACATCCAGCATGCCCGCCAGCTTGACGATGGCCACCAGAATCCCCAGCAGGCACACCTCCAGCATGCTCCAGGGCCGAAGGTGTTCCAGGGTGCGCATGCACATTTTGAAACCGGGGGCGATCTCGCCGCGATGGGCGTGGGCCAGGACCCAGAACAGCAAGGCGATCTGCAGCGCCGGCGCAAGGATGATGGCCAGCCCTGCGACCAGCGCGATCAAGGTGATCTGCCCCTGGGCCAACGCCTGAACCGAACCCCACAGGGTCACTTCGTTGTGCAGACCCTGCATGCTGATGCTGATGACCGGAAATACATTGGCGAAGATGAACAGCACGCAAGCGGCGATGCTCAGGGCGAGCAGTTGTTCGATGTTCAGCCGGTGACTGCGACGCAGGATCGCGGCGCAGCGCAGGCAATAGGCAGCCTCGCCTTTATTGAGGGGCATGGCCTCATAGACCGAGTCGCAATGCTCACAGATGATCCACTGATCAGCGCGCGTCTGGGGCTGCGCAAGCGCTGGAGCAGGCGGCTGCTCGGATGGATGAGCCTGGCGGTGAGAACTGGCGGTCATCGGCGCGTGCGTCGCGGAATTCGTCGGTGTGTTCACGATAGGTCGGCTTTTGTCGGTTGCGCGCCTGAGTGGCGGGCGGGCAACGATACCCTGTCGGCGAAGCGCAGGCTCGCATTTGCTGAAGTGAATGTCATGAAAGGTGCGCCTGCGAAAAGACTTGAGAGATTGACCACAGTGCCATCATCGGGTTCGGTTAATTGTAAGGCGGGCAGCAATCTTTCCGGGCGCTGTGACCAAGAGTGCTGAAGACGGGTTCATGGCTGCCGCCGAGCAGTGTACCGGCTGGACGTTCAACTCGCACTCGCCTGCGGTGATAGACTCCCGCCACTTCAAACGAGGAGCAACAGACGTGCGCAAGATGGCAATGATGGTGGCGGTGTTGATGCTGGCAGGTTGTGATGGCGGCAAGCCGGCGACGCCCGCCCAGGTTCCGAGCACTGATTCGACCGCGGAAGCGCCGACGCCGGCTTCGCAGCAGTGGACCATTCGTGTCCATTTGAAAGAAGCGCTGAGCGACATGGCCTATTGGCTGGTCGAACACCATTACCCGTCCTACGTGGTGAAGGTCGATGGCAGGGAAGTGGTGATGATCGGGCCGTTCGAGTCTCAGGCAGATGCCGAGAAGGCCAAGACAGAGATCGATGCCGCGATGGTCAAGGGCCATCGCCTGTCACAGCTGGAAGTGATTGCGCCGAGATCCTGAGGATCTCAAGCCGGAGGGATCAAGTGATGCCTCCGGCTAAAGCTAATCTTGCGTCAGAGCCACAGGTCGTTGATCAACGACGGCCCAGCAACAGACCCACCACCAGACCAAAACCTGCGGAGACCGCTACGGTCTGCCATGGATGGCCGCCGATGTAATTCTCGGTGGCATCAACGGCTGGCTTGGCGCGTTCGCGCACGCTGCCCACGGATTCCATTGCCTGCTTGAGCTTCTGGCTCAGTTGAGCACGTACGGTGTCGGCTTCTTCGCCTACCAGAGAGGCGCTGTCCTTGAGCAGTTTGTCGGACTCTTCAATGAGGGCGGCCAGTTCGCTGAACGCTTGATCCTTGATCTGTTCGACAGCGGCGTTTTGGGCAGCAGTTTTACGAGCCATGGCAAATTTCCTTTCAATAGTTATGGCAGTGTGCAATGGAGTTATGAGCGTCTGAAAAGTTGCAGCACATTTCCGACAGCGGCCAAAAAGTACAACGAATGGAGTCGGGGTTCGCCCTCGACGGGTGTAAGATGCTGACGTTTTTCGAGCCCGCTACCGGCTCCGTTCAAGCGTTTCGTTTTGCACATCGAGGTACATACCATGAGCTACAACCTGGCCAATAAAACCCTTCCGGAACGTGCCGCCATCGAGGACGAAAAGTCTCGCCTGTTCGATCTGTGGCAGAGCAATCTGGGCAAGGCCAAGGGGGACGCCGCCCGGCTGATGGGCGAACGGGCCAAGCGCAAGGGCAAATGGTCGGAGTGGGTGCGCGGCGAACTCGACGCCATGTCGCCACCGGAGTACGCCAACATGGTGCGCGCCGAGGTCAATCGTTTGGTGGCAGCGGCGCGGGGCTGAGGCAGTCGATCCCGCCCATTGTGGGACCGGCTTCAGCCGGGAAGAGGCCAGTCCTGGCGACTTCATTTTTGCCCGTTTTTGCGGTCTGGCGCCTCACGCTTTCCCGGCTAAAGCCGGTCCCACTGAAAGTGTAAAGCCGATCACGCCGTTCGCCATCACCAACTGCCGCTGGCCGGTTTCGGCAGGCTCAGCGTGCCGCTGTCTTCAAAGCGCATGGTGCCGAACAGTCCGCCGGCCAGCTTGCCGTGCAGCTCGTAGGGCAGGTTGTCCAGCCGTTGCTGATCAGCGAGGCCCACCGCCTGGCGCAGGGCGGCAAAGGCTGAAACGGTGACCGGCACCGTCAGTACGCCCTCGGAGAAACGCCCGATCGTGCCTTTTTGATCGCTCACGCCGGACGCCAGCAAGCGGCCGTTGACGTCCAGGTTCAGCGCGACGCCGTCGTACTGGATGTCGGTGTCGTTGGGATTTTGCAGGCGCAGCTTCACGGCGAAGCGGATTTCCAGATCCTGGCCGGGCAGGGGATCGATGCCTACCACGTTGATGTTCAACGGGTCCCGGTTGGGAAACAGCGCGCAGGCGCTCAGTGCGAGCACCATGGTCAGGCCGGCGAGGAGGGTGCGGATCAGGCGTAGCGGCATCGGTGACTCCCGTGGCAGGCCGTTGGGGCACAACATGCCCCTTCAAACGTCCTGACGATTCAAGTGTGCGACCCCGCTCGCCGGAAGAGGTTCTGCGTCAGGAGCTGCATCAGCTTCTGCATCGGGGCCGCGGGACGGGTCCTGCAGCACCTTCAAAGTCGCGGCTTCCGGGTCGAATTCGGTGAGCTCCGGCTCCTGGTATTCCTCCGGCAGAAAGATATTGAGGATGATCGCGCAGAACGCGCCGACGGTGATGGGCGATTCGAAAATGTTGTGCAGCGCCTTGGGCAGCTCGCGCAAGACCTCCGGCACGGCAGCCACGCCCAGGCCCATGCCCAGGGAAATCGCCACGATCAGCATGTTGCGCCGATGCAGGCCGGCCTCCGAGAGGATCTTGATGCCCGCCACCGCGACGGTGCCGAACATGATCAGCGTTGCGCCGCCCAGCACCGGCTTCGGCATCAGTTGCAGCACGGCGCCGATGATCGGGAACAGGCCCAGCAGCACCAGAATCCCGGCGATGAAAAACGCCACGTAGCGGCTGGCGACACCGGTCAGCTGAATGACCCCGTTGTTCTGCGCGAACGTCACCATGGGCAGGCTGTTGAAGGTCGCCGCCAGCGCCGAATTCAGCCCGTCCGCCAGCAGCCCCGACTTGATCCGGCGGATGTACACCGGCCCGCTCACCGGCTGTTGGGAAATCATGGAGTTGGCGGTGAGGTCCCCGGCGGCCTCCAGCGGTGACACGAGAAAGATCACCGCGATGGGGATGAACGCCAGCAGATCGAAGGAAAACCCGTATTTGAACGGCACCGGCAGGCTCATCACCGGGACATGGGGCATCTGCGCAAAATCCACCCGGCCCATGAACCAGGCGACGGCGAAGCCCAGGGTCAGGCCGATGATGATCGCGCTCAGGCGCAGTAACGGAATGTTGAACCGGTTGAGCACCACGATAGTGATGAGCACCAGGCCGGCCAGGCCCATGTTCGCCGCCGAGCCCAGGTCGCTTGCGCCGAAGCCGCCAGCTATGTCGGTCATCGCCACTTTCAACAGCGAAAGGCCCATCAGGGTGATGATCGTGCCGGTGACCACCGGGGTGATCAGCTTGCGCAATTTACCGATGAACTGGCTCAGGGCAACCTCGACGAACGCTGCGCAGAAGCACACGCCGAAGATCGTCGAGAGGATTTCGTCGGTGCCGCCGCCACGACTCTTGACCAGAAACCCCGCGCTCAGAATCACGCTGAGGAAGGAGAAACTGGTGCCCTGCAGACACAGCAGCCCCGAGCCGATCGGGCCGAAGCGTTTGGCCTGAACGAAGGTGCCCAGCCCGGAGACGAACAGCGCCATGCTGATCAGGTAGGGCACTTCGCTGTCGAGCCCGAGCACGTTGCCGACGATGAGGGTAGGGGTGATGATGCCGACGAAACTGGCCAGCACGTGCTGCAACGCCGCGAAGATCGCGGCGGCGAAATGCGGTCGGTCATTCAGGCCGTAAATGAGTTCGGTTCTGGATGCGACCGAGGCTGAAGCCAAGCGGGTCGGGGCGCTGTTGCGGGGTGCGGTCATGGTTAGCCTGCCATTTTGTTTTTATGGGGTCATGGGCTTTGCGGATGACACATCTCCAACCGGTGCGAACATCTTGTCTTGCCGGTCAGGATTGCCGACTGTACAACATGTCCACAAGCAGAAATACATTTTAATGAGAGATTGTGTACAAAGCGCAAGGCGAGGCATGGCAGTCGGTCGTGGGAAAAAGGGCGCGCAGGATGCCAGAAAACACTACGCAGGTCAGCGGGCAACGTGGAGTGCTTCGCAGGCAAGTTCTCCCGGCGCTGAACGATCTTTTGCCCTGAGCCTCCATAGTGTTGACCGCCAGTGATGATCGTCATTAGCCTGTCGATTTAGTTCTGCAGTATCTCTGGACAAGGAGGTTTTTACTGAGGCTTCACGATGATCATGAGCACGGCGCAGCAGTTTCCGTTGAGTGAATCGCAAATCGCATTGATAGCCCGGGCGCTGGCTGACAGCCGCCGCTTCCGGATCCTGGTTCAGATTGGTAACAGCGAACAGGCGCTGCCCTGTGCCGAAGTGCTGAAAGTTCACCCGGTCAGCGCCGCCACCGTTTCCCACCACACCCGAGAGCTCGAGCGAGCCGGCCTCATCGCCACCCTGCGCGAAGGCAAATACGCCAGCTTCATGATCCAGCGCGAGGTCCTGCACGCCTACGCTCGGCAGTTGATGGAGATCTAGCAAGCTGCGCGTTGTCTGCAGGACGCGGAGCGTCCGGGGCGGTGTTACCACGCGGAGCGTGGGAACAATCAACATCTATGGTGAACAAACCGGCCTCTTCCCGGCTAAAGCCAGTCCCACTAAAAGCAGCGCGTACACCCCGTAGATCGGGTTATCTCGACTAAAAATTGATGTCGCCTGCACCGGCGTCTTCCCGGCTGAAGCCAGTCCTACAAGGGCACCTTGTACAGTCAGTGGGACCGGCTTTAGCCGGGAAGCTTTTGCTTTGCTTCTGATCTGCTTTTGGTCTTCATACGCAAAAAGTCCAGACACCGCAAAACGCGACTTGGGTGCAGGCCGAACGCAGACGACGCGGAGTGGGCCGAGCCGCATGGATGCGGCGAGAGCGCCGTCAGGACATGGATGTCCGTTCGGCGCGGGCCCGCGGAGCGTCGTCGGAGTGAGGGAACCCCGAGGAACGAGGGGCCAAACCAGGAGCAAGCACCCTTGGTTACTTGGGGTGCTTTTCCAAGTAACTCGCCGAAGGCGAAACAGTCTGCCCCCAGGCAGACGCCCTTGATCCGCTTTAGATCTTCTTCAGCCCCATTGAAAATAGCCCTGACCACCCTTATGTCTTGAACAGTCCCGCATCCGGAGTTCCCCATGTACCCAGACGTTCAACTGTTCATCGATGGTCAATGGCGTGCCAGTACAGACGGCCGCACTATCAACGTCATCAACCCCGCCAACGGCGAAACCCTCGGCACCGTGGCCCACGCCGACATCGCCGACCTGGACCAGGCGCTGGCAGCGGCCGAGCGCGGCTTTGACACCTGGCGCAGCACCCCGGCCTACGACCGCTACAAAATCATGCAAAAGGCCGCCAACCTGCTGCGCGACCGCGTCGATCACATCGCCAACATCATGACCCAGGAACAGGGCAAACCCCTGGCCGAAGCGCGCATGGAAACCCTGTCCGCCGCCGACATCATCGACTGGCTGGCCGAAGAAGGCCGCCGTGCCTATGGCCGCCTTGTGCCATCGCGCAACGTCTCGGTCGAACAGAAAGTCATCAAGGAACCGGTCGGTCCAGTGGCGGCCTTCACGCCGTGGAATTTCCCGATCAACCAAGTGGTGCGCAAGCTGTCCTCGGCGCTGGCGGCCGGCTGCTCGATCATCGTCAAGGCCCCGGAAGAAACCCCGGCGTCGCCTGCCGAACTGGTCCGTGCGTTCGTCGATGCCGGCGTTCCAGCGGGCGTCATCGGCCTGGTTTACGGCGATCCGGCGCAGATTTCCAGCTACCTGATTGCCCACCCGACCATCAAGAAAGTCACCTTCACCGGCTCGACCCCGGTGGGCAAGCAGCTGGCGGCGTTGGCCGGTCAGCACATGAAGCGCGCGACCATGGAGCTCGGCGGTCACGCCCCGGCGCTGGTGTTCGACGATGCGGACATCGACCTGGCCGCGCGCACGCTGGCGGGCGCCAAGTTCCGCAACGCCGGGCAGGTCTGCGTGTCACCCACGCGGATTCTGGTCCAGCGCGGTGTGTTCGATGAATTTGTCGAGAAGTTCGTCGGCCACACCCACGAGCTGAAAGTCGGCAACGGCCTGGAGCAGGGCGTGACCATGGGCCCGGTGGCCAACGAGCGACGCATTCCAGCGTTGAGCGCGTTGATCAAGGACGCCAGCGACAAGGGCGCCAAGGTTCATGTCGGCGGCAAGGCCATCGAAGGCCCGGGCTACTTCTTCCAGCCCACCGTCATCAGCGGCCTGACCACCGAAATGCGCATCATGAACGAAGAACCCTTCGGCCCGGTGGCGCTGCTGGTGCCGTTCGACACGGTGGAAGATGCGGTCAAGGAATCCAACCGCGTGCCGTTTGGCCTGGCGTCGTACGCGTTTACCTCGTCGATGAAAACCACCCACATCCTCAGCACCCGCATCGAAGCCGGCATGCTGTCGATCAACCACCAGGGCATCGGCCTGGTTGAAGTGCCGTTCGGCGGCATCAAGGATTCCGGCTACGGATCCGAGGGCGGTACCGAAGCGATCGAGGCGTACCTGAACACCAAGCTGGTGACGGTGTTCAACGTTTAACGCCTACTGTAGGAGCCGGCTTGCTGGCGAACCGTGCCTGCCAACCACCCTTGAGGCGACTGACCCCGCGCATTCGCCAGCAAGCCGGCTCCTACAGGTACTGAGTGCGGCTGAACTCCCACGCACCCCGCGAACTCTGAACCCACAGATCACTTCCGATCCACGGGGACGAGCCATGGCGACCAGCGGCGTGCAGGCAGTAGCGGCAGACAGCAAAGGGGCGGTGTTCGAAACGGATCTCCCCGCCCGGCTCGATCGTCTGCCGTGGGGGCGGTTTCATACGTTGCTGGTGTTTGCCCTGGGCATCACCTGGCTGCTCGACGGGCTGGAAGTGACCCTGGCGGGCTCGGTGTCCGGGGCGTTGAAAGACAGTCCGGTCCTGCACCTGACCAACGCCGACATCGGTCTGGCCGGCGGCGCCTATATCTGCGGCGCGGTACTGGGAGCATTGTTTTTCGGTTGGCTGACGGACCGTCTGGGGCGGCGCAAGCTGTTCTTCATCACCCTCGCGCTGTACATCACAGCGACCGCTGCCACGGCGTTTTCCTTCAGCCTCTGGAGTTTCCTGCTGTTCCGGTTTCTCACCGGGATGGGCATCGGCGGCGAGTACACGGCGATCAACTCGACCATCCAGGAATTCACCCCGGCACGGTTTCGCGGCTGGGTGGACCTGACCATCAACGGCACCTTCTGGATCGGCGCGGCATTGGGCGCGGTCGGCTCCATCGTGCTGCTGGACGCCCCATGGGTTGGCGCGGACATGGGCTGGCGCCTGTGTTTCGGCATCGGCGCGGTGCTCGGTCTGATCATCCTGCTGATGCGCCTGTGGCTGCCGGAAAGTCCGCGCTGGTTGCTGATTCATGGCCAGGGCGAGGAGGCGAGGGTGATCGTGGAAGGCATAGAAGAGCGCCTGCGCCGCCAGGGCCACGACCTGTCCACCCCGGTCGGCCCGCCGTTGCGTTTGCACGCGCGGGACCACACGCCGCTGAAAGAGATTTTCCACACCCTGTTCAACACCTACCGCCGTCGCGCCTTGGTGGGCCTGACGTTGCTGACCGCTCAGGCGTTCTTCTATAACGCGATTTTCTTCACCTACGCCCTGGTGCTCACCGAGTTCTACCAAGTGCCGTCGGCCTCCATCGGCTGGTACGTGTTGCCCTTGGCGCTGGGCAATTTCTGCGGGCCTTTGCTGTTGGGGCGGCTGTTCGATGTGGTGGGGCGGCGGGTGATGATCAGCCTGACCTACGCCGTGTCCGGGGTCTTGCTGACCATTAGCGGCTATCTGTTTCAGCAGGGCGTTCTGGATGTCACGCAACAGGCCATCGCCTGGATGATCATTTTCTTCTTCGCATCGGCCGCGGCCAGTTCAGCGTACCTGACCGTCGCCGAAACTTTTCCGCTGGAGATACGTGCGCTGGCGATTGCCGTGTTCTATGCGTTCGGCACGGCGCTGGGTGGCATTGTCGGCCCGACCCTGTTCGGCCAGTTGATCGACACCCACGAGCGCGGCCCGGTGTTTATCGGCTACCTGATTGGTGCCGCGTTGATGTTGCTGGCCGCCGTGGTGCAGGCGATCTGGGGCGTGGCCTCGGAAGGCAAATCCCTTGAAGAAGTGGCGCGGCCCCTGTCCCAAGCCCACGACTGACCCAGCCCCACGACTGACTCAAGCACGCGGTCGGCGATTGGTCAGTTTTGTTCAATCGCCCACCCGGCCGCGCTTCGTACACTCACCCGACAGTCAATGAAGGGTGGGAGGTGCAATGAACCTGATGATTTCCATGGCGGCGTTCGCACTGGCCGCGTCCATATCGCCGGGGCCGGTGAACGTCGTGGCGCTCAGCTCGGGCGCGCAGTTCGGCCTCATCGCCAGCTTGCGCCACGTGCTCGGCGCGACAGTGGGCTTTGTCGTGCTGCTGCTGTTCACCGGGTTCGGCCTGCACGAAGTGCTGCAGCGTTGTCCGATGCTGACCGAGATCATTCGCTGGGCCGGGGTGGCGTTTCTGCTCTATCTGGCGTGGAAACTGGCGATGGATAACGGACACCTTGACGTTGCCAAACCCACCCGCGAGCCGTCGTTTCTCCACGGTGCTGCGATGCAGTGGCTGAACCCGAAGGCGTGGCTGGCGGCGGTGGCGGGGATGGGTGCGTTTGTAGCCGATGGCGAGGCGCGACTGATCGGTCTGTTTGCGCTGATCTACTTCGTCGTGTGCTACCTGTCGGTGGGCTGCTGGGCCTGTGCCGGTGCCTTTCTCGGCCCCTGGCTGCGCAGCCCCGGGCGCATCCGCGTGTTCAACCGCAGCATGGCGGCGCTGTTGGCAGGCTGCGCGGTGTCGCTGTTTTACGTCTGAGCTTTCTCTTGCGAGCAACTTCTTGCGAGCAACTACAGGCGGTCAGGGCTTGTACTGACCCGGCGTTGCCGCCAGATGTTTTTTGAACGCCCGCTGAAAGTGCGCCTGATCGGCAAAGCCACTCTGCTGGGCGATGTCGGCAATAGGCTCGCCGCTGCGCAATTGCGCCTGGCCGTGCTGGATGCGTCGGTTGACCAGCCAGGCGTGCGGGGTCATGTGGTACTGCTGCTCGAACGCACGAATCAGGTAGGCCTCGGACAGATTCGCCGCCGCGCACACGTCTTCCAGCCGAATCGGCTGCAGGTAATGCGCATCGATGTAACGCGCCGCACGTTCGACCTTGGGATTGGCCTGTCTTGGCGTCAGCGTCGAGCCGCCCAGACGCTGCTCGACCAAGGTGAAAAACCCGACCGCGGCTTCCTGTTTCGCCAGCGTATCCCGCTGCGAATCCACCAGTTGCCGATGAAGTTCGAGCAGCCCGTCGAACAACAGCGGGTCGCGACTGTGGGTGGCCGGATAACCCCGAAACAGGCCCCCGTCGCTGACCCCGCAATCACGCTGAAGCGCGCCCAGCCACTGCGCGTTCACGTACAGCATCAGGTAGGACCAGGGCTGATCGTCGATGGGATTGCAGGCGTGGACCTCGCCGGGGTTCATCACCACAACGGTGCCGGTGGTGATGGTCTGGGTGGTTTTCTCGTGCAGGTAGGTGCTTTGGCCGGCGGTGATTGCGCCGATGGAAAATACGTCGTGGGAATGGCGGGAGTAGCAGACCTTGCGGCCGTCCTCGATAGAGCGCGCCTCAATGAACGGCAGTTGCGCGTCCCGCCAGAACACCGGTTTATCACGCTGTCTCACCGGGTTCTGGCAGGTCATTTCAACTCATCCCTTCTCGCGCTTGCAGCTGTGAAAGAGGTCCAGCGCCGGCTGGTATTCCGTGCTGGTGACGCCGAGCAAGCCTAGCACCGAATGAAACACGTAGTCATGGCTCAGGTCGGGCTGGCCTTGCCTGGCAGCCAGACAATGGCGATCAACGCCGGCGTCTTCCAAGGTCGAGTGGCCGAACCACATCACCATCGGCACGTGGGTCTGGGCTGAGGGTGCGATGGCGTAGGGCGCGGCGTGCAGGTAGATGCCGTTCTCGCCGAGGGATTCGCCGTGGTCCGAGACGTAAATCATCGAGGCATCGACCTTGTCCTGATTGCGCTTGAGCAGCTCGATGGTCTGGGACAGGAAGTGATCGGTGTACAGGATGGTGTTGTCGTAGACGTTTTTCAGCTCGTCGGACGTGCAGCTGCCCAGCTGATTGGTTTGACAGACGGGCGTGAAGCGCTCCAGGGTCTTGGGGTAGCGATCGTAGTATTCCGGGCCGTGGCTGCCATCGGAATGGAGGACGATGACGGCGTTGTCCTGCAGCCCGTCAATGTAATCCTGCAAGCCCACCAGCAGCGATTCGTCGAGGCAGTTTTTGCCATCGCAGAACGGGCTTGGCTGGTTTTTCGGGATATCACTGTGGGGCACGCGCAGGCAGGTGCCTTTGCAATCGCTGTTGTTGTCCAGCCACAGCACCTTCAGGCCGGCGCGCTGGAGCATGTCCAGCAGACCCTCGTAGGTTTTGCCCTTTTTGTCGCTGTAATCAGTGCGCGGAAATTTCGAAAACATGCACGGCACTGACACCGCGGTTGACGTGCCGCACGAGGCCACGTGGGTGAAATTGAGAATGTCCTGCTGCTTCAGTTCCGGGTTGGTCTCCCGCCCATAGCCGTTGAGGGAAAAGTGGTCGGCCCGGGCCGTTTCACCGACGACGAAGATCATCAGGCTCTTTTTCGGCCGCTGCTGCGCTTGCGGACTGAGCGCAGCGTCGGCGCCGACGGTCTGGATTTTCAGCGTCTCTTTGATGGCGACGGTCTGCTTGGTCAGCTTGCCGATGGCGTAGAGGTAATTGGTCGGGTTGATGAAGTGGGTGAGCTTGTCTTCATCGCGAAAGATCGGCGCATAGGTCGCGTAGAAGGGCCCGACCGCAGCGGCGATCACCAGCAGACAGCCGACGCAGACGAGCACTTTGTTGACCAGCCCGGGCAGCACGCGACGGTAGGTCACCGGCAGCCGCCAGATCAGCGCGATCGGCAGCACACCCAGCAGCCCCAGGTAGACAAACAGCTTGCCGCTCAACAGGGCCTCGGCCTCGCCGGGGTTGGTTTCAAGCACGTTCTGCATCATCGTCGTGTCGATGCTGATGCCGTAGGTGTTCATGAAATACGCGGCGCCGGCCGAACACAGCGCGACCAGGCTCAGCACTGGTTTGAGCGTCGGACGAAACGAGAAAGGCGTGAGCAGCAGGGTGATCGCGGCCCACAGCAGGAAGGCAAACGACACATAGAACGCAATGGCTTTGACGCCCTGCAATTGCGCCTGGTCAACCAGTGCGCGCCAGGTCGCCAGGTTGTAGAACAGCACCAGACACAGGGAAAACAGCATCACCAGACGAGTAGACGTGACCGGTTTGATCATCGATTTCATTTCCGTATAAGGGACCACGCAGCGCCTGGTATGCGAATGCATCAGGCAGTTCCATCCTTGGGGCCGAGACGTCAAACACGTCCATTCAATGGCTGCCGGGAAGGTAGGCGGGGCAGATCGCGCGGAGTTTTCCAAAACGATTGTGAAGGCTTTGTGAAAGCGCCAGCTCGGTGGTTGCTCCCGCTTCAAACCCGCTTTTGCAGGGGTGTCGAGCGCTTGTGTTTACTTCCCTGCAATGACTCTGTCGACGGTGCCTTCCTGTTTCAGGCGGGCAAATGCGGCGGCGATCCGCTGCACCGTTTCGTCCGGGGTGCTGGCGCTGAGGGCGATGTAGAGACCTTTGGACAGTTCGTCGAGGGTGAAAACGCTTTCCAGGTCCTCGAACGCGATGTGCAGGTCGGCGCATTGTTCGCGGGCTTCGCGCTCGGGCATGGGGATCAGCTCGACCTGGCCGCTGATCAGTTTGCGCAGGTTGTCGAGATTATTGGCCGAGACCACCATCCTGCTGAAACCCTTGCCCTCCAGGTACTGCTGCCGCGAATCATCGCGCACGACCCCGACGGTGTAATGGCTGGCGTCCTGCAAGCCCTTGACCTGCACATCGCGGCGCTCGCGAAGTTTATAAAACGATGGTGTGACGTGTTCCAGTTCGCCGACCCACTTGAACAGCGCCTCCCGTGCGCTGCTGCGAATCATCGGGTAGATCAGCACGTTCGCTTCGAGCCGGGCGATGTCGTAGGCCCGCGCCCAGGGGTAAAGCGCCATGTGGTAGTCGGTGATGCCCGCGTTGGCGAGGGTCATCTCGACCACTTCACTGGCGACCCCGACCACCTTTTGGCCGTCAAGGGCGCTGTAGGAGGAGTCTTCGGTCACCACTTGCAGCGTCGTGGCGTCTGCGCTCAGGCACACGAACAGCATCAGGAACGTGACCAGAACGCTGCGCTGACGATGAATTTTTCCCATGGCATTCCTCTCGGTTCAGATCACACAGCGGTCCCGGCCCTGGCTTTTCGCCCGGTACAGCGCCCGGTCGGCACTCTGCAGCAGTTGATCGAAGTGCTCCATGTTCGCCGGGTCGAGCTCGGCCACGCCGATACTCAAGGTCACGAAAGGCGAGACCGGTGAAGCGCTGTGTACCAGTTGTTGCCGGGCCAGCAGGCCGCGCAGGCGATCGGCCGAGGCCAGCGCCTGGTCCTCGTCCTGCCCCGGCAGCAGCACGGCGAACTCTTCGCCGCCGAGCCGCGCCACCAGTTCGCCGGAGCGCGAGAACAGCGCGCTCATGGCCAGCGCCACGTCGCGCAGGCATTGGTCACCCCGGGCATGGCCGTAGGTGTCGTTGTAAAGCTTGAAGAAGTCGATGTCGCACATCAGCACCGACAGCGGCTGGCGATGACGCAAGGCGCGGTTGAATTCCAGCTCCTTGAGCTCGTCGAAATGACGGCGGTTGGCCAGGCCGGTGAGCGGATCAAAACGGGTCAGGGCTTCCAGTCGTGTGTTGGCGGCCTTGAGCTGTGCGGTGCGCTGCTCGACCAGTTCGGCGAGCTGGTCGCGGCTGGCGGCCAGGGCGATTTCGTCGCGGGCCTGACGCTCCAGGTGCGCGGCCAGTTTGTCCTGCAGGTCATTGACGCCCGCTTCGAGCAGGTCAAGCTCGTCACCGGCCTTGCCGCGGCGCTCCAGGGTCAGATGCTTCTTGAGGTTGAGCGGCGTCAGGTGTTCGAGGTGGCGGGCAATGCGCCGCACGTGCAGGGTCACCGAGCGGTTGAACATGCCCATGATCAGCCCCGCGAGCGCCAGGGACTGGATGATCTGGGTGAGCATGATGACCGCGACTTCTTTCCACAGGCGTTTCCACAGCAGGCTCTCGTCGCCCTCGATGGTCAGTTCGCCGACCACTTCGCTGGCGCCGGGGTAAGGCGAGATGGTCAGCTGCCGATGCAGCGCCGGGGCGCGGATCGAGCCGGTGTGACCGGGGTGTTGGCGTTCCAGAACTTCAGGGGCGCGACCGGGGCGCAGGATTTTCAGCTGGACCCGGCCCACCGGCGCCGCCGTGGCCACGCTGTCGATCTGGGTCTGCAGCGCCTGATCATCCATTTCCCACACAGCTTTGGACAGCGTGCCCTGGAACACCTGATCGATCAGGGTCAGCTCGGCGTTCATGTTCGCCAGATTGGTGTTCCAGGCGAACCAGGTGCGCACCAGCACCGTCGCCGCCGTGAACAGCACGCAGAACGCCAGCGTCGCCAGCACCAGACGCCGCGCCAGCGAACCGGTGCGCTGTCCGGTGCGTGGGGTGGGGCGGGTGTCGCCGGGTGGGGCGGAACGCGTTTCGAATGGCATGCTCATTGCCACTTGCGCGCAATGGCGTCGTAGGTACCGTTGGCGCGAACGGTCGCCAGGGCTTTCTGAAACCGCTGCACCGTCGCGTCAGGTGTGCCGGCGCTGAACGCCATGTTGAAGCCGCCGGCTTCTTCCAGCTCTTTAATGCGCAGGGATTGCACCAGCGTCCGGGTGGGGTCATCGCCGACCTGTCGGGCGAGGTAGTAAGCGTTCAGCTCGTCGGAGATCCACAGGTCGACGTGGCCGGTCTGCAGTTTCTGATAGTTGAATTCGTAGCGGTTGCTCGATTGCAGCTGATGGCCGATCTCGAATTTGCGCGCCATCAGGTATTGCTCGCCAACGTCTTCGTTGACCGTCGCGGTCTGCCAGTCCCGGGCGTCGTCCAGGCTCAGCAGGGTGACGGGATGGCTGGCGGACGAATACAGAAACCAGCGCGACGCGGCGATGGTGCCGACCCACTTGAACAGCCGCTCACGCTCGGCGGTGCGGGTGATGGAGTAAATCAGCACGTTGGGGTTGTGCAGCGCCAGATCATAAGCCCGCGCCCAGGGCATGGACTGAATGGAGGCCTGCACATTGGCCTCCTTCAACACCGCCTGAACCACCTCGGTGCTCATACCGGTGAGCACCCCGTCGCGGGTCATGTTGTAGGGCGGGAGTTCTTCGGTGACGACATGGATCTCGACACGGGCCGCGTCCGAGTTAATCGATTCAGCTCCGGACGCGCCAGTGCCCACGCACAGCAACAGCGCCACACAGAGTGCGCTGCCCAGTGTGTGAATGAGCGAATGGAGTGTCATCGATAACTACCTCATGGGTGCAAAAGCGACAGATGCCGGGCCGTGAATAATCCGGCACAACCGTCACCGACTGCCTTGCACACCGGGATATCGGCTGAATAATCCGTCACTTGAGACGGCATCCTGCCGGGCATCCTAACAGCTTCAACAGACGAGTCCGGGTTACCGGACTGTCCCGCACCACCTCTCACAAACTCGCCGCCCTCCAGACTAAGCACATCGCGGGCCAACACCCGATCTCCAGTGCCCGGACTGGCCTCTTCCCGGCTGAAGCCGGTCCTACTAAAGCACTGCGTACCGTCCAAAAATGCTGGCGCCTGCAATGGCCTCTTCCCGGCCAAAGCCGGTCCTGCCAGGGCATCGCCTGTACCCAGTGGGATTGGCGGTGGTTCAGACCGTAGGACCGGCTTTAGCCGGGAAGCTCTTTTTGATCGTCGTACACAGAAGGTCCATACACCGCAAAACGCGATTTGAGTGCAGGCTGAACGCAGCGCCCACGGAGCGCGACGGGAGTGAAGGAGCCGACGAAGTAAAGCGCTGATGGCCTTGGGTTATGGCATGTGGCTGACGGCGCGGCAGTGGCTTTAAGCCCTTTATCAGGTAGCAGCAGCGTTGGGCGTCTTCACCGGCGGCACGATGGACAGCGCGATCAAGGCGGCAATCGCGCACAGCAGGCCGGAAATGAAAAACGCCGGCAGGTACGTGGCGAAATGCGTGCGTGTCCATCCGGCGCCGAAGGCGGCAAACGCAGCGCCCAGCTGATGCCCGGCGAACACCCAGCCGAACACGATATTGGCGCGCTCGGCGCCAAATCGCTGGGCGGTCAGCTTGACGGTCGGCGGCACCGTGGCGATCCAGTCCAGCCCGTACAACAGGGCAAACACCGACAGCCCGAACACGGTGAAATCCAGAAACGGCAGCAGCACCAGCGACACGCCACGAAAGCCGTAGTACCAGAACAGCAGCCAGCGATTGTCGAACCGGTCCGACAGCCAGCCGGAACCGATGGTGCCGAAGAAGTCAAAAATCCCCATCACCGCCAGCATTCCGGCTGCCGTGGTCGCGGCCAGGCCGTAATCGCCGCACAGGCTGATGAAGTGCGTCTGAATCAGGCCGTTGGTGCTGGCACCGCAGATGAAGAACGTCATGAACAGCACCCAGAACGTCCAGGTTTTCGACACGTCGCGCAGCACCCGCAGCGGCGTGATCAGCAACTGAACGAAGGTCTGGGAACTCGCGGCAACGGGTTGAATGTCCTCATCGCCATACAGCGGCAGTTGCAGATCAGAAGGTCGGTTGCGCATCAACGCCAGCACCGCGACCCCCGCAATCACGATGGTGGTGCAAATGCATGCCAGCGCTGTGCGCCAACCGAAATGCTCGGTCAGGTTCGCCAGCATCGGCATGAACACCAGTTGGCCCGTGGCGGAACTGGCCGACAGCAAACCCATCGCCAGGCCGCGATGTTTTGAGAACCAGCGCGTCGCGACGGTGGCACCGAGGACCATCGCCGTCAGGCCTGTGCCAAAACCGACCACCACGCCCCACAACACGACCAGCTGCCAGAACCGGGTCATGAACAGCGACAAAACCATGCCGCTGGCGACCAGGGTCAGTGCGGTCAGGACCACCTTGCGCACGCCGAAGTGGTTCATGAACGCGGCGGCGAAAGGGCCGACCAGGCCGAACAAGGCGAAACGTATCGCCAGCGCCGAAGAAATCTCGGCAGTGTCCCAGCCGAATTCCGCCTGGAGCGGCCGGATGAACACACCCGGCGCGCCCACTGCGCCGGCCATGACCAGCATGGTCAAGAAGGTGACGGCCAGGATCACCCAGCTGTAGTGAATGCGACGGCGCGACAGCGAAGCCGCCAGAACGGAGGAAACCATGGGAAATCACCGGAGAGCGGGGCAGTTGGATGATGGCTGTACTCCAATATGAACGCTCAGCTGTCGGGCCTCCGTCAAGGAGATATTTCCGGATGTTGCAGATATTTGGGTTCTCAACGGTGGGAACCGCTCAAGCAACGCAGTATCCCGTCGGCATTTCAGGGGGTGAAACAGTGGATTGCTTTTTCTGGTGATTCTCCAAGCTGGCACCCCGGCCCATTATTTGTTCCACCAGCGCGGCACACCCCTGCGGCACCGCCGCCCCACGCTGAGTCGATCCACTTGCCCAGGAGCCCACCCCATGACCGCCATCACGCTTTATCACTTCCCGCTGTCCGGCCATTCTCACCGCGCCGAGCTGATGTTGTCGCTGCTGGGCCTCGACCCGAAAATTCAGTTTGTCGACCTGGCCAAGGGTGAGCAGAAGAAGCCGGAATTCCTGGCCATCAACGCCTTCGGCCAAGTGCCGGTCATTGACGACAACGGTGTCATCGTCGCCGATTCAACGGTGATTTTGGTCTACCTGGCGAAGAAGTACGACCCGTCCGGCCGCTGGTTGCCGAATGATCCCGAGGGGGCAGCGAACGTGCAGCGCTGGTTGTCTGCCGCGTCCGGCGCGATTTACCTGGGCCCGGCGCGGGCGCGTCTGATCACCGTGTTCGGCGCGGGCTTCGATCCGAAAGACACGATCCAGCGTGCCCACGACGCGCTCCGCGTCATCGATCAGCACCTGAGGGGCCGCGAATTCCTCGCCACCGATCACGCCACCATCGCCGATGTCGCCGCCTACAGCTACATCGCCCACGCGCCGGAGGGCAACGTCTCGCTGGACGAATACGTGAACGTGCAGGCATGGCTGGCGCGCATCGAGAACCTGCCGGGCTTCACGCCCATGCCGCGTACGGCAGCAGGCCTGGTCAAGTAACCCTCCGTGATTCCAGGGAGTTCGCGCCATGAACGAGATTCGCACTGAAATAGCATCGCCATGGCATTCCGGCGAGCGCGCTCTGCAGGCCAAAGTTGGCGTTGCGGAGCGCATGGAAACCCTGGGCAAGCGCGTCATTCGTGACTACATGCCCGATCAGCACCGTGAGTTCTACGAGCACCTGCCCTACCTGATTCTCGGCGCCGTCGACACTGAAGGCTGGCCGTGGGCGACCCTGCTGGATGCCCAGCCGGGGTTTATCCATTCCCCCGATGCCAGGCGTCTGGACATTACTCGACGCCCCGATGCCGAAGACCCGGCCGGCACCGAATTCGCACCGGGCGCGGCGGTGGGCATGCTCGGCATCGACCTGCACACCCGCCGTCGCAACCGCATCAACGGCCACATCAGCGACGTGTGGGAAAACGGGTTTTCCGTGAGCGTCGAGTACTCGTTCGGCAATTGCCCGCAGTACATTCAGCTGCGGGAGCTGAAACAGTTGCCGTTGCCGACACTGCCGCAACGGCCTGCGGCGCAACGCCTGAACGCACTGGATGACGCCGCCATGGCCACCATTCGTGGCGCCGACACTTTCTTCGTCGCCAGCTATGTCGACCTCGGGGGCGCCCAGCCCCATCGTTCGGTGGACGTGTCCCACCGCGGCGGCCAGGCCGGGTTCGTGCGGGTGGATGGAGAGGTGCTGACCATCCCGGATTTCGCCGGCAATCTCTTTTTCAACACGCTGGGTAATTTTCAGCTCAACCCCAGGGCCGGTCTGTTGTTCGTTGATTTCCAGACCGGCGAGCTGTTGCAGGTGGCGGGCACTGTCACGTTGATCCTCGACGGGCCTGAAATCGCCGCGTTTCAAGGTGCCGAACGTCTCTGGCAGGTGCGCGTGGAACAGCTGGTGCGTCGGCCGGCGGCGCTGCGCTCGCGCTGGGAATTCCAGGGGTGGTCCCCCAACAGCCTGATGACCGGGGACTGGCAGCAGACCGCCGCCCGTCTGCAGGCCGATGCCCTGCGCGATCAATGGCGGCCCATGCGGGTGACGCGGATCGAGGACGAAAGCGACGGCATCCGTTCGTTCTATTTCGAGCCTGCCGACGGCGCCGGTTTGCCTGCATTCAAGGCCGGTCAGCATCTGCCGCTGCGCCTGGCGCCTGAAGGCCGTACGCCGCCGCTGATTCGTACCTACAGCCTGTCTAGCGCGCCGTCCGACGGATTTTTCCGCATCAGCGTCAAGCGCGACGGCCTGGCCTCGGCGTACCTGCATGACCAGATCAAGGTCGGCGACTTGCTCGAGGGGCGGGCACCCCAGGGCAGCTTCGTGGTGGACCCGCAAGAGCGCCGGCCGCTGGTCCTGCTGGGTGCGGGCATCGGCGTCACGCCGATGCTGTCGATGCTGCGAGAAGTCATCTACGAAGGCAAACGGGTGCGGGGAGGGCGGGCGACGTGGTTTATCCAGAGTGCCCGTCGTCTGGCCGACCTGGCGTTTCGCGAAGAAGTGGACACACTCATTGCCAGGGCGGGGGATCAGTTGACCGCGATTCGCGTGTTGAGCCAGCCGGAAACGTCGGCGCGTGTGGGTGAGGATTTCCACCTGACCGGCCGCATCGACCTCGATCTGCTCAAGGCGCTGCTGCCGTTCAATGATTTCGATTTCTATGTGTGCGGGCCCGCTGCGTTTACCCAGGCGATCTACGACGGCCTGCGCGCCTTGCACATTCGCGACGAGCGGATCCACGCCGAGACCTTCGGCCCGTCGAGCCTCAAGCGCAGCGGCGATTCCCGGCCGATTGCGTTTGAGCAGCCGCCTGCCGCCACCGAAGCGGTGCCGGTGGTGTTCGAACGCTCGGCCAAGGAAGCGCGCTGGCAGCCCGCCGGTGGCACCTTGCTGGAACTCGCCGAGAGCCGAGGCCTGAGCCCGGAATTCAGCTGTCGCGGTGGATCCTGCGGCACCTGCAAGACCCGGCTCGTCAGTGGCCAGGTGCATTACCCGGTCCCGCCGGCTGAAAGGCCGGCGCCGGACCACGTGCTGATCTGCTGCGCAGTCCCGGCTTCAGGGCCGCTGGTGCTCGATCTGTAACCATCCATGCGTGTGCGGGAGAGACGGCGATGAACCCATGGCCAGCGTTCGAGAAAGAGGAAACCCCGATGCCGTTTCAGGCAACCGAGCAGGAGATTTCCTGGCTGCTGCCGCAATCGCTGGCATCCCTGGCTGGCGAGATGGCGGCAAGCCACGAACAGATCGACACCCCGGCGACCCTGCGGTTGTTCAAGTGGGTCCGTTCGGTGTCGGGATTTGACCGGCCGCGATAACGGCAAAGGCGGGGGCGAACAGGGCGTTCGCTCCGGCAACGGTTGAAATGAGGCAGCGTCTGGTCGGATGATGGGCGCCGATTTGCTCACCCTTCGCAGCGGCTCATCGGCGGCGCCTCCCGGCGGGGCGAATGGCCATGACCCTTGCGGCACTCGTTGCCCTTCACAAGGACGTTCATCTTGATCACCCGCAGAACCCTCATCGGCGCGTCGTTGCTCGCTGTGCCCGCGTTACTGAGTCTTTCCTCACTGGCTGCCGAGCGTCGCGCCGGGCCGTCTTCCGACCGGGCCATTGCGCAGCAACTGGCCGACCTCGAACGTCGTCACGGTGGCCGGCTGGGTGTCGCCATGCTGGACACGGCCAGCCAGCGCCTGATCAGCCATCGCGGCGATGAACGCTTTGCCCTGTGCAGCACCTTCAAATGCCTGGCTGCCGCCCATGTGCTGGCGCGGGTGGATCGCAAGCAGGAAGACCTGTCGCGGCGCATTGTCTATTCTGCCGAGCAACTGGTGGCGTATTCGCCGACCACCGAGCTGCATGTGGGCGGGCAGGGGCTGAGCCTGGGTTCGCTGTGCGAGGCGGCGATGACGCTGAGCGATAACACCGCAGCGAACCTGCTGCTCGACAGCATGGGCGGCCCGGACGGTCTGACGGCGTGGCTGCGGTCTATCGGTGACACGCAAACCCGGCTCGACCGCCGCGAGCCCGATCTGAATGAAAACCGGCCGGGGGATCTGCGCGACACCACCACGCCCGTCGCCATGCTGCAGACATTGAATACGCTGGTGCTGGGCGACGAACTGAGGCTGCCGTCCCGCGATCAGCTGACGGCGTGGCTGGTGAACAACCAGACCGGCGACAAGAAGCTGCGCGCCGGCATCCCCGGCGGCTGGCGTGTAGGGGACAAGACCGGTTCGGGTGCCAACAACGCCAGCAACGACGTCGCCGTGATCTGGCCCGGCGACCGGCCACCGATTCTGGTGACGGTCTATTACACCGGCTCGAAAGCCAGCGTTGATCAGACCAATGCACTGATGGCCGACATCGGGCGGCTAGCCGCTGCGGTTTAAGGTTAGGCTTCGAGGGCACGAGGGCTAGCCGCAAAATCTCGATACACATTGCCGCGATGAATCAGCCGTACGGAGCACAGCCGGTGGACTCGGGCTCGGTCGAATCGCGGTCCTGCGCCTGTCCTGCGGTGCCCGAGGCGCCGCTCAATTGCCACAAATTCCAACACCCCACGTCGATATGTGGCGTATTGATATTAAATTTCCCTCCGCTAGACAACTTTAGCCTAACCCAATAAAACCGGGCACTTCAGCTCTACACGCTGTAGGAAATGTCTGACAGACGCCTCCGTTTTTGCGCGCGGTCTCAAGACTGTCATCAAACAGAAATGTTTCCAGTTTTAAATCTGCCTCGGGTCTTCAACTGTGACCACACACACAAAATTCTCTTGTTGAGGTATTGCCGTGATTCTGCTGACTAAAAAACGCCTGTCGCTTCTGATGGCTTCGATGTGCCTGTCGGGTATGGCACACGCCGTTGATGTGACTGGCGCTGGTTCGAGTTTCGTATTCCCGGTTATCTCCCAGTGGTCGCAGGACTACAGCAAAACTGCTGACAATCGCGTCAACTACCAGTCGATCGGTTCGGGCGGCGGTATTGCCCAGATCAAGGCTGCAACCGTTGATTTCGGCGCGTCCGACGCCCCGATGTCTGCTGAAGACCTCAAGGCCGGCGGCCTGGGTCAATTCCCAAGCGTCATCGGCGGTATCGTTCCGGTCGTCAACCTGGAAGGCGTCAAGGCCAACGACGTGAAATTGAGCGGCCAGGTTCTCGCCGACATTTTCCAGGGCAAAATCACCAAGTGGAACGACCCTGCGATCGTCAAACTGAACGATGGCGTGAAACTGCCTGAAACCAACATCACCGTCGTTCACCGTTCGGACGGCTCGGGCACTTCCTTCAACTTCACCAGCTATCTGACCAAAGTCAGCGACGCATGGAAAGCGGGTCCAGGCACCGGCTCTGCCGTTCAATGGCCAGTGGGCGTGGGCGGCAAGGGTAACGAAGGTGTGGCGGCTTACGTAAAACAGATCAAGGGCTCGATCGGTTACGTTGAATACTCCTACGCCACCAAGAGCGATATCGCTTTCACCCAACTGCAGAACTCTGCTGGCGAGTTCATCAAGCCTGACGCCAAAGCCTTCGCCGCAGCGGCTGACACGGCTGACTGGGCCAATGCCAAAGACTTCAACCTGATCATGACCAACGCCCCGGGCAAGACGGCATGGCCGATCACCGCGACCACCTGGATCATCATGTACAAGCAACCGAAGAACGCCGAGAAAAGCGCTGCTGCTTTCGACTTCTTCAAATGGTCCCTGGAAAAAGGTCAGAGCGCTGCTGAAAAACTGGAATACGTACCTCTGCCTGCATCGCTGGTCAGCAAGATCGAAGACTACTGGAAAACCGAGTTCACCAAGTAACTCGACGTAATCCGGCTAACCCCTGTCACCGAGCGCTCGGTGACAGGGTTTCCTTGCGAGTGGACCTACCATGACTGAGAACACCCAATACATGTCCGCTGTGATTCCGGATGCAATATCCGAGAGCGAAAAACGCGCGGCCCGCGATCACCGACACGACGCCTGGTTTCGGCGCACGATGCTGGGAGCGGCTCTGTTGGTGCTGCTGTTGCTGGCGAGTATCGCCGGCTCGACACTCTGGGGCGGTGCCCTGGCATTCAAGACGTTTGGCTTCGAATTTCTTACCAGTACCGAATGGGACGTGGTCAACGGCAAGTTTGGCGCGTTGGTGCCGATCTACGGCACGCTGGTCACCTCCTTTCTCGCGCTGCTGATCGCCGTTCCGGTGAGCTTCGGCATCGCGGTTTTTCTGACTGAAGTCGCACCGCCCTGGTTGCGCATGCCCATCGCTTCGGCGGTGGAACTGCTGGCGGGCATTCCCTCGATCATCTACGGCATGTGGGGCCTGTTCGTGTTCGGCCCGTTCATGGCGCAATACATGGCGCCGTGGATCAACGACAACCTCGGCGCGCTGCCGCTCATTGGCCCGGTGTTCCAGGGCCCGCCCCTGGGCATCGGCATGCTCACCGCCGGCATCGTGCTGGCGATCATGATTATCCCGTTCATCACCTCGGTCATGACCGAAGTGTTCCGCAGCGTGCCCATTGCCCTTAAAGAATCGGCCTACGCCCTGGGCGGCACGACCTGGGAAGTGGTCTGGGACATCGTCCTGCCTTACACCCGCTCTGCGGTGGTCGGCGGGGTGTTCCTGGGTCTGGGCCGTGCCCTCGGTGAAACCATGGCGGTGACCTTCGTGTTGGGCAACGCCCACCAGTTCTCCGCATCGCTGATGATGCCAAGCAGCTCGATTGCTTCGGTGATCGCCAACGAGTTCAGCGAGGCCTACACCGACCTGCACCGTTCTGCACTGATCGCCCTGGGCTTCCTGCTGTTCGTGGTCACCTTCATCGTGCTGGCGATCGCCCGTCTGATGCTCTCTCGTCTGTCGCGCAAGGAGGGTCTATGAGTAAGGCCGATAACGAAAACCTGTACCGCTCCCGCGCAATCAAGAACAGGATCGCGATGGTCCTCAGTTGCGCCGCGACGGCCTTCGGCCTGTTGTGGCTGGTGTGGATTCTGCTGACCACGATCGTCAACGGGTTCGAAGCGCTGAACCTGCGGCTGTTCACCGAAATGACCCCGCCACCCGGCTCGTCGGGCGGTCTGGCGAACGCCTTCTACGGCAGCATTCTGATGTCCGGCATCGGTCTGTTGATCGGCACGCCGATCGGTTTGATGGCGGGTATCTGGCTGGCAGAGTTTGCGCGCAACACCAAACTGGGCAATGCGGTGCGTTTCATCAACGACATTCTGCTGTCGGCGCCGTCGATCGTGCTCGGTCTGTTCGTGTACACCGCGGTGATCCTGCCCCTCAGCGCCGTGACCAACCATCAGGTCGGTTTCTCGGCCTTCGCCGGTGCCCTGGCACTCGCCCTGCTGGTGATCCCGGTGGTGGTGCGAACCACCGACGAAATGCTGCAGCTGCAACCGTCGACCATGCGCGAAGCCGCATTGGCGCTCGGTGTGCCGCAATGGAAGCTGACGCTGCAGATCGTCCTGCGTGCGGCCAAGGCCGGCGTGGTGACGGGCATCCTGCTGGCGCTGGCGCGCATCACCGGCGAAACCGCGCCGTTGCTGTTCACCGCCTTCGGCAACCAGTTCTGGAGCAGTGACCTCCTCAAACCGATTGCAAGCGTGCCTGTGGTGATCTTCCAGTACGCGATGAGTCCGTTCGATGACTGGCACTCCCTGGCCTGGGCCGGCGCCTTGATTATGACCATGTTTGTACTGGTGCTGAGCCTCAGTTCCCGTCTTCTCCTTTTGCGCAATAGGGCGTCCTGATGAACAACCTTTCCCTCGCCGACGAAAAAACCAAAATCCAGGTACGCGGTCTCGATTTCTTCTACGGCACTCAGCGTTCGCTGAAGTCGGTCGACATGATCATCCCCGAGAAGCGCATCACCGCGATCATCGGCCCGTCCGGCTGCGGCAAGTCCACGCTGCTGCGCGTGTTCAACCGCATTTACTCGATGTACCCGAAGCAGGAAGCCAAAGGCGAAGTGATGCTCAACGGGGAGAATATTCTCGCCCCGGGCTACTCGATGAACCGCCTGCGCAGCAACGTCGGCATGGTGTTCCAGAAGCCGGTGCCGTTCCCGATGTCGATCTACGACAACATCGCCTACGCGGTGCGTCACCACGAAAAACTCTCCCGTCGCGAGATGGAAGAGCGCGTCGAGCAGGCCCTGCGCGGCGCGGCGCTGTGGGACGAAGTCAAAGACAAGCTCAAGCAGAGCGCCCAGAGCCTGTCCGGTGGTCAGCAACAGCGTCTGTGCATCGCCCGCACCATCGCGTTACGCCCGCAAGTGCTGCTGCTGGACGAACCGACTTCAGCCCTGGACCCGATCTCCACCGGGCGCATCGAACAGCTGATCACCGAGCTCAAAGAACAGTTCACCGTGATCATCGTCACCCACAACATGCAACAGGCCGCGCGCTGCTCGGACTACACCGCGTTCATGTTCATGGGCGAACTGATCGAGCACGGCGACACCGACACCATCTTCACCAAGCCTTCCAAGACCCAGACCGAGGATTACATCACCGGTCGTTTTGGCTGATCGGGAATATCGCTGGAGCCTTCCCGGCCAAAGCCGGTCCTACAGTTGATCGCGGGCTGTCAGTGGGACCGGCTTCAGCCGGGAAAGGGCCAGCCGCTACCGCGCGGCACCGGTAGCGCTGGAATCCCCCATGAACGCCTCCAGCCGCTTGCGCAGCCAGCGTTCGGCGGGGTCGGTGTCCATCACGCTGAGCCAGACCATCGACAGGTCCAGATTCGGCGTCACAAACGGCAGCGGCTCGCCACGCAGACCGGTTCGGGCCATGGCCCGGGTCAGGTGGTCGGGCAGGTTGCACAGCAGATCCGTCCCCGCCATCAATGCCGGCAACGTGCTGTATTGCGGCACCGACAGCACGGCGGTGCGCTTGCGTCCGATCGCGGCCAGCCACTCATCCGCAAAGCTCGAAATGTTCGCCACGTGGGACACCACGACGTGGGGCCGCGTGCAGTATTCGTCCAGGGTAATTGGCTCAGGCGACGAATCGGCCCGCACCACCATCGGCTGCACGCTGCGCAGCATTTTTCGCTTGGCGTTGGCCGGCAGTTCACGGGTCAGGCAGACGCCCACGGTGATGTCGCCCGACATGAGCAATTCCGAGACATTCCAGAAATTGACCTGCTTGATCACCAGCACAATGCCGGGCGCTTCCTCACGGATCGCGCGCAGCATCGGCGGCAACAGGCTGTATTCGACGTCGTCGGACAGGCCGATGCGGAAGGTCATGTCGCTGCTGGCCGGGTCGAATTCCCGCGTGAGGCTCAGGGCCACGGACATCGCGTCCAGCGCCGGCGACAGGTGACTGATGATCTCGTTGGCCCGCGCCGTGGGTTCCATGCGGTGACCAACACGAATGAACAGCGGGTCGTTGAACAGTGCGCGCAGGCGGTTGAGGGCGGCACTGATGGTGGGTTGGCCGAGGAACAGCTTTTCGGCGGCACGGGTCACGTTACGCTCTTGCATCAAGGTCTCGAACACCACCATCAGGTTGATGTCAGCCTTGCGCAGCTCATTGCGATTCATAGATCGTCCCCGTTACCCGACATTCGTCACCCTGCTGTGTAAGGCCTGCGACATGATAGGCGCCAGTTTATGGAGCGCGGTCGTTCGGCGTCCAGCCTTCCCGGCCAAAGCCAGTCCTGCCAGTTATTCGCGTGCTTTCAGTGGGACCGGCTTCAGCCGGGAATGGGCCAGTGTGAGCACCCTCGATTTTGCGGCGTGGCATTTGACACCTTCCCGGCTAAAGCCAGTCCTTCAGGTGTATGGGTGCTTTCAGTGGGACCGGCTTCAGCCGGGAAGAGGCCAGTGTGCGCACCCTTGATTTTGCAGCGTGACCGCCGAGGCGCTGTCTGCCAATGCCGGCCGGAGGTGCGTTTTTGCCACGGGCTTACTTTTCCCGATGAACTTCGGCAGAACCCCATGAGTCAGCATTAAAACGCTCACCATGAGGCTCCACATTCCATGCAGATTTCCTTGAAAGGCCAGGTCGCCCTCGTTACCGGCGCGAGTTCCGGACTGGGTGCCGGCGCGGCCAGAGGGCTGGCGGCGTCTGGCGCGGCAGTGGTCGTCAACTTCCACTCACAACCCGAACCCGCGCAAAAGCTCGCGCAAGAAATCGTCGATGCCGGCGGCCAGGCCATCGCCATCGGCGCCGATGTCTCCAACGAGCAGGACGTGGAAAGGTTGTTCGCCGAGACCCTGAAGGCGTTCGGCCGTCTGGACATCCTGGTCGCCAATTCCGGACTGCAGAAGGATGCCGCCTTCGCCGACCTGACCCTCGAGGACTGGAACACCGTCATCAACGTCAACCTCACCGGCCAGTTCCTCTGCGCGCGCGCTGCAGTGCGGCAGTTCGCCAAACAGGACATCCGCCCCGAGGTGTCTCGCGCCTTGGGCAAGATCATCCACATGAGCTCGGTGCATCAGGTCATCCCGTGGGCCGGCCACGTCAATTACGCTGCGTCGAAAGGCGGCGTCGATCTGTTGATGCGCAGCATTGCCCAAGAGGTGGGCGAGCAGCGTATCCGCGTCAACAGCATCGCGCCGGGGGCGATCCGCACCGCCATCAACACCAAGGCCACCAGCGGCGACGCCGAGAAAAAATTGCTGGAGCTGATCCCGTACGGCCGCGTGGGCGAGGCCGAAGATGTGGCCAATGCCATCGTCTGGCTGGCCTCGGATGCGTCCGACTATGTGCATGGCACGACGCTGTTCATCGACGGTGGCATGAGCCTATACCCGGAGTTCCGCAACAATGGCTGAACACACCCCGAACCCCGATGCACAGGAACCGCAAAACCCCATCGAAAACCACGGCATCATCGGCGACATGCGCAGCGCCGCGCTGGTGGCCGACACTGGCAGCATCGACTTTTGCTGCTGGCCCGACTTCGACAGCCCAAGCATCTTTACCGCGCTGCTGGACACCCCTGATGCGGGGATTTTTCAGCTGGCGCCGATTCTTCCCGACGCCCGTCGCCAGCAGTTGTACCTGCCGGAAACCAATGTGCTGATGACGCGCTGGATCGCCAAGGACGCGGTGGTAGAAGTCACCGACCTGATGCCCATCGCCTCTGAAGTCGACAATCTGCCGCGCCTGATCCGCCGCATTCATGTTCGCCACGGCCAGACAGCCGTGCGCATGCTCTGCCGGGTGCGCCACGATTACAGCCGCGCTGAAACCACTGCGCGGATGGACGGCCAGGACATTCGTTTTGAGGCCGAAGGCCAGCCTGCCATGCGTCTGGCGGCGACCACCGTATTGAAACTCGAAGGCCAGGCCGCGGTGGCCCGGTTCGAGATGAAGCAGGGCGATGTGGTCGAGTTCATGCTCGGCGGCGCCGACGATCCGCTGGTCAAGGCGACGAATTGCGAATGCGATTTGAAAAACACCGTCAACTACTGGCAGCACTGGAGCCGTCACTCCAATTACCGCGGGCGCTGGCGTGAAGTGGTCAATCGCTCGGCCCTGGCCCTCAAGCTGCTGACCTCGCGCAAGCATGGCGGGATCGTGGCAGCGGCGACCTTCGGGCTGCCGGAAGAAGAGGGCGGCGAGCGCAACTGGGACTACCGCTATACCTGGATCCGCGATGCTTCATTCACTGTCTATGCCTTCATGCGCCTGGGCTACACCGAGGAAGCCAACGCCTTCATGCACTGGGTCCGTGAACGCATGGGCGACTGCTGCGAAGACGCCAACAAGCTCGGGATTCTCTACGCGCTGGACGGCCGCGAAGAATTGCCCGAAGAAGAACTGGATCACCTCGGCGGCTACGGAGGTGCGTCGCCCGTGCGCATCGGCAACGAGGCGTACAAGCAGACGCAGCTGGACATCTACGGCGAGCTGCTCGACGCGGTGTACCTGGCCAACAAATACGGTGAGGCCATTTCCCACGAGGGCTGGAAGCACGTCACGCGGCTAGTCAACGAGCTGTGCGAAACGTGGAACAGCAAGGACGTCGGGATCTGGGAAATGCGCGGCGACGATCAGCATTTTCTGCATTCGCGACTGATGTGCTGGGTCGCGCTGGACCGGGCGCTGCGGCTGTCGCTGAAACGTTCGCTGCCGGCGCCGTTCGAGCGTTGGGACCGGGAGCGTCAGGCCATCCATGACGACATCTGGGAGAACTTCTGGGACGCCGATCTGGGCCATTTCGTCCAGCACAAGGGCAGCAAGAACCTCGATGCGTCGATGTTGCTGATGCCACTGGTGCGCTTCGTCGGCGCCAGCGATCCCAAGTGGCTGAAGACCCTGGACGCCATCGAACGCACGCTGGTGCGCGACGGCATGGTGTTCCGCTACCGCAACGATGATGACTACCAGGACGGTCTCGACGGTGAAGAGGGCGCATTTGTCGCCTGCTCATTCTGGTACGTCGAGTGCCTGGCCCGTGCCGGGCGGGTCGAGCAGGCGCATCTGGAGTTCGAACAGTTGCTGCGCTACGCAAACCCGCTGGGTCTGTATGCCGAGGAGTTCGATGCCCACGGCCACCATTTGGGCAACACGCCGCAAGCCCTCAGTCATCTGGCGCTGATCAGTGCGGCGAGTTTTCTGGATCGCAAACTCGAAGGCAGCCAGACCCTCTGGCAGCCCTGACTTCCGGGATTAAAGGAGAAAATCGATGGCTCATGCATTCAAGGTCGGTGACCACGTGCGCTGGAATTCCGAAGCCGGGCACATCGTGGGGAAGGTGACGAAGGTTCACACCAAGGAGGTTGAGTTCATGGGCCGTCATCGCCATGCCTCGCCCGATGCGCCGCAGTATGAGGTCAAAAGCGACAAGACCGGTCACCTGGCGATGCACAAAGAGGACGCGCTGGAGAAGGCTTGAGTCCTGCTGTTTCGCCAACAAATGGCCCGGATACGAAAACGCAGCGATGACGGCAATCATCGCTGCGTTTTTTATGGCCGTGATCAGCGCGGTTACGGAATCAGGCGCTGGGCCCGCAACGTGTCGAACACGTCAAAGAACGCCTGGTCACTGGCCTGAAACTCCTTGAAGCCCAGGGTCCGGCTTTTCGACATGTCGGTCACCACTTCGATCGGGCGGCCCAGGTCGGCGTCGGTGTGCCACGGCGAGATCAGGCGAGTGATGTCGGCTTCTTTCAAACCGTGGGCGCGAACGAGCTCGTCCCATGCTGCCTGATCGTTGGCCATCTGCTCTTCCAGCGGGGAAACCTTCTCCGGGAATTCAGCAGGATGCACACCGAAGTACTCGGCGATCTGGCCCCACATCCACTTCCAGCGAAACACGTCGCCGTTGGTGATGTTGAACGCCTGGTCCGCCGCCGCTGGCGTCGTGGCCGCCCACAGTTGTTGTTTGGCCAGTTGCCGCGCGTCGGTCATGTCGGTGAGGCTGTCCCACTGCACCCGGGAGCCGGGGAACACGAACGGGCGGCCGGTGGCTTTGCAGATAGACGCGTAAACGGCAAGGGTAGTCGCCATGTTCATCGCGTTGCCCACCGCGACGCCGGTGACAGTGTGCGGACGGTGCACGCTCCAGGTGAAACCGTCGCGTTTGGCGGCGGCAAACACTTCATCTTCCTGGGCGTAATAGAAATTCTCGATGTCCAGCCGACCCTGGGATTCGCGGAACGGCGTCTGCGGCAGGGTGCCTTTCCCGTAAGCTTCGAACGGGCCGAGGTAATGCTTCAGCCCGGTGACCAGCGCGACGTGCTTGACGCTCTTCGCCGGGCTCAATGCGTCCAGGACGTTACGTACCATGGCGGCGTTGACGCGGATATTTTCCGCTTCCGTGGCCTGACGCGACCAGGTGGTGAGGAAGACGTGGCTCGGTTTGAGGTCGGCGAGGGCCTGTTTGACCGATGACGGGTCTTGCAGGTCTGCCGCGACAGGAATTACACCCGGCGTTTGCGAGGGACGGCGGGAGAGGGCGGCCACCTGCCAACCGTTATCGAGCAACAGTTGAGTGGTTGCGCTGCCGACGATGCCGCTGGCGCCGACGACCAAGGCCGTTTGAGTCATGGGGGTCTCCTGTTTGATCGAGTGGAACGGGCTTCATAACCATGTAGCCCTCAGGTTTCAGAACGGCACTGGCGCCGATAGGTTCACCGCGATTGGCCGGGTGCGACCCCACACCGCGCCGGCTCACCCGACCAGAAGCGCCGTCCCGTACATGCCAATCGCAAAAACCACATGCCCGACCACGTTTTGCAGACGCGCCACGTTCGGCTTCGGTGCCTTGTTGCAGGCCACGCCAACGCCCATGCCGGGCTGCAGGATGAACCAGCCGGCGCCGACGGTGACCAGCCCGACGATGAGTGGAGGAAGAAAGGTCGGGGCATGGGCCCATTGCACACCCCAGATGAATAACAGCGCGGCAGCAAACAGCACACCGACGGTGTAATGCATGAACCAGCCAATCGCCAGCTCACTGGGCACGGGAGGGGAATTGCCGATGCCGTTGCGGTGCACGAACTGCCCCTTGGGCATCCCGGCAAACCAGCGGCCGACGAGGTGCCAGGGCGGGGTCGGCAAACCCAGCACCGCCTTGAGCAACAACGCCCAGAGATCCAGCAGGGCGGTGCCGCCCATACCGATGAGTATTGAAAGGTAGATGAATTCGAACATGTCCGTCCCTGCTTGCAGTCAGTGGCCGATGGGCCAGTGATGGCCGGACACGTTAGCAGTTTTGTCAGAGAAAGCGCGTGGGTTGAATGCATGCGCTGCATTGGTGGGACCGGCTTCAGCCGGGAAGAGGCCTGCATGAACACCGCTGGATTTGCGGTGTGACATCCGACGCCTTCCCGGCTAAAGCCGGTCCCACATTCAGGCTCGCAGCCAGTCCCATTGACTGCACGCAATTCCCTTAGTGGGACCGGCTTCAGCCGGGAAGAGGCCTGCATGAACACCGCTGGATTTGCGCTGTGACACCGGCCGCCTTCCCGGCTAAAGCCGGTCCCACATTAACGGTCGCTCAAGCACTTACCAGCGGTCATTGCCACGGCCATGGTCGAAGCCCCGGCGATAGCCGCCGTCGTAGTAGCCGTGGGGCGGTGGTGGCGCGAAACGGCGGTATTCGACCCGCTCACGCACCGGCACATAGACAACCTGCTGGTACTGCGGCTGATAGCGCGGCGCATAGCGCGGTTGCGGGCGGTAATCCTGATAGCGATCGTGACGGTCGTTGTTTGACTGACTGATCACCGCGGCCAGTACGGCACCGACAGCGGCTCCGGCGATGACAGGCACAATCACGTTGCGTTCGCTGGCGGACGCCGCACCGGCGCTGGCGAGCAGACCGGACAGGATCAGGGCTTGGGTCATCTTGGACATCATGGTGTCTCCTTTGGCGAAAGAGTGGGTTCGCCATGGACGTATGAAACACCGGATCCATGTAAAGCCACGTCTAGGATCGGTAAAGGTTGGGTAAACCCGGGTCGATCCCCAAACGGCCCATGGGGCAGGTTTTGGCCTCGGGTTTTACCTCGAGGCGCAGAACATGAATGCGCGGAACTTCCGGAAACGACGACCGCCGATCAGGTAGCCACTCCTCGAAGGAAACCTCCTGCGCCACGTGGAATCAACTGGTTACGTACGTGAGGGTGAGGGGAAATAATGATGGTGACCGACGATCTTGTCCGGTGGAACAGCCACTGGCGGCTAAACGACCACACAGTGTTGTGCAGGACCTGTAAAGCCAGGCAGAGCGAAGCGGAAAGGGAAGCGACCTTTGTGCATTTGCCCACCTGCGGCTATGCCCGTGAAGCGGCGCATCCGTGGGATGAACTGGACGCCAGTTGCGGAATGCAGCTTTCTCACTGAGCAGATATCTCACTGAACAGCGCCGCCTTCACCCTGCAGCCACGGCCTTGAACATCAGGCTTGGCGCCTGACCCGGTACGTCATCAAGTTCGCCGCAACGTTTCATGCCGATTTTTTCCAGCACGCGGATAGATGCTGCGTGGGTCGGCCGCACATAGCCGTAGACATCCCCCAGGTTCAAGCTCGAGAACCCGAACGCCAGTGCCGCTCTGCCCATTTCCGTGGCAAACCCCTTTCCCCACGCCTCAACCGCAAACCGATAGCCCAGATTGATCCGCTGCTCGCCCATAAAGTCGTGAAGCCCGATGCCGCCAAAGCCGATGATGTGTTCGGGCGCATCCTTGCGCGCAATCGCCCACCAGCCGTAACCATGGGTCTCCCAGTGCTTGATCCAGCCTTCTAGCATCCCAGCCGCCTGGGCTTCGTCGGTCATTGGCCCGGAAGGATTGAACAGCTGGGTCCGCGGGTCGCTGTAGATGGCGAACAGGCGGGCGAGATCATCGGGTTCCGGGGCGCGGTAGATCAGTTGAGCGCTGCTCATGGGCATGGCGGGTGATCCTTCTTTCAGCCTTCACAGTATTTGCAGCGGATCGCTGGCGTTGACGCTCTGATCTACCAGTTGAATGCGATTGCGTCCACCCCGTTTGGATTCATACAAGGCGGCATCGCTGCGCTCGATCAACTCTGCCAGGCTGGACGGCGGTTGGCTGAACAGGCTGGCCCCGATGCTCAACGTGACGGGCTGGGGGGTGGAAAAGGTTGCCGAGGCGGTCGCGTGAAAGGCCTCGCGCAGCGTGCTCCCCACGGCCAGCAAATGCTCGCTGGAGGTGTCACTGAGCAGCACCACAAATTCATCCCCGCCCAGGCGCGCGGCCAGCGAGCCATTGGGCAAGGCCCCACGGATAATTTCGCTGAGCGCGACCAGCAGCCGGTCGCCGGCGCTGTGGCCATAGAGGTCGTTGACCAGTTTGAAATTATCGACGTCCATCAGCAGCAGCGCTCCCGGACGCGCCTGTGAGACGTTTTCCAACAGACGCTGCCCGCGCATTTCCAGCGCGCGGCGGTTGTACAGCGCCGTCAGGGGATCCCGCGCCGCCAGCCGGGCCATGCGTTTTTCCCGACGATGACGCTCTGAGCCCGTCATGGACAGGGCGATCAGCATCACCGCGATTGTGCCTTCAACCAGCGAAATCTGGATGATCTCGCCACGAAAGGCCGCCAGATCGATCAGCGTGCCAGGTACCACCGCAGTGACTGCCTTGGAAAAATAGAACACGCCGTGGGCCAGCAGCACATAGCGCAACTGCACCGCGCCGACGCTCAGGGACTTGCCGTGAGGGCGCAGCAACCCGCTGGCCTTGACCATCAGCAGCGAGATCAACAGCGAGTTGGCTGCCAGCATCACTTTCGACCACCACGGCTGGTCTGGCAGCAACAGCAGCCCCATCCACAGGACGAAGATCAAATACCAGGCCCGCGACAACCGGGTCTCGGTAAACCGCGCAACGCCCAGCAGAAACAGCCAGTGGGCGGTGACCAGCAAGCCGTTGGCGAACCAGATGCCAATCACCAGAATGCCGCTGCTGCGCAGCAATGCCAGGGTCGAGCCCACCGAAATAGTGGCAAACCCCGCGCTCCAGAACAGCAGCGAAGGCTCCCGCACCGTCCGCCACTCCACGGCGAGGTACAGCGCGGCGGCCGCAGCGAGGGCGATGGTCATCGTCAGCAGGGTGATCGGGTCGAGCGCCATAAGCAGCCTGATGTGTGGGGGTTGCGGTGTCGTCGCGAGTCGAAGCGCCTGGAGGCTTTCTTTCGCTGGCTGTTGTGTATCGGCCACCCCGACAAAACTTTAACGCCGGCGCCGTTCCGCTAGAATGGCGCGGACCCGGTCCTGCCGCCGTTGATCAAGGTCTTTTTTGGCAGCGAACGGCTGCAACCATCGGCAACCCAGGCATGACGAAAAGCGAGGCGGCAGTGATCGAGCGGCGAGAATTCAGCGCAGGCTTTAAGGGCAAGAACCTTCGCTACGTGGATGAGAACAGGCGAACGCCCTCGGCCCGGACCCGAACCGGTTTCGTGCTGCTCGAACACTTTTCGTTGCCGGCCTTCACCCAGGCCCTGGACACATTCGTCACCGCCAACCTACTGCGCCCCGACCTGTTCTCGTCACGGACATTCGGCTTGCACGCGGGCGAGGTGATCAGCGACCTGGGGCTTGTAATCCGGCCCGACGCGCAGCTCGACGTTTCTGCGCTCAAGGACCTGGACTTGCTGGTGATCTGTGGCGGTTATCGCACGGAGCTCAAGGCCGATGAGCAATTGGCGCACCTGCTGAGCATCGCCGCCGAGCAGGGCATTGCCCTCGCCGGGCTGTGGAACGGGGCCTGGTTTCTCGGCTCGGCGGGTCTGCTCGATGGCTACCGGTGCGCCATTCACCCTGAGCACCGCGCCGCCCTGGCGGAGATCTGCAAAGTCAGCGAAGTGACCAGCGAAGCCTTCGTCATCGACCGCGATCGCCTCACCGCCGCAAGCCCGGCGGGAGCGTTCCATATGGCACTGGAATGGATCAAGACCCTGCACGACAAAGCCCTGATCGAAGGCATCGAGGACATTCTGTCTTTCGAGGAATCACGTTATCGGCGGATCAAGCCGAGCCGGAACATGACGGTCAGTGCGCCGCTCAGGGAGGTGGTCAAGTTGATGGACGCCAACCTTGAGGAGCCCCTCGAGCTTGAGCAACTGGCGGAGTACGCGGGGCGTTCGCGGCGACAGATCGAGCGGCTCTTCCAGGAGCAGTTGGGCACCACCCCGCAACGCTACTACCTGGAGTTGCGCATCACCGAGGCCCGGCGCCTCCTTCAGCACACCGAGCTTTCGCAGGTGGAGGTGCTGGTGGCCTGCGGGTTTGTCTCGCCGAGCCATTTCAGCAAATGCTACAGCGCGTACTTCGGTTATCGGCCCTCGAAGGAAAAGCGTCTGGTCAAATGAGCGCCGCCTTGATTTACCCACCCGCCAGCCCAACCCTGTAGGCTTCGTTTTGATAAGGACAGGGCCGGGCCAGGCAAGTACAGACCGGCCGGATCCAGGCTCGCCCGCACAGAGACAGCGTTAATGAGTGAAATCAGTACCAAGATAATCACCGTCGAGGGCCATGCCGCCCTGAAGAAGGAGCTCGACTACCTCTGGCGCGAGCACCGGCCTGACATCACGCAAAAAGTGGCCTGGGCCGCTTCCCTGGGTGATCGCAGCGAGAATGCCGATTATCAGTACAACAAGAAGCTGCTGCGCGAAATCGACCGGCGCGTGCGCTACTTGCGCAAGCGGCTGGAAGACATGCGCGTGGTCGCTTATTCGCCGGAGCAGGAGGGCCGGGTGTTCTTCGGCGCCTGGGTTGAAGTCGAGGACGAAGAAGGCGAGAGCAAGCGTTTCCGCGTCGTCGGTTATGACGAGATCTATGGGCGCATGGACTACATCTCCATCGATTCACCCATGGCCCGGGCGCTGCTGAAGAAGGAAGTCGGCGACGAGGTCTCGGTGCCGGTGCCGTCCGGCAGCAAGCAATGGTGGATCACTAAAATCGAATACCAGAAATAGCCGCGGCCTTGCGGTCGCCGGTCCGGCTATTTGGGTGGAGGGAGGACGGCGCAGTGCCGCCCCCGTCATACCCCGAGGCTAACCCTCGCGCAGCACTTGCAGTGGACTGGCGTTCAGCGCCCGCCGCGTGCCGAACACGCCCGCGCCGCCGACCAGCAAGGTGCCGATGAGTGGCAGCACCAGCAGCCAGGCGTGGGGGTGCCATTGCAGGTTGAAGGCGTAACGGTAGAGGACAAAGCTCACCAGCTCACAGCCAATCGCCGCCAGCACACCGCTGACCGCCCCGAGCAGGCCGAACTCGATGCGCCGGGCTTTGGTCAGCAACGCGCGGTTGGCGCCCAGTGCCCGTAACAGCGCGCCCTGTCGAATCCGCTCATCCAGCGTCGCCTGCAAGCCGGAGAACAACACCGCCATCCCCGCCGCCAGCACGAACAGCAGCACGTACTGCACCGCCATCGTCACCTGATCGAGAATGCTGCGCAGTTGCTCCAGCAACGCCTCCACCTGCAGGATCGTCACTGCCGGGAAGGCCCGGGACAGTTCGACGATCTGCTGATCATTGCCCGGTGCCAGATAGAAACTGGTCAGGTACGTGGCCGGCACGTCCTTGAGTGTGCCGGGCTGGAAGATCATGAAGAAGTTGGGCTGAAAGGTGTCCCAGTTGATGTCGCGCAGGCTGGTGACCTTGACCTCGCGGGTCAGCCCGCCGATCACGAAGCCGAGGGTGTCGCCCAGCTTCATGTTCAGGCTGTTGGCCAGTTTGGTTTCCACCGACACGCCGGGAACCACGCCCTCCGCAGGCGGCTGATCGCTCGCCCACCATTGCCCGGCGGTGATGCTGTTGCCTTCCGGCAGCGTTGCAGCCCACGTCAGGTTGAGGTCGCGCTGGGTGGCGTTTTCGCCACGCGAGTCCTTGGTGACGAACTTGCTCACCGGCTCGCCGTTGATCGTCATCAAGCGCCCCGGAATCATCGGGTACAACGGCGCGCTGTGCGTCGACAGGCGGCCCATGCGTTCGGCGAAGTTGTCCTTGTCGTTGGGCAGGATATTCAGCGCGAAGTAGTTTGGCGCATCCTTGGGCAGTTGGTTCTGCCAGGTGTCGAGCAGCTCGCCGCGCAGCAGCGCAATCAACCCCATGGACAGCAGGATCAGACCGAATGCCAAGGACTGACCCGCTGCGGCCATGGGATGGCGCAACAGCTGACCCAGGCCCAGACGCCACGGCAGCGATGCCCCGGCCAGCAAGCGGCGCAGGCTTTTCAGGGCCAGCAGCAAGACACCGCCGAGCACCAGCGCTGCGATCAGGCCGCCGCCGAGCAGGGCGAAGGTCAGCACCAGGTCCAGACTCAGGCGCCACATGATCAGGCCCAGCGCGAACAGCGCTGCGCCATAGACCAGCCAGGTGCTGGCCAGGATCGGCAGCATGTCCCGACGCAACACCCTTAGCGGCGGCACGCGACCCAGCGCTGCCAGCGGCGGCAGTGCAAAGCCGGCCAGGGCAACGAGCCCTGTGCCGATACCGGCGACTGCCGGCAGCCAGCCACCCGGCGGCACGGCGGCGGGCAGCAGGCTTTCCAGCAAATGAAACAGGCCCAGTTGGGCAAACCAGCCGAGCAGGGCGCCCGCTGCGCTGGCCGCAACGCCCAGCATGGCGAGCTGCAGACCGAACAGCGCCAGCGCTTCATTGCGCGACAGGCCCAGGCAACGCAACAGCGCACTGGCATCGAACCGGCGAGCCGCGAAACGCGCCGCCGACAAGGCCACCGCCACGCCGGCCAGCAGCACCGCGACCAGACTGGCCATGTTCAGGTAACGCTCGGCCTTGCCCAGGGCGCCACCGATCTGTTGATTGCCATCCCGGGCGTCGTCGATTTTCTGGTTTGGCGCCAGCCCGGGTTCAACGGCCTTGCGGTAGGCAGCGAGGTCTTGCGGCGTGCCGCGCCACAGATCCCGATAACTGACGCGGCTGCCGGGCTGCACGACCTTGGTGGCTTCAAGGTCCGCCATGTTGATCATCACCCGAGGCGTCAGGCTGTAGAAGTTGCCAGCGCGGTCGGGTTCGTAGGTCAGCACGCGGGTCAGCTTCAAGGTCTTGGAGCCGACGTCGATGCTGTCGCCGACTTTGAGGTTCAGCGCCACCAGAATCCGCGCTTCTGCCCAGGCTTCACCGGCTTGCGGCTCTCCGCCTACGGTTTCGGCCTCGTAGGGAGCAGGGGCACTTTTCAGCTCGCCCCGCAACGGGTACGCCCCATCGACGGCCTTGACGCTGGCCAGCTGGATGCCGTTATCGGTGGCCACCACGCTGGAGAAAATCACGATCTGCGAGTGATCCAGCTTCAGCGCCTTGCCGGCGTCGATCTGCGCAGGGGTTGCCGGCGCGGAGCCGCCGAGGATCAGGTCGGCGCCGAGAAACTCGGTCGCTCGCAACAGCATGGCGCTGTTCAGGCGCGCGCCGAAATAACCAATGGCCGTGCTGGCGGCAACCGCCACCACCAACGCGAAGAACAGCACGCGCAGCTCGCCGGCACGGGCATCGCGCATGAGCTGGCGCGCCGCGAGGCTAAGCAGGCGTGAAAAAGGCAGGCGTGCCATCAGGGCTCCATTGGGGCGACCAGTCGGCCACCTTCGAGACGAATCAGACGCCGGCAACGGTGGGCCAGGCGCTCATCGTGGGTGACCAGCACCAGGGTGGTGTTGCGTTCCTGGTTCAGCTCGAACAGCAGATCGCTGATGCGCTCGCCGGTGTGGCTGTCCAGGTTGCCGGTAGGTTCATCGGCGAACAGCACGTCCGGGTCGGCGGCAAACGCGCGGGCGATGGCGACCCGTTGCTGCTCGCCGCCCGACAGTTGCCGTGGCGTGTGGGTCAAACGCTGACCCAGGCCAACGCGTTCCAGCAGATGCCGGGCCTGATCACGGGCGTCTTTGCGGCCCTCCAGCTCCATTGGCAGCATGACGTTTTCCAGCGCATTCAGGCTGTCGAGCAGCTGGAAGGACTGGAAGACAAAGCCCACGTGTTCAGCGCGAACCCGGGCGCGCTGATCTTCATCCAGCTCGCTGAGATTGCGCCCCGATAGGACGACGGAACCGGCGCTGGGCAGGTCGAGGCCGGCCAGCAGGCCGAGGAGAGTGGATTTGCCCGAGCCCGACGCGCCGACGATGGCCAGCGTGTCGCCCTTGTTTAGTTCCAGGGAGAGTTCGTGCAGGATGGTCAAGTCACCTTCGGTGCTTGGGACCACTTTGCTGAGGTTCCGAGCACTGAGAATACTTTCGCTCATGGAGAATCCGATGCGTGCGTGGTTTTTAAGTGCTGGCCTGGGTTTGCTGCTGGTATCACAAGGCGCGATGGCAGGCACGGTGCTGATCGTTGGCGATAGTATCAGCGCGGCTTTCGGCCTGGATACCCGGGTCGGTTGGGTCAGTCTGCTGGAACAGCGTCTGGCGAAGGAAGGCTTCAAGGAAAAAGTGGTCAATGCGTCGGTCAGCGGCGACACCAGTGCGGGGGGCCAGGCGCGGCTGCCGACGCTGCTTGCCGAGCACAAACCGGATCTGGTGATCCTCGAACTGGGGGGTAATGATGGCTTGCGCGGGCAGCCACCCGCGCAATTGCAACAAAACCTTACCGACATGGTTGAGCAATCCAAAGCGGCCGGGGCCAAGGTGCTCTTGCTGGGGATGAAAATTCCGCCGAACTACGGTGAGCGCTACACCACGGCCTTCGCGGCGGTGTACCCGAAAGTCGCCGAAGCCACCAATGTCGCGCTGGTCCCCTTCATGCTGGAAGGCGTAGGCGGCAGGCCTGACATGACCCAACAGGACGGCATTCACCCCAATGCCCCGGCTCAGCCTTATCTGCTGGATAACGTCTGGCCGGTCCTGAAGCCGTTGCTTTAGTCGCCGCCGCAAACATCAGGCCGATACAGGCAGGGCGTCGGCCATCAGGTGCGAGGGACCGCTCATTGCCAGCCGTCGGGTTTGCGCCTATGGTGGCCCAAACCTATACAGGACCGAGAAGATGTACAAGAAAGAGCAGTGGCCACTCACGCTGTACTTCGACGGTGACTGCCCGCTTTGCGCGCGGGAGATCAAGCTCCTGCGTTCCCACGCTTCCGCGCACGCAGGTCCAGACGCTACAGCCGCGCGATTGGTGTTCGTCGACATCAGCGAAGAGGGCTTTGATGCACAGGCCCTCGGATTCACCCATGATCAGATGCAGTCTGTGTTGCACGCCCGATTCGACGATGGCACCTGGGTCACGGGCCTGGACGCCACCCTCTGGAGCTGGCGCGCCGCCGGGCTTGGCGCCTGGGCTGCGCCGCTGTCATGGCGGCCCCTGCGGCCTTTGCTCAACGTCGGTTATCGGCTGTTCTGCCGCTTTCGTCCCCAGTTGGCGTGGTTACCTCATCCGGAGGGCAGCCGTCGATGCCGCGACGACCGTTGCGCGGTTTCCAGACCTTCAGATCAAAACCGCTGATTTAAAGGCCTGCAGGCCTTTTCCGGACGGGGGCTTTCGGCTAATGTGGCGCCCCCGCTCTGGAGCCCCCAATGCCGCGCCGTCCTGCCTGGTCCCTTTATGCCTATCAATTGATCGAGCCTGACGAACAGCTCGACCTGTTCGCGTGCCAGGAAATCCTCGTGCACCTGGTCGCTCGCCAGCTCGAACTGGCAGGCTCGGCCGACCGCACGTTGTGCGGCACCTTGCTGCCCGCCCAGCCGCGCTGGTCGGAAGTCCAGCAGGCGGTTTATCAGGATGAGCGGCTGTGCCCGCTGTGCCGGGCGATCATCGACGCGCAACGGCGCGGCTGGCATCCGATCTGGCCGGAACTGGAGACCGGCGTTTAAGGGCGCGAGCACTCCCGGACGGGCAGGCGTGCGTGTACAATCGCGCACAATCAAGCCTTCGTTTACCAAGGATTCTCCGGATGTTGTCGCGCATTCCAGCTTTCGCCCGCTGTCTGTCGCTCGCTGCGCTGTGCGCGGCCGGCCCCGTCTCCGCCCTGGAGTTTCCGTTGCCGCCGCCCGGTGAGGACATCATCGGCCAGGTGCAGACCGTGACCGCCAAATACGAAGACACCTTCGCCGACCTGGCCACGCGCTACGACCTGGGCTACCTGGAAATGATCGCTGCCAACCCCGGCGTCGATGCCTGGCTGCCGGGCGCAGGCACCCAGGTGGTGTTGCCGACGCGTTTCATCCTGCCGCCGGGTCCTCGCGAAGGCATCGTCATCAACCTCGCCGAGTACCGTTTGTACTACTACCCGAAAGGGCGGAACGTGGTGTACACCTTCCCGCTGGGCATTGGCCGCGAAGGCTGGGGCTCGCCGGTTTCTACCACCAAAGTCACTGCCAAGACGCCCAATCCGACCTGGACCCCGCCTGCGTCGGTCAAGGCCGAGCACGCCGCCGACGGCGACATCCTGCCCAACGTGGTGCCGGCCGGGCCGGACAATCCGCTGGGCCCGTTCAAATTCGGCCTGGGTCTGCCGGGTTACCTGATCCACGGCTCGAACAAGAAGTTCGGCATCGGCATGCGCACTAGCCACGGCTGCTTCCGCATGTACAACAACAATGTGCTGGAAATGGCGGACATGGTCCCGGTGGGCACCACCGTGCGGATCATGAGCGAGCCGTACAAATTTGGCGTCAGCGGCGGCAAGGTCTACCTCGAAGCGCACACGCCGCTGGACGAGAGCGGCAAGCCGTCGGTGGTCGACAAGCACACCGCCGTGATCAACGCACTGCTCAAGCGTGAAGACCTGGCCAACAGCCTGCGAATCAATTGGGATGAGGTGCGGGACGTAGTGGCTGCCGAAGACGGCATGCCGGTCGAGATTGCCGTGCCGACGACGCCAGCGCCCGTGGTGGGCGGCGCGCCTATGACGCTGCAATGACCTTCCCGCTGTAAGCAGCGTGATGCCGATGCCCGCCCGTCCTGCGCCGAATGCGCAGGCGGGCGGGTTTTTTATTGCCTGAAAAACGCCTCATCAAGAAAGACTGTCGGCAAACTCCGGGCAATAAAAAAGCCGACCCGTTAACGGGTCGGCTTATCAATAATCCCGAGGGATTATTACTTGCGGCTAGCCTTGTCCAACATACGCAGAGCGCGTTCGTTGGCTTCGTCAGCAGTTTGCTGAGCTTTTTGAGCTGCAGCCATAGCTTCGTCAGCCTTGCGATAGGCTTCATCGGCACGGGCTTGCGAGCGAGCCGCTGCGTCTTCAGTTGCAGTCAGACGAGCTTCGGTTTCTTTGGATGCGCTGCTGCAACCGGTAGCCAGAACTGCGGCCAGGGCCAGAGCAGAGAATTTCAGAACGTTGTTCATCGTGTTCCCCTTAAAGGACTTCTATCAAATTAGTCATCTCTCGAGAGTGAGAAAATGACCGGCGTACATCTTACTCATTGTTTGTAGTAAGTAAACGGACCGCGCGCAAGATCTGCAGAAAATTCTTGGGTTTGAACGTGTTCCGTGCAACTCCTCACGCTTTTTCTTCGCACAGGATAAACCTCAGGCAAAGGCGTCTGTCAGGTGACGCCGGTCCGGGCGATTTCGCGGTACCGGCGACCTTTTTTGTATAGTCGATTATCGTGACAAGCGCATCATGGACGGCCGCTTGAAAAGGCCATCAAGTGACTTAATACCGGGCGTTGCGTCTGAATGGACAGTGCTCGGCGACAACAGGTTCCGTGGGCTCACTCCGTCAGATGCTCGGCAGCGCAATTAACAGTTGATTCACTTGAGCGCACTTGCTCAGGGCGCCTACTATTTGCCTGTGCTCAAATTGTTTGAGAACAGCGATGCTCTTCGCGGTGTCCAAACGGCACAGGGTGGCGCAGTCCGCTCTATTGCAGAAGGCGCTATTGCAGAAGCCAATAGTAGTCGTACTGCCTGTAGAGGTTCCTTCGCCGGGAAAATGTCGATAAGGTAAGGGTCCAATTCCAAGACCCGCGAGGAGTAGTGATGAGCGAGGCGTTGTCCATCCACCATGACGAGACCGGTCACCAGTTCGAAGTCAATATCGACGGCTACCGTGCCTATCTGACGTACATGGACCTGGGTAAAGAGACCCTGGATATCTACCGTACGTTCGTTCCCAACGAACTGCGCGGGCGGGGGATAGCGGCGGCCTTGACCAAGGTGGCCCTCGACTACGCCGACCGGATCGGCTACACCGTGATTCCTTCATGCTCCTACGTGGAGCGCTACATGGAGCGCAACCAGCGGCAGGCTGCCAAGATCTGACCGAAGCGCTTCACACAGTAAAACGCCGAGCATGTGCTCGGCGTTGTCGTTTCTGCGGGACGGTCAATCGCGCTTGCGCTGGGGCAGTACGTCCTTGAGCTTGGCGTGCATGCTGCGCAGGGTTTTCTCGGTGCTTTCCCAATCGATGCAGGCATCGGTGATGGACACGCCGTATTGCAGGTCGGCGAGGTCCTTGGGAATCGCCTGGCAGCCCCAGTTCAGATGGCTCTCGACCATCAGGCCGATGATCGACTGATTGCCTTCGAGAATCTGATTGGCAACGTTCTCCATCACCAGCGGCTGCAGCGCCGGGTCCTTGTTGGAGTTGGCGTGGCTGCAATCGACCATGATGTTCGGCTTGATCTTCGCCTTGTTCAGCGCCTGTTCGCACAGGGCAACGCTGACCGAATCGTAGTTGGGCTTCCCGTTGCCGCCGCGCAATACCACGTGACCGTAGGCATTGCCCTTGGTGGTGACGATGGACACGCCGCCTTCCTGGTTGATGCCGAGGAAACGATGGGGACTGGACACCGATTGCAAGGCGTTGATCGCCACGGTCAGGCCGCCGTCGGTGCCATTCTTGAAGCCGACTGCCGAGGACAGGCCCGAGGCCATTTCGCGGTGAGTCTGGGATTCAGTGGTGCGCGCACCGATGGCCGACCAGCTGATCAGGTCCTGCAGGTACTGAGGCGAAATCGGGTCAAGGGCTTCGGTCGCGGTTGGCAGGCCTTTTTCGGCCAGGTCGCGCAGCAACTGACGGCCGATGTGCAGGCCATCCTGAATCTTGAAAGAGTCGTCCAGGTACGGATCGTTGATCAGGCCTTTCCAGCCGACGGTGGTGCGTGGCTTTTCGAAATACACGCGCATGACCAGATACAAGGTGTCGGACACCTCGGCCGCCAGTGCTTTCAGGCGATCGGCGTATTCGTGGGCGGCCTTGAGGTCGTGGATCGAGCAGGGCCCGATCACGATGAACAGGCGGTGGTCCTTGCCATCGAGGATATTGCGGATGACTTCGCGGCCCTGGCTGACAGTGGCCTGGGCGGCGGCGGTCAGCGGGATTTCGCGTTTCAGCTGATCCGGGGTGATCAGTGTCTCGTTGGAGGCAACGTTGAGGTCGTCAATCGGTAAATCAGCCATCGTGTTACTCATCAGGTCACGGATGCTGGCCGCCAGCGTCCCCGTGCGGCGGAGCCGAGCATGATTGAGCGCAACGGGGGAGCCGAACCTTAGCGCGTTAGCCGGTGGTTCGACAATGGGTAAACGTGGCTTTCGTCCAACGGTTGCGGCATTGTCTGACCGGTTGCGGACGGCGACAGACATTTAATCAACCGAACATCATTCAGAGGAGAAGCGCGTGGATCAATTGCAACTGACGGACTTCGACCTCGACCAGCAACTTCTCGACCTGCCCGGCGTCTCACTGCTGATTTTCACCAGCCTCGGCTGCTCCAGTTGCCGTTGGGCGCGGCACCATTTGCCCGGGCAATCCCTGCCGCTGGATCGCCTGTGCTGGATCGATGCCGAAGAAAACGGCGGTGCGGTGGAGCGCTACGGCGTGTTTCATCTGCCGGCGATGTTTGTGGTGCGTGACGGCGCCTTCTTCGGGCCCCTTCGCACGCAGATGGCCGCTGAAGCCATTGTCACGGGCCTGGCCCAGGCGCTGGCGACGCCACCAGACGAATTACCCTGAAGCGGAGTTTCCATGAGCGAAAGTGCAGCGAGCGAAAGCGCAACCAAACCCCGGATCGGCATCATCGGCACCGGTGCGATCGGCGGCTTCTACGGCGTGATGCTGGCCAGGGCCGGCTTTGATGTGCATTTTCTGCTGCGCAGCGAATTCGATGCCGTCGCCCGCAACGGCCTGCGCGTGGACAGTCAGGTGCACGGCCCGTTAGCGCTGGAACATGTCCAGGCGTACGCCTCAGCGGCCGACATGCCGCCCTGCGACTGGTTGCTGATCGGCGCCAAGACCACCGGCACTGGCGGGGTGGCCTCCGCCATCGTTCAGGCCGCGGCGCCGGACGCCAAGGTTCTGCTGCTGCAAAACGGGCTGGGCGTCGAGGAAGAATTGCGCGCCGAGCTACCCGACTCCCTGCATCTATTGGGCGGCCTGTGTTTTGTCTGCGTGTACCGCACGGGTCCGGGGCAGATTACCCATCAGGCCTTCGGTGCCGTGAATATCGGTTATCACAGCGGGCCGGCCGATACGGCAACGCGCGGGCACTGGGTCGAGCAGGGCGCTTCGCTGTTTCACCAGGCGGGCATTGACTCTGTGGCGATGGGCAATCTCGACAAGGCGCGCTGGCAGAAGCTGGTGTGGAACGTACCCTATAACGGGCTTTCCGTGCTGCTCAACGCCAGCACCACGCCGCTGATGGCCGACGCCGACAGTCGCGCGCTTATCCAGGGCCTGATGACGGAAGTGGTGCAGGGCGCTGAAGCGTGCGGTCACGTGCTGCCGGAAGGTTATGCCGAGCAATTGCTCAAGGTCACCAGCCATATGCCCGATTACCGGCCGAGCATGTACCACGACTTCACCGAAAAACGACCGCTGGAACTCGACGCCATCTACGTCCGGCCCCTCGCCGCTGCGCTTGCCGCGGGCTGCGACATGCCCAAGGTGCGCGCCCTGTATCACGCGCTGGCGTTTATTGACCGCGGCAATCGTTGACGGTCATGGCCGTGCGCTTGCCCACCTCCTGCTTTAAGGAAGCCTGATGAGCACTGAGCTGAACGTTAAAACCCCGGGGAGCAAGCTGGTGCTGGCGATTTCCTCGCGGGCGCTGTTTGACTTGCGGGAAAGCCATGACGTTTATATGGCCAGCGGGGTCGCGGCCTATCGTCAGTACCAGATCGACCACGAAGATGAAATCCTCGAGCCCGGTGACGCGTTCCGCCTGGTGGAAAAACTGCTGAGCCTGAATGCCAGCCTGAATCAGTCCCGGGTGGAAGTGGTGCTGGTCTCGCGCAACAGCGCCGACACCGGCTTGCGCGTGTTCAACTCGATTCAGCATTACGGTCTGGACATTTCCCGCGCCGCGTTCGTCGGCGGGCGCAGTCCGTTTCCGTATCTGGCCGCTTTCGGCAGTCATCTGTTTCTCTCGACCCACGCCGAAGACGTGCGCAGCGCGCTGGATGCGGGCTTCGCCGCTGCGACCATCCTCTCCGGCGGCGCCCGGCGTGCGGCCAGCGCCGAACTACGCATCGCTTTCGACGGTGACGCCGTGCTGTTTTCCGATGAGTCCGAGCGCGTGTATCAGTCCGGCGGGCTCGAGGCGTTCCAGGCCAACGAGCGCGAGGCGGCGCGACGGCCCTTGCCCGGCGGGCCGTTCAAACCCTTTCTCGCGGCATTGAACGCCCTGCAGCGCGAATTCCCTGAAGAGTCCTGCCCGATTCGCACGGCGCTGGTCACCGCACGTTCGGCCCCGGCTCACGAGCGGGTGATCCGTACGCTGCGCGAATGGGACATCCGTCTGGATGAGTCACTGTTTCTCGGCGGCCTGGACAAGTCGGCGTTTCTCGAAGCCTTCGCTGCGGACGTGTTCTTCGACGATCAGCCAGGCCACTGTGAGCGGGCGCGCGACGTCGTGGCGACCGGGCATGTGCCCCACGGCATCAGCAACGAGCTAAAACCCTGAGGCGTTAGACCGAAAAGCAACAGTCGGCCGTCGCAGTGGGCGGCGCGCTGCTACGCTGATTAAGTCTTCACTTCACAGGCTGACCGGGGGTCCCATGATCCGCTCGATGCTCTACGCCACGGACCTCGGCGCTTATGCGCCGTATACGCTGCAGCACGCGCTGGTGCTGGCGCGCACCTTCGATGCCGAGCTGCATGTCGTGCATGTGGTGGAACCCATGGGCCTGTTCGCCGAGTCGGTGCTGCAGAGTTATCTCGCCGCAGACGTGCTCAAAGAGCTGCACAGCGAGGGTGTCAACACGGTGATCGACGGCATCGAAGCGCGGGTGCTGGCCAGTTTTCGTGAAGAACTGGGCGAGGGCCATGAAGACCTGGCGCTGATCCGCAGTGTCCGTGTGGTCCAGGGCGACCCCTCCAATGTGATACTCGATCAGGCGCGTCTGCTGGGCGTCGACCTGCTGGTGGTG